>JANYIZ010000069.1 GCA_025408445.1 Frigoribacterium sp. | reverse complement strand
GGAAAGACGAACGGAAATGAGTCGGGGAGGCCAGCGACGCTGGTCTCCCCGACTATCGAAGTGGTGCTTTTCAGAACATTGTCCGAACGCTACTTCGCCTACTTGGGGGTGGAGGGAGACTCGACCTTGATTTTGCCGCTGATGATATCGGCCTTGATGGCGTCGAGTTCCTTTTTGAGACCGGAGTCGACCTTCGACTCGAACTTGTGGAACGGTGCCATACTGACGCCGCCGTTTTCCAGCGTTCCCACATAGGGCGTGGCATCGAACTTGCCGGCAGCAGTAGCAGCAACGATATCGGCGATGTCTCCACTCATGTTCTTCATGATCGACGAGAAGTAGAGGTCGTCGTACTTCGGGAAGGTCACGAAGACATCCGCATCCGCCCCGATCAGGGCAATCGGCTTGCCGGAGCTGACGATGGCTGCGCCCGCGCTCTGGAAGATCGGTCCGCCGACCGGAAGGATGACATCGGCGTTCTGATCAATCAGGGTCTGAGCGGCGTTCTGAGCCTCGGTGCCGGCAGCAAAACCGCCGGTGAAGGCTCCGTTCTGCGCCTTGACATCCCAGCCAAGCACCTTGACGTTCTTGTTCTTCTGCTTATTGAAGTACGCCGCACCGTCAGCGTAGCCATCCATGAAAATGGTGACCGGCGGAATCTTTACTCCGCCGAAGGTGCCGATGACGCCGGTCTTGCTGTAGCTCGCTGCCGCGTAACCGACCAGGAATGCCGCTTGCGCGGTGTCGGAAAGCACTGGCTTCACATTCGGGAGGGTCAGCGTTGAAAAATCAGCGTTGGAGAGCGCGGAGTCAACCAGCGCGAAGTTCACCTTGGGGTTCGCTTTGGCCGCGTCCCTGGTCGCGTTGGCCAGGTTGAACCCAACGGTCACGATGAGGTTGCAACCCTGGCCCACCATCTGGGCGAGGTTCGGTACATAATCATTTTCGGTGACCGACTGCACATGCGCCTCTTTAACACCCAGCTTCTTGGCGGCACTCTGCAGGCCTTCGAGGCCAAGTTGATTGAACGACTTGTCATCGAACCCGCCCTGGTCAGAGACCATGCAGGGCTTGAAATTGGACGCCGCGGCGCTGTTTTTCGTGGTTGGTACTGGCGCCGATGCACAACCGGCGAGCAGCGCCGCAACTCCGATTGTGGCAAGGCCGCCCAACAGTCGGCTGCGAGAAGTGAGTCTCAAGGTGTCCTCCAAGATGCTGCCCAGCGGAAAACGCTGGGGCTTAGTGGTGTACACGTTAGCGAAAGATGGGAATCTCGGATGGCCTCACGGCACGGCCGTGGCCGAACCGTCACCTAGCGACGATAGCTCTGAAATGTTCAGGAAATGTAAGACTGCCCCCGTGGTCCGGCGAAAGGATCAGAAGCGCGCCGAGCGCGATGCCAGGACCGGGAAGCGCCACCAGAAACACCACCGTTCGCTGCACGGCAGCACGCGGGTCACCTAGAGAACGTCGCTTCGACCCGACAGTTTGAGAGCATCGACGACGGACTTCACCCGCTGCGCGTTGGCGCTGGTGGTGACCAGGAGAGCGTCCGGCGTATCGACCACGACGATATCGGTGACGCCGATGAGGGAGATCAGGCGGCCGGTCTGGCTGATGACCACCCCGCTCGAGGCATCCGCGAGCACCCGGGCGTTCTCGCCGAGGATCGCGAGGTCGGATTTGCGGCCTCCGGAGTGAAGTTTGGCGATTGCGGCGAAGTCGCCGACATCGTCCCAGTCGAAATCGCCGGGGATGACGACGAGGCGGCCCGCTGCAGCCGCCGGTTCGGCGACGGTGTAATCGATTGCAATCTTCTTGAGCTCAGGCCACACCCTGTCGACCACGGCTCCGCGGCGCGGGGTATCCCAGGCTTCCGCGAGTTCCTCGAGCCCGGCGAGAAGTTCTGGCTCGGTCTCGCCGAGTTGCCGGAGCAGCACATCGGCGCGGGAGATGAACATACCGCCGTTCCACAGGTAGTTGCCGTCCTCGAGATAGGACTGCGCGGTGGCCAGGTCGGGTTTCTCGACGAAACTGTCTCCGCTCACGGCACGCGGGGCATCAGGGATCTCGAGGGCGGCTCCGCAGTGGATGTAGCCGAAGCCGATTGCCGCATCCGTTGGAGTGATTCCAATCGTCGCGATGTAGCCCGCCCGTGCCGCCGCAACCGCCTCGACAACCGCCCGGCGAAAGCCGCGCTGGTCGGAGATCACGTGGTCGGCGGCGAAAGAACCGATGATGACATCCGGTTCGCGCCGAACGAGGATGGCTGCGGCCAGTCCGATCGCGGCCGATGAATCCTTCGGCTCGCTTTCAAGCACCACATTCGGATCGATGAGGTCGGGAAGCTGGGCCTCTACCGCGGCACGATGGGCGCGGCCGGTGACCACCATGATGCGGTCCGGGCCCGAAATCGGCGCGAGTCGATCCCAGGTGGCGCGAAGCAGGGTGCTTCCCGACCCGGTGAGATCGTGAAGAAACTTCGGCGCGTCGGCACGAGAGAGCGGCCAGAGACGCGAGCCGATGCCGCCGGCCGGGATGACGCAGTAGAAGCGATCAAGCGGTTCAATCGGTATGGCCATGACGCTCACACTATCCGGAGGCGCAGCCCGCGCGGAGGTGCGGTTCATCCGGAAGGCGCGGTCGCTGGAGAATTCGGTCGCCCGCAGCGCACACCGCTGTTTGCCTCACTGGCTGTGAAGTCACTCGCTATCGAGACACTGTGGCCACCGTTTGGCAGCGAGCTCCCGATCGTCAGCAATAGAGTAGAAGACGTTCGCTTAGTACACATTTGACGAGTCCCATCGTCGGGGCTGACCGATGCCAAGGAGGGTTGCTCGTGCCAGAGAAGTCGGCGGGGGCCCTGGCTGCACCCATGCCAGACAAGAAATTTCCGCTACCAAGGATCTCCGCTCCGCGGGTTCCTCGAGGAACGCTGTACCGCGGTCGGGAAGGCATGTGGTCGTGGGTGTTGCATCGCATCACCGGAGTCGCGATTTTCTTCTTCCTGCTCGTGCACATTCTCGACACATCGCTCGTGCGACTCAGCCCGCAGGCATACAACGCGGTCATCGACCAGTACAAGACGCCGATCATGGGGCTCGGTGAGGCTGCCCTTGTCGCAGCAATCGGGTTTCACGCCCTGAACGGCCTCCGCATCATCCTCATCGATTTCTGGAGCGTCGGCACCAAGCACCAGCGCCTGATGTTCTGGATTGTCATCGGCCTGTGGGTCGTACTGATGGCGGGCTTCCTGCCCCGGCAGCTCATTCACATCTTCGGAGGGGCGTGATCATGACCGCAACGATTGAGAGCCCGCGTTCGTCGCGCACCCAACAGCATTCACGCTTCAATTTCGAGAAATGGGGCTGGATTTACATGCGTGCAAGTGGCGTCGTGTTGATCGTGCTCATTTTCGGACACCTCTTCGTCAACCTCGTCGCGGGAGCGGGAGTCAAGGCCATCGACTTCGGCTTCGTCGGCGGCAAGCTGTCACAGCCGTTCTGGCAGATCTGGGACACCCTGCTGCTCTGGCTCGCCCTCATCCATGGCGCAAATGGTATGCGCACCATCGTGAACGACTACGCGGCCAACCCCCTCGTTCGTCGCATATTCAAGGGCGCCCTTCTCGCGTCTGCCCTATTACTGATCCTGCTGGGAACTCTTGTGATTTACACCTTCGACCCATGTCCTGCGGGCTCGCCCGCCGAGTTGCTCCCGTCGTTCTGCGCGGCGAAGTAAGGCTGAACAGATAATGGCCGAAGACACCACCACAACCGACGCGCCAGGCACCTCCTCAATCATTGATGGCGTGCACCACCACCAGTTCGATATCGTCATCGTTGGCGCTGGCGGAGCCGGAATGCGGGCGGCCATCGAGGCCGGACCGCATGCGAACACCGCGGTTATCTCGAAGCTGTATCCCACGCGCTCACACACCGGTGCGGCGCAGGGGGGGATGGCGGCGGCACTCGCCAACGTCGAGGAAGACAACTGGGAGTGGCACACCTACGACACCGTCAAGGGTGGCGACTATCTCGTTGACCAGGACGCGGCCGAGATCCTCGCCAAAGAGGCCATCGATGCCGTTCTCGATCTCGAGAACATGGGACTCCCCTTCAATCGCACGCCAGAGGGCAAAATCGATCAGCGCCGTTTCGGCGGTCACACGCGGGAACATGGCAAGGCACCGGTACGTCGCGCCTGTTACGCCGCTGACCGCACCGGTCACATGATCCTGCAGACGCTGTTTCAAAACTGCGTCAGGCTCGGCATCAACTTCTTCAATGAGTTTTACGTGCTCGATCTGCTGATGACGGAGGTCACGGACGCATTCGGCACCACCACGGAGCGCCCCTCCGGCGTTGTCGCCTATGAGCTCTCCACTGGAGAGCTGCATGTCTTCCAAGCCAAGGCGATTATCTTCGCCACCGGTGGATTCGGCAAGATCTACAAGACAACCTCGAACGCCCACACCCTCACCGGTGACGGCGTCGGGATCATCTGGCGCAAGGGCCTTCCGCTCGAGGACATGGAGTTCTACCAGTTCCATCCCACCGGGCTTGCCGGGCTCGGCATCCTCCTCTCGGAAGCAGCGCGTGGAGAAGGCGCGATCCTTCGCAATGCCAGCGGCGAGCGGTTCATGGAGAGATACACTCCGACACTGAAGGACCTCGCTCCGCGAGACATCGTGTCGAGGTCGATGGCTACCGAGATCAGAGAGGGCAGGGGTGCTGGTCCGAACAAGGACTACCTCTACCTCGACATCACCCACCTCGAACCGGCCGTCATCGACGAGAAGCTTCCGGACATCACCGAGTTCGCTCGCACCTATCTTGGCGTCGAGCCCTACACCGAGCCGGTTCCCGTGTTGCCGACCGCGCACTACGCCATGGGTGGGATCCCCACCAATGTGAACGCGGAGGTCTTGCGAAGCAACACCGAAGTAGTTCCGGGGCTGTATGCCGCCGGCGAGTGCGCCTGCGTAAGCGTGCACGGGTCAAACCGCCTCGGCACCAACTCGTTGCTCGACATCAATGTGTTCGGCAAGCGCAGCGGCAAGAGCGCCGTCGCCTATGTGAAGACAGCTGAATTCGTGCCACTTCCCGACAACCCGGCAGCTGGAGTTCGCCAGCTCCTCGACCTGGTGCGCAGCGGGGACGGCTCGGAGAACATCGCCGCCATCCGCAAGGAGCTGCAGGACTCGATGGATCGTAACGCGCAGATCTTCCGCACCGACGAGTCTCTCGCCGAAGTGACGGAACTCATCGAGCGGCTGCGCGCGCGCTATAAGAACATCGCCCTGCGTGACAAGGGGAAGCGGTTCAACACCGACCTGCTCGAGGCTGTTGAGCTCGGCTTTTTGCTCGACCTCGCCGAGGTGGTCGTCTACTCTGCTCGCTCGCGCAAGGAGAGCCGAGGCGGTCATATGCGCGAGGACTACCCGGATCGAGATGACACAAACTTCCTGGTGCACACGATGGCCTACCTGGTCGGCGACCCCGAGTCCGCCGATGCCGGAGAACATATCAAGCTCGGTTGGAAGCCGGTTGTGATAACCAACTATCCGCCGATGGAAAGAAAGTACTGATTCATGAGTAATGCAGTCTTGGAAAATCGCCCGTCGGTGCCGGAAGAGATTCCGACATTCACCGCAACCCTGATGATCCGCCGCTTCGACCCGGAAATTGGTTCCGAGCCGCGCTGGGAGAACTTCGACGTGGTGATGGGCGGCACCGATCGCGTGCTTGACGCCCTGCACAAGATCAAGTGGGAACAGGATGGCTCGCTGACCTTTCGTCGCTCGTGCGCGCACGGCGTGTGCGGCTCAGACGCGATGCGAATCAACGGTCGGAACCGTCTCGCCTGCAAGACACTGCTCAAAGACCTCGACCTGTCGAAGCCGATCACCGTCGAGGCCATCAAGGGACTCCCGCTCGAAAAAGACCTGATCGTCAACATGGATCCGTTCTTCGAGAGCTTCAAGGCGGTGCAGCCATTCCTGATCGCGTCTTCGAAACCGGATAAAGAGCGACTTCAAAGCCCGGTGGAGCGCGCTCGCTTCGACGACACCACAAAATGCATCCTCTGTGCGGCCTGCACCTCGAGCTGCCCGGTGTTCTGGACTGACGGCCAGTACTTCGGACCGGCCGCGATCGTGAATGCGCACCGATTCATCTTCGACTCACGGGACGAGGGATCGCAGGTTCGGCTCGACATCCTGAACGACAAGGAGGGAGTGTGGCGCTGCCGCACGACCTTCAACTGCACCGAGGCGTGCCCCCGCGGCATCCAGGTGACCCAGGCGATCGCCGAGGTCAAGGCGGCCATTCTGAGCGGCAAACCGTAGCACCATTTTTGACCGAAGAAATCGCCGACTGCCCACCCGAAGGGCAGTCGGCGATTTGCATTCTCAGCGGTGCTATCAGTCCCCCGCTAACCCTCCCTAACCCTCTGCATCTGGGAGGTGGGAAGAGAACCCCTTCTCTTCTTAGTAGAAGAGACCGCTCAAGCGTGCAACTATGACGCGGGTTTGCCAAAATATTTTGCGGAGAAGGCGAGCTCAGCCCGCGAGCACCTCAAGGCTTAGGCCCAGGCTGTTCGTAAGGACCCTCAAGGGCACGCCGAGAGTGATGCCGAGTGGGCTCACCACGGTCTGTTTGAGCTGAAGCCCGACCGCGGATGCCGGCGGTGCGGTCACGTGGATAGCCCAGGTGCCCAGGGGCGACACCGTTGTCGTGGCATACACGACGCCGACCGCCTGAAGCGTGATTGTCGCACCGGGGATTGCCGTGCCCGTCAGATCGAGGGCACTCAACACCCCGAGGGGAGCCGTCCGCGCAGCAACGGCGACCGGATCAACGGTAATTCCGGGGATGAGTGAGTTCACCGGATTCGCGAGGTCTTTCACCACTGAATCGACGACGGTTCCAACCTCGGAGACGCTGCTGTTGACCGCGGAACCGAGCGCGCCCGGAGCCGGTACGAGACTGTCGGTCGATGCGTCGGGCGTTGACCCCGGGGTATCCGCTGCCGTGTTGGCGATTGTGGTCGGCATAGTGGCTGATGTCACCCCGCTGTCGTAGGGCTGTGCGATCGATGTCGACACCGGTGCCGGCGTCACCGGCGAGGCGTTACTCGCCGCGAGCCCTCCGGAGACGGCAATGGCGACCGCGAGCGTGCCGATGAGCGGCGCAGCAATCGAGCTGGAGGTAAGTGCCGCCACCACTGTCGGTGTGGCGACCACGGACGCCGCGAAAGCGGGCGGCAGAGCGGGCGCGATTGTCGCAGCAACGGCGGATGTCGGCAGGCTGAGTGATGCAAGGAGACCGCCACCGGCGATACCGCCGAGCAGCAGCGGGAGCAGAACGAGCGCGAGGTGCGAGCCCACCTCGTCCACCTCCTCGCTGATGATCGAGCAGCGCGCACAGGTCGCGAGGTGATCGTTGACGCGGGTGCGTTCCCGCGCCGTGAGGCCGTTGCGGGCGAAATCACCGAAGCGGGCGATCGCCCATTGGCACTCCCCCGAGGCTGTGGCGTCGGAGACGTGCGCCTGCAGCCAGGCCTTCCGCAAACCCTCGCGGGCACGGTACGAAAGCGCGGCAACGCCGTTGGCGGTGAGTCCGAGGATCGGGGCGACCTCGTGCGGATCCATTCCCTCCACCTCGGTGTACCAGAGAACCGACTGCCAGCGCTCGGGCAGAGCCCGGAATGCCCGCACGGTGAGGGTGCGGTCGAGTGCGATGGTTGCCGGGTCCTCGGCGGCCATCGGGTCTTCAAACTCTCTGATGTCATCTACGTTGACATCACGACGGTCGCCACCCCATCGACTCGCGAGATTGCGGATCGTCGTGTAGAGATACGGGCGGAAAGCGCCATCGGGGCCGCCACCGGCGAGGACCCGCTGGTAGATGCGTGCGTAAGCCTCCGACACGAGGTCGTCGGCTTCGATGGACGAGGTGTACTGTCGGGCCACTCGCAGCCCGGATTGGGCATGACGCTGCCACAGTTGAGCGAAGGCACCCCGATCACCGGCGCGTGCCAGAACTACGAGTGATTCATCCGAAGACACCGCGTCCGGATTTCCACGCTCTTCCGCGTGCTTGTACTTCATGGCCGATCCCCATTTCGTCCCCGAGGGGTCATCCGAAACATCATCGAAAAACTCCCCGGTCCCACCAGTATGAACTGCGGATGCCGCGATGGCGAGTAAACGCCGGGTCCCCTTGCGTCTGCGTTCCTCCCTCACGCGGCACCTTCGAGAATCAGGCGGATGCCGCGGCCCGCGCCCCTGCCGCCGTGCGCGCACCAAGGGCCGCGGCGGCCCTGTCCCGCGCCTGCTCAAGGGTGACCGTTGCGAGCTCGGCACGCACGTCGGCGAGCGCCGCCGGAGTCATACTCAGCGTGGTCGCCCCGAGACCGACGAGCACCACGGCGAGCTGGGGATCCGCCGCAGCCTCGCCACAGATTCCGACCGACTTGCCACTCGCGGCCCCGGCGTCGCCGATGAGCTTGACGAGGCGCAACACAGCGGGATGCCAGGGGTCCTGGAAGTGCGCGACCGATCCCAGCATCCGGTCCGCGGCAAGGGTGTACTGCGTGAGGTCGTTGGTGCCGACGCTCACGAAGTCGGCACTCTCGAGCACCTGGTCGGCCAGCACGGCGAGGGACGGAACCTCAGCCATGACACCGACGATCTTCAGCCCGAGCTCCTTCCCGAGGGCGACGAAGTACTCGGTCTCCTCGGAGTCGGACACCATCGGGGCCATCACCCAGAGCTCGGCCTCGGTCTCGGCCTCGGAGAGCACGAGGGCGGTGAGCTGGTCGCGCAGGATCGGCTCGCGGAGGCGAAGAGCACGCAGGCCGCGAAGCCCGAGAGCGGGGTTCTCTTCGTGGGCGTCGTTGAGGAAGCTGAGCGGCTTGTCGGCGCCAGCATCGAGCGCCCGCACCACGACCTTCTTGCCCGGGAAGTAGGAGAGCAGCTCGGTGTACTGCACCCGCTGCTCCTCGACGGTCGGCGCGGACTTCGAATCGAGGAACAGGAACTCCGTGCGGAAGAGGCCGACCCCCTCAGCGCCGAGCTCGACCGCAGCAGCAGCATCCTTCGGGGAGCCGAGGTTGGCGAGCAGCGGCACCTTGGTGCCGTCGGCGAGTACGCCGTCGGTGATCGGAGCGGCCGCCGCTGCAGCACGCTCCGCGATGCGCTGCCGCGCATCGGAAACCTCGGAGTCGTTCGGCGCTACGCGCACGCTTCCGGTGGCGGCATCCGCGATGACGACGGTACCGTCGGTGAGGTCAAGCGCCCCCGCCACCCCGACGATCGCCGGAATTGATTTGGACCGGGCGAGGATGGCCGTGTGGCTGGTGGGTCCGCCGTCTCGGGTAATGAGGCCGAGCACCTTGTCGAGGTCGAGGAGCGCGGTATCGGCCGGGGCGAGGTCGGACGCCACAAGAATGAACGGGCTGTCGGAGGTGGGTACACCGGGCGCCGGAACTCCACGAAGATGGGCAATGATGCGCTGGGAAACGTCGCCGAGGTCGGTGGCACGTTCGGCCATGAGACCCCCCATGCCGACAAGCATGTCCTGGAAGATACCGAAGGCCTCGAAGACGGCGCGCTCGCCGGTCTTGCCCGACTCGATGCGCGCGGTGACATCATCGACGAGAGTCGGGTCCTGCGCCATCAAAGAAGCTGCTTCCAGCACGTCTCGTGCGGCGCCGCCGGCCGTCTCGCCGCGAGCGAGGAGTTCGGCAGCAACGGTTGACAGCGCGGAGGTGACCGTCGCGAGCTCCGCCGCCGCATCCACACTCCGCGGGGAATCCGTGGGTTCGGGCAGGGGATCCGGCATCCTCAGGATTGGGCCGACGGCCACTCCGCGTCCCACGCCGATACCGTGCAGATCCATGCGTTCCTCTTCCTCGAGCCGGTGCCGTTCCCTCAAAACTCTACCGGCGTGTTGGTTAGGCTTACGTGGTCGAAGGGAACGGATGCTCAGGTCATTGCAGAGGCTCATTGCGCGGGTCATGAAGCTCCGGCCGGTACGGGTCTTCCTGCGCTATTCCGAGAAGAACGGCCCGATCCTTGCCGGCGGTCTCAGCCTTACGGCCCTCTACAGTGTCTTCGCCGGACTCTATGTGGGATTCGCTCTGCTCGGACTGTCGATCGAATCGAATCCGGACCTGAAGGATGCGGTGGTCAGCACCCTCTCCAGCTCGGTCCCCGGCCTGATCGACTCCGGTCACGACAGCGGCGGTGCAATTAATCTCGACGCCCTGTTCAAGTCCCGGGTGCTCGGCTGGAGCAGCATCATCGCCGCCGCGGCGCTTCTCGTGACCGCGCTCAGCTGGTTCGCCTCCGCCCGATCGGCCGTGCGTGCGGTCTTCGATCTCGCACCGGACACGACCTTCTTCCTCCTTCTCAAGCTGCGGGATCTCGGCCTGGTCGTCGCCTTTGCCGCCGTCACCGTAGCCTCAGCCGCGATCTCCGTATTCTCCACCAGCGCGCTGACCTCGCTCTTCGACCTGCTTCACATCGACAACCGCTCGGCCTTCGCCAAGGCAATCGGGCACGTCATCGGTCTCCTCATCGTGCTGGTAATCGATACCCTCGTGCTCGCCACGCTGTACCGCGTGCTGCTCGCGGTGCGAATACCCTGGCAACGCCTGCTCACCGGCTCCCTGCTCGGTGGCCTGGCCCTCGGCATACTCAAGGTGCTCGGGGCCACGATTGTGGGGGGCGCCGGCAAGAATCCGCTGCTGGCGTCGTTCGCCGTCATCCTCGGGCTGCTCGTCTGGTTCGGACTTGTCTGCCAGGTGATCCTGATCGCCGCGACCTGGATCTCCGTCGATATGGCCGACCACGGCCAGACGGCGACGGCGACTGCCCGGCGCCAGGGCACCATCCCGCCGGGTCGTCACCCACGCCCGCGGGTACGACCGATCGCCCGCCTCCGGTAAGGTCACCCGTCTTCGCTAGGCTCGGATCATGAGCTCCCCACTGCGTATCGCCAGCGTGAACGTCAACGGAGTGCGAGCCGCATTCCGCAAGGGAATGGGCGAGTGGCTGGCAGCGCGGGATGTCGACATCCTCGCCCTGCAGGAGGTGCGGGCCGCGACATCCGACCTCGAAGACCTACTCGGACCGGAATGGAACATCCTCCACGACGCCGCGACCGCGAAAGGGCGAGCCGGTGTCGCCCTCGCCAGCCGCGGCGGGGCCGAGATCCATCGCGTCGAGCTCGGAGAGGAGAAGTTCGACAGCGCCGGTCGCTGGCTCGAGGCCGACTACCGGGTCGGCGATTCGATCGTCACGGTGGTGAGCACCTATGTGCATTCGGGCGATGCCGAAGCCCCCAAGAAGATGATCGAAAAATACAAGTTCCTCGACGCCATGACGAAGCGCCTCCCGGAGCTCGCCACCCACACGCCGCTCTCGGTGATTGTCGGTGACCTCAACGTGGCGCATCGCGAACTCGATCTGAAGAACTGGCGCGGCAATCGCAAGAGCGCCGGGTTTCTGCTCAAGGAGCGCGCCTACTTCGACAAGTTCTTCGGGCCGGCCGGAAAGAACGTCACCTGCGTCGACGGGAAGACCCGCCGCGGACTCGGCTGGGTGGATGTCGGCCGCCAGTGGGCCGGCGAGGTTGACGGGCCGTACACCTGGTGGTCCCAACGCGGACAGGCCTTCGACACCGACACCGGATGGCGACTCGATTACCACATGGCCTCACCGACGCTCGCGGCATCCGTCACCAACTATTCGGTGGATCGCGCGTCGGCGTGGGACACCCGCTGGTCGGACCACTCCCCGGTGGTCGTCGACTACCTGGTCTGACGCGCTGCTGCCCCCCTCCGCAGTCTCTGGAAGACTGGGACCATGAGCCCCAAACCCCGCCTGTTCTCCGGCATGCAGCCCTCTGCCGAATCCCTGCACATCGGCAATTACATCGGTGCACTGTTGCAGTGGAAAGAGCTGCAGACCAGCCATGACGCCATCTTCTGCATCGTGGACCTGCATGCGATCACCGTGGCGCAGGATCCGGCCGCCTTGCGCGAGAACACTCGCCGCACCGCCGCCCAGTACATCGCCGCGGGAATCGACCCGCAAGTCTCCACCCTCTTCGTGCAGTCGCATGTGGCGGCGCATCCGCAGCTCGCCTGGGTGCTCAACACCATCACCGGTTTCGGCGAGGCCAGCCGGATGACCCAGTTCAAGGACAAGGCCGCGAAGCAGGGAGCGGATGCCGCATCGGTCGGCCTCTTCGCCTACCCCACCCTCATGGCCGCCGACATCCTGCTCTACAACGCGGTGGCGGTGCCGGTCGGCGACGACCAGAAGCAGCACGTGGAACTCACCCGCGACCTCGCGAACCGTTTCAACACGCGCTTCGGCCCGACCTTCGCGATGCCGGAGCCGATGATCCTGAGAGAGACAGCGCGTATCTACGACCTGCAGAATCCGGGCTCCAAGATGAGCAAGTCCGCGGAGTCCACATCGGGCGTGGTGTGGTTGCTCGATGAGCCCTCCGTCACCGCGAAGAAGATTAAGGCCGCAGTGACGGATGCCGGTCGCGAGGTGCGTTACGACGTCGCTGAAAAACCCGGGGTCTCCAACCTGTTGACGATCTTCGCCGTGCTCGCGGACCGATCGATCGCCTCCCTCGAGGCTGACTATGACGGGAGGGGCTACGGCGACTTCAAAACAGACCTTGCCGAAGTGGTTGTAGCGACCTTCGCACCGGTCCGCGCGCGCGCTCTCGACTTGCTCGACGATCCCGCGGAACTGGATCGGGTGCTCGCCGGTAATGCCGATCGTGCTGCGGCCATCGCCGACGTGACTCTCGCGACGGTCTACGACCGTGTCGGCCTCCTACCGAAACGCTGACGATGAAGGCGACAGTGCTTCAGACCGAGCGGCTGTGGCTCGATTCGCCCGTGCTCTCCGACCGGTTTGCGGTGGCTGAGTACTGCCGGGACCCGCTGTTCGAGACGTTCATGACCCTGCCCTGGCCTTATGAGCAGCGGCATGCCGATTTCTTCCTCTATCGGGTCGTGCCCGGCGGATGGCTCTCCGGTGACGAGCTCACCTGGGCGGTGCGCGAGAGCGAGGGCGGGCCATTGCTGGGAATCATCGGGTGGCGCCGCGAGTTCGGCGATATCGGCTACTGGCTCGGCGCGCCGCATCGGGGACGAGGGCTGATGACGGAAGCGGTCATCGTCGTGACCGACTGGCTGATGAGCGGCTTCGGGCGCACGGAGGTCGCGTGGGAGTGCGTGATCGGTAATGCGGCATCCGTCTCGGTGGCACGCAAGGCGGGCTTTAGCTTCACCGGGGAGCGGCCGACCGGGCTGACCTTCCGTGACGGCAGCCATCCCCCGGCCTGGCATGGCGTGCTTCAGGCCGGAGAGCCTCGAGTCGAGCGACCCGGGTGGCCGACGTGACTCGCCGCCGGGCGACAGCGGGCGACAGCGGGCGACGAGAATCCTGAGCGGATCGATGTGGCACACCGGCGACCGGGCAGCACGGAAGATCGGGACCTGCCCGCGGTGACGGCGCGAGTTCTTATGGATTCGCAGTGATCCCATCCGTTCGGCAGCTCCCGAAACCCACGGCGGGCCGCCCGGTCACCGTGCAGTTCGACCTGCATGACCCCCTGTTCGCCCACCGGCGGGCCGTCGCGCTCGGCATAACCGCCTATCTCGTCGGGGCCGGGGGTGTCGAAATCGTTCGGGATGACGAGGCGAAGGCCGAACGCTGGAGGGCGCTTGAAGAAAAGCACTATCACCGCTACCTCGCGGGCGAACTCAGCTTCCAGGGCCAGCGGCGGGCGCGCGCACGCGAATTCACCGCTCCCTATGGTCACGATCTCGAGCTCGATACCGCCGCCGATTCCTGGTTCGACGGTTATCGCGAGCAATACGAAGCGGCCTGGATGCTTCACGATGATGCCGTGAGTTGCCTCACCGGTTTACGGGCCAATGGTGCGCGGCTCGGCATCATCACCAATGGTGAGCTCGCGTTTCAACGGGAGAAGATCGAGCGAGTAGGACTCACGCTCCTGGTCGACGACGTCGTGGCCTCGGGAGAACTCGGCATCGCAAAACCCGACCGACGCATATTCGAGCATGCCTGCGCCCGATTCGAGGTCACAACCTCAGATGCCGTCTATGTCGGGGACCGCCTGGAGACCGATGCGATCGGTGCCGCACGCGCCGGGCTCCAGGGCGTGTGGCTCAATCGGAGTGGAGACGCTACCGCCTCCGAGGAGGCAGCCGCTGCAGCATCCGGAGTCTCGATCATCCGGTCGCTCGACGAATTATTCCCTGTACTCATCTGACGGGTTTCGCCCCGAGGATATTCGGCGGGCGGGTCACGCAGCGCACG
Source organism: Frigoribacterium sp. (assembly GCA_025408445.1). GTDB lineage: Bacteria > Actinomycetota > Actinomycetes > Actinomycetales > Microbacteriaceae > Lacisediminihabitans. Next base: position 5,794 of record JANYIZ010000069.1, on the reverse strand, counting down.
CTGGCAGGCGCAACCGGAAGTGCGGCCCGAGTTGTTTCATGAGCAACCGCGGTACCAGCGCATGGCCCGGACGATTACACACCCCATCACCCGGTATTTCTCGGGCCAGCCCTAGCGGCGAAGAAAAACTCGCCAGCGCACACGCGACGTAACTCCTGCCGTGTGCACGACAGGAGCTACGCCAAGCGAGGGGCAGGACTACTCAGACACCTGCATCGGCATCGGCTGCTCGGCGAAGACAATGCCGTGCAGCGTTGTGAGCAGGGAGCGAGTGGCATCGATCTCGTGCGCTCGTCGCTCCGGGGTCCAACCGAGGCTCTCGCCGATCACAGTGGCGAATTCCTCGATCAATTCGCTGGTCACCGCGCCGGTGAACGCCAGGTCGGTACGACGCAAAAGCACGTCATCGAGATGAACAACACTCTCAGATTGCGCGAGGTAACCAAGCTCAGCCGTGGTGTAGAGATCGGTCGTGCGTAGCGGAGCGTCGACACCAGCGCTGATCGCCGCTATCACGTCGGTGGCACGGGTGCCGTAGCGCGTGAGTAGCTGCGCGACTCGCGATCGATTCACGTCCGCGGCGTGAGCGTGGATCCAAGCGTTGCGCGCGGTTTCGCTGGTCGGGAAGCCTGCGCCGCCGCCAATGGCCATCGTGGTGGTGAAGGTTGTTCGCTCGCGCTTCAGCAGCGCAAGCACGTCATTCGTCATGTGCTCGCCGAACGCACGGAACGTGGTCCACTTTCCACCCACCAAGCTCAGAAGTGGAGAGCCGCCGAAACTGCCCTTCTCGATGCGATAGTCGCGAGAAACAAACCCGGGAGTCTCGTCATCATGGCGAGGGAGGGGACGGATACCCGCGTAGGTAAAAATAATCTGCGAGCGGTTGACGACGACGCCGGGGAAGATCTGGGAGACGAGCTTGAAGAAATACTCCGTGTCATCGTCGGTCTCGATCATCGGGTCTCGTGGATCGGCATCGACGTCGGTGGTGCCGACGAGCACGCGTCCCTTGATCGGGCAAATCAGAACGATTCGACCGTCGTCATTTTCGAAGAACAGCTCGCGACCCTTGGTCGCCGCGAGCAGCTCCGGGTTATCGAGCACAATGTGCGAGCCCTTTGTGCCTCCCATGAATTTCGACGGTGTACCAAGGGCGTCATTGGTGAGATCGGTCCAGGGCCCAGTGGTGTTGACAATCACATCGGCAGTGAGCACGAATTCTTCGCCGGACAAACGATCACGCACCAGCACTCCGCCACCGCCCTCAGCGGACTTCGCCGCACCGGTCGCTTCGACGTAGTTGGCGCTGCGGCCGCCGGCAACAACGCCGTCGAGCAGCACATCCAGCCCGAGTCGCTCGGGATTGTTCATCGCTGCGTCGTAGTAAGTTGCCGTGTACTTGAGGTTCGGATTGAGAGCTGGCTGGTCGGCGAGCGACTTACGGCGGCCGTGGAACTGGTGGCGCGGCACGCTGCCGCCATCACGGGAGAAGGAGTCGTAGAGCACGAGTCCCACCTTGATCAGCAGTGCACCGCGCTCGGTAGTCGTGCTCTGCTTGTGGGTAAGGAACCGCAGTGGCGCGGCGGTGATCCCCGAAAACGTCGAAAAAATCGGAATCGTGGTCTGTAAAGGCTTGACGTAATGCGGCGCCGTCTTCAGCAACCGGTTGCGTTCCTGCACTGCCTCCCGCACGAGTCGGAACTCGCCGTTTTCCAGGTAGCGAATGCCGCCGTGAATCATGTGGGAGGACGCGGCTGAGGCGCCCGACATGTAGTCGCCACGCTCGATGAGCGTGACGTTGATGCCCTGCAGGGCGAGATCGCGGAATGTTGCAGCACCGTTTATGCCTCCTCCAATCACGAGCACCTGGGAATGCGGGTGCTCAGTAAGGGAAACGACATCGGTTCGAGGGGTTGAAGTGGTCATAAGCTGATACTCCCCTCAGAGGGAGACTTTGCATGGTTCATGAACGGATGTGCAGGTGAACTTCCCAGAAAGCGACGGTGACAGCCGCACCGCTGATGCGCTGCGTGCTGCTCATCTGTATTACATCCAGAACTTGACGATGGATGCCATCGCCTCCGAGCTGCGCATCTCGCGGTCGTCCATTAGCCGCCTGATTTCTTTTGCCCGGGATTCCGGGCTTGTAGAGATCCGGCTGCACTCGCCGCTCGATCAGCTCAGCCAACTGCAGCACCAACTACACGACCGATTCGGGCTCACCGCCCACATCGTGCCGGCCGGGGATGCTGCGACCGAGGTCGATCGACTTGACCGGGTTGCCCTCTCCGCTGCACGGATTCTCACCGATTTCATCGACTCAACGATGATCCTGGGTGTCGCGTGGGGATCCACCCTCGCATCGGTCAGCCGCCACCTCGTGCGCAAGCCCGTGCGTAACACGCAGGTCGTGCAGCTCAACGGTGCGGGTAACGCACACACCACCGGCCTCGTTTACGCGAGTGAGATCATCGGACGGTTCGGCGCCGCCTTCGGCGCAACGGTGCAGCAGTTTCCGGTTCCCGCGTTCTTCGACGACCCGGCAACCAAAGACGCCCTGTGGCGGGAGCGGAGCACCGCGCGCGTGCTCGCCGTGCAGAGGCGGATGGATGTCGCGATCTTCGGCATCGGATCCCCCAATGCCGATGTGCGGAGCCACGTGTACGCCGGCGGATACCTCGACCAGGCCGACTACGACGACCTTGCCCGCTCTCAGGTAGTCGGCGATATCGCCACGATGTTCTTCCGTGCAGACGGAAGCTACGACGACATCCCGCTGAACGCACGGTCGAGCGGGCCAGGGTTCGACGTGCTCAAGCGGGTACCCCGCCGTATTGCGGTCGTCTCAGGCCAGGCGAAGCTCCCGGCACTGCGTGGCGCCGTCGCGACCGGGGTCATCACCGATCTGATCGTCGACGAGGTGACGGCCGGCCAACTGGCCTCCATGGGGTGACGACAGAAGGAATTTCCCCGCTCTCGAGACGTTGGATACAATGAAGAAAAGTACGTGCTCCGGGGTCGGTGAAAGTCCGAACCGGCGGTGACAGTCCGCGACCCGTGGCTCCAGAACATCGGAGCAGCGGTTGACTCGGTGGAATTCCGAGACCGACGGTAATGAGGCTCGCGAGAGCTTCTCAGTCCGGATGAGAGGAAGCACGCGTGTTCGCCTTTGGGCGCGCACGAACGATGTCGGCGACCGTCGGCATCGGCCCGGAGTCCGTCTTCGATACGAAGATTCGAGACAACCGGATGACCGGCGCAGCCACAGGATACGAGTCGCTGATGCGGCGCGCCCTCTCGCTCGCCGCCCATGGCCCGGCGACCGGCATCAATCCGCAGGTCGGCTGTGTGCTCGTCGACACCGACGGCACCATCGTGGCCGAGGGCTGGCACCGCGGTGCGGGTACGCCGCACGCCGAAGTGGATGCGCTGTCGCGGGTCCACACGAATGGCTCCGCCGCCGGTCTTCCTCCCGGTCTCACCGCCATCGTCACCCTCGAGCCGTGTAACCACGAGGGGCTGACCGGGCCGTGCTCCGAGGCGCTCATCACCGCCGGTGTCGAGCGCGTCGTCTACGCCGTGTCCGACCCGGGTGAACACTCCAGCGGTGGCGCTGAGCGGCTCCGTGAGGCCGGAGTGCTCGTCGATGCCGGAGTTCTCGCCGAGGAATCATCCGAAGCAATGCGAATCTGGCTGACCGCCACCCGGCTGCGTCGCCCGTTCGTCACGATGAAGTGGGCGTCGAGTCTTGATGGGCGCGTCTCTGCCGTCGATGGCTCGAGCAAGTGGATTACCGGCACCGCCGCCCGCCAGCGAGTACACGAACAGCGCGAACAATCCGACGCGATACTGGTGGGCACTGGCACGGTCCTCGCGGACGACCCTGGTCTCACCGCACGCGGCGACGGCGGTGAGCTGATGCCTCACCAGCCCATCCCCGTCGTCATCGGCGAGCGGGCCGTTGATGCGAGTGCCCGGGTGTTCCGGCACCCCCAGACCCCGATCATCACGGGAACTCGGGATCTGCCGGCCATCCTCGCCGACCTGTTCGAGCGTGGCATCCGCCATGCTTTCGTCGAGGGCGGTCCGACGCTCGCCAGCGCATTCGTCACGGCTGGCCTCGTCGACGAATACCTCGTCTATCTCGCACCGGTGCTGCTCGGCGGCGACCAGTCCGCCCTCACCGACATCGGCGTCGGCAGCATCGGAGAGGCGCGACGACTCTCGATCGACAGCGTGGAACGGCTGGGCGACGATCTTTTGGTGGTGGCGCGACCGGTCCCGGTCGGCGCTGTGGATGGAAAGAAGGACACCTGATGTTCACCGGAATCATCGAAGAACTCGGCGAGGTCGTCGACTGGCAGCCGACGATGGATGCCGCACGCCTCACCATCCGCGGACCGCTCGCGGTCTCGGACGCGGGCCACGGCGACTCGATCTCGGTGAGCGGAGTCTGCCTCACTGTCGTGGACAAGGGCGACGACTGGTTCACCGCCGATGTCATGGCGGAAACCATCGCGATGTCGACCCTCGCCGGCGTCACGACCGGATCGCGCGTGAACCTCGAGCGCGCCGCCCAGGTGGGTGATCGCCTCGGCGGTCACATTGTGCAGGGTCACATCGACGGCACAAGCACCCTTCTCAGCGTCACCGAGGGAAGCGTGTGGCGAGTGCTGCGGTTCTCGCTTGCCGCGGATATCGCGCCTCTCGTCGCCCGTAAGGGCTCAATCGCCGTGGACGGTGTCTCTCTCACCGTGAGCGCCGTCGGAGCGGACTGGTTCGAGGTCTCCCTGATCCCCGAGACGCTCAGCGTGACGACCCTCGGGCGCAAAGCGGTCGGCGACGCGGTCAATATCGAGACCGACATCCTGGCCCGCCATGTGGCACGGCTTGCAGAAGTGTCACCAGCAGCAGCAACCGGAAGGAGCGAGTCATGAGTCTCGCCGACATCCCCACCGCCCTCGAACAACTGCGGGCAGGCAGACCGATTATCGTCGTCGACGACGAAGGGCGAGAGAACGAGGGCGACGTCGTGCTCGCGGCGGAGTTCGCCAGCCAAGAATGGCTGGCCTGGCTTGTGCGCAACTCCTCGGGATTCATCTGCGCGCCGATGACCAATGAGATCGCCGACCGTCTTGAGCTACCGATGATGGTCGTCAACAACGAGGACCCGCGCGGCACCAATTACACGGTGTCGGTGGATGCCGCGGACCGGGTCAGCACTGGTATCAGCGCCGCCGACCGCGCCCACACCCTTCGCGTGCTTGCGAGCCTCGACTCCACACCATCGAGCGTGCACCGCCCCGGCCATATTATGCCGCTCCGTGCCCGGGATGGTGGCGTTCGCGAGCGCGATGGCCACACCGAAGCGACGGTAGACCTCCTCAAGCTCGCCGGTCTGACACCCGTCGGGGCGATTTCGGAGATCGTCGCGGAAGACGGCGAGATGATGCGCCTGCCCGGCCTCATCCAGCTTGGCGAGCGTGAGGGCATCGTCGTCATCACCATCGAGTCGCTCATCGAATACCTCCAGGCACAGCACTGCGACACCTCGGTGCCGGTGGCGGTGCCGATCCCCGAGACCTCGCGCGTGACCTTCGAGGTGGAGACGACCATCCCCACCCGCCACGGGTCCTTCCGCTTCCGTGCCTACCGGGACCGGATGACCGGGGCCGACCACCTCGCCATCATTTCCGGAGTCCCGCAAAACGGAGCCCTCATCCGGGTGCATTCCGAGTGCCTCACCGGGGAGGTGTTCGGATCTCTCAAGTGCGAATGCGGACCCCAGCTGGAT
>JANYIZ010000068.1 GCA_025408445.1 Frigoribacterium sp. | reverse complement strand
CGCTGGACCGGGTTCACGATCTGGGCCGCGACGGTGATCGTCGGAATGCTCCTACGCGGGGTGAGTGGACAGGGGGTTCAACTCGGATTCGTGATCGTCACGACCGTGGTGCTCGCGATCTTTCTGCTCGGCTGGCGGGGGGTCGCGCAGCTCGTGCTGCGCCGGAGAGCACGCCGAGCCTGACACGAAATCCGACTTCGGCTACATCACCTGAATGATCGTGAGCAGGGCCCCGGTCGAGTCGGCCAGGCGGCTCACCCGCCCGAACGGCGAGTAGGTGACCCGTCGAGCTGGGTGCCGCCGAGTGGATCACCACCGACACTGAATGTCGACACGCGGAAATCTTCCGAGTCACTCATCACCGTGACGGTCCAGCCGAATGCGTCGCGGTGGAACGTGAGCGCGCGTTCCTAGTCCGTGGCATGCAGCTCATGGGTGAAGAAGACGTGCCCGCCGTTCGCGGTGATAGCGAGGGCCGTTCTTCGAGAAGTTGACGTAGCCGTTGTACTCGGCGCCCGCCTTCTCGTGCGTCCAACCGAAGACACCCGGGTAGAACTCGATCGAGCGGGCGATGTCGGAACTCTGCAGGTCGACCCAGACAGGGGCGCCGACCGCGATATCGGTAGGAACAGGCACGAGGGGTCCTCCTCTGTTCGTTCGCCGGTTGGGGTGATTCCGCGGCAGTGCCCTCCATGGTCGTGCACCCTGCGCCCGAGCACAATGCCACCGATCGTGGCGGCGCAGGTGCGACGCCAGTCCAGACGGCGTATTCTCAAGGCACACAGGGAGCCATCCGGGCTCCCGATCCGAGGGAGCTCATAATGGCCGACAAGTCACCGAAAAAGTCAACCTCGAAGACCGTGGCGTCCAAGTCCCTCAAGGAGAAACGCGCCGACAAGAAGACCAAAGCAGCGAACAAGCCCAACGGCTGAGTTCGACCGGAGGCCCGGGACATCGCTCGACAACGAGAGCGAGTTTCGGGCCTTCGTCGTGTCGCCGCGGGATCAGGCCGTCTTCATTATGTCCGCAGTGAAATTCTGTACCCGGGTGAGGAGTCCCTCGGCGCGTTTGGCCACGACCTCGGCAGGGTTCGGCTGCATCGGTGAAGCGGGAGGCATGATCCTGATGATGAGAGAGCAGGCGAGGTCGGCGCAGATGTAGGTTCCGACGGTATTGCCGTCACGACCGGACTGCCCGGCCCGCGCCGCCGAAAAGAGCGCAACCTGGTCGGAAGGCTGCGGAGTGCGGCAGAGGGAGCACATCGCCGAGATGCCCGGCCTCATGCTTGCGCCGGAAGCCCGAAGAACGATGCCGACCGGGCGGTCATCCACCCAATGCACAAGATAGCCGCGCAGTGGTGCACCGTGGTCACGCCAGCCGAGGTATTCCCGCTCATCCCAAAGCACTTCGTGCAGGCCGGGCAGCGGCATCCGCTGGATCTCACCTTTCGATGCGTTGACGATACTTCGACGGATGTCGGATTCGGTGAGCGGTTTCATGGCCTCCTCGCGGGCACGGAATCGTACAGACACTGCATAACCGTTCCAGCGTAATCGGCTGCGGTGAGGCGTTTACCCAAGGGAACCCTGTTTTGCGAAGGTGTGAGGGACCCACGTGCACTACTCGAGGAGAGCGCTAGAGCATCTTCTATTCATGATAAGAGGACTTCGACATGGCGATAAGCGCCGTGAGCACCCCGACACCGCCGAACAGGGTGATGATGATCAAGATCGTATAGAGGATCGCGGTCGTCTGGGCCATGGGAACTCCTTAGTCGGCGGGGCGGATTCCGACAGATTCCACCGTATCGTCTCATCCTGAATCATTACTCCCGCAGCTTTCCAACAGCGGGCCAGCGGCCTCATCGAGGAAGCGCTGCTGAGTCTCGTCGCCGACTTGCACGAGCGCGACATCCTCGGGTTCGGTGGTGATCAGATGATCGCCGAGCGGGGCGAATCGAGCGATCGACTTGTCACCCGAGACGGCCACCGCGATCGGCACACCGCCGTCGGGCACATCCCACCAGCTGCTTCGGCCCGCTCTGTTCGGTCATGAGGGTGTACCCGAATTACGTCATAGTTTCACTGGCACTACGTCGGGACGCACAATCAACTCGCATGCAGTTGACTTGCGGAGTGCACCTCGAATCGATCGCCCAGCTCCGCTCAGACCTCCTCAACGCTCGCTTCAGCGTCGACACCCTCACCGGACTGTGGGGAGAGCCGGCGGATGCGGCCCTCCACCGCGGGCAGCGGGTGCCGGCAGTTCGTGCGCTGGCCGGGCCGGCCGCCGAGACCCCGGCAGGCGTACTCGCCCGTCTCTTTGTGCTCGGCATGCCGGTTTCGGCCGAGCAGCTTGCCGGGGCCCTCCCTGCGCTCGGCATCGACGGCGCGATCCAACTCGGGCTCGTCTCGCTGGACCGCGACGGACTCCGCGCAGCGCTCGACCTGCGCCCCTACAGCTTCGTCGACGCCCACGGGGTGGGCAGCTGGTGGATCGCGAGCGACCTCGGTGAGCTCACCGTCGGCGGCGCCCTGCGCGAAGACCACGTGCTCGGCGTTGGCGGTGCCTCGCTCACGCTCAGCGGACTCATGGTCGGCACGCCGGTCGATTCAGCCCTCGACCTCGGTACCGGCTGCGGCATCCAGGCCCTCCATGCCGCCCGTCATGCCACCCGGGTGGTCGCCACCGACATATCGCCCCGCGCCCTCGAGATCGCGGCGCTCAACGCGGAGCTGAACGGCATCCGCAACATCGAATTTCGGCTCGGGAGCCTGTTCGAGCCCGTGGTGGGGGAGCGGTTCGGGCACATCGTGTCGAACCCGCCCTTCGTGATCACGCCCCGGGCCGAGGGCGTTCCGTCCTACGAATACCGGGACGGAGGCATGGTGGGCGACGCCTTGGTCGCGTCGGTGATTGCCGGGTTGGCCGAACACCTTGAGCCGGGTGGGATCGCGCAGCTGCTCGGCAATTGGGAGTATCGCGACGGTGCCGACGGTGCCGACGGTGCCAACGGTCTCGACCGCGTCCGCGACTGGGTCGCCTCCACCGGCCTCGACGCTTGGGTGGTGGAACGTGAGGTGCAGGACGCCGCGCTCTACTCAGAGACTTGGATCCGCGATGGCGGCACTCGCCCCGGCCCCGAATTCGACCGGCTGTACGGGGCCTGGCTCGACGACTTCGAGCAACGCGGCGTGACGTCGGTGGGGTTCGGCTACCTCACGCTGAGGGCGAGTTCCCAGGGCCTCCGACGACTGGAGCGGCTGGATGGTGCTCTCAACGGCGCCGCCGGGGGAGGCCTCGGCGTGCACATCGCCGAAACCCTTGCGGCATCGGACTGGCAGTCTGCCCGCACCGACGAGGAGCTCGGACGGGAGCGGCTCGAGCTGGCTCCGGATATCACGGAGGAGCGGCACTACTGGCCGGGTGCCGCAGACCCAACGGTGATGACCCTGCGGCAGGGCGGTGGATTTGGGCGCTCGGTGCCCCTCAGCACCGGGCTCGCGGCCCTCGTCGGCGCCTGCGATGGGGAACTAAGCGTGCGGGCCATCATCGCCGCTATCGCGCAACTGCTCGAGGTGGATACGGCCGCACTGTCGACGGACCTGTTGCCGAGCATCCGCGAACTCGTGACGACGGGGTTTTTGCGGCCGCTCAGCTGACCTGGGACTGCTGTCGTCACACCTCGCAGACGGCCCAGAAGCTTCGCCGAAACCGTCGTCATTGCGCCGAATGCACCGCAATCACCGTTGTTTTCCCATGAGAAGCCGATTGAACGCCCAGCCGGCTGTCGTGATCAGGAGTACGGCGCCCACCATGGAGAGCAGCTGGACGGGGGTGTGCAGGATGCCAAGCGCCACAATCAATGTCGATGCGCCAGCCGGGGGGTGCGGTAGTTTCAGAAGACTCAACACCGCGGTTGTGATCCCTACGGCGACCGCCCCGGCAATAACGTAGGACACCGTGAGGCCGCCGACCGGTGCCGACCGGTGCCCGGATAGGCCGAAAACGGCTTAGCAGGTTATTCCGGCAGCAATGCCAACGACGTGACCGACGATCGTGTTGAGGGGCCGGGAGGAGTGTTGTTTCGGTGATTCGAAGAACAGCATCACCGTTGGGCCGAGGCTCGGAAACAGCCAAGGCTGTTTGACGAGAAGACCAACGACGCCGGTGATCGCGAGGGTCACAATCGCCAGGACAGCGGCATAAGCGGCTCCGCCCCCGCGGCGCTGCTGGACCTTCCGCAGGGGGCCGTACCCAGTGGGGTGCTCGGTCACTTGGCGATTATCAGCGCTTGGGGGGCCGCTTGCTTCATTCGTGTTGTCAGCCAGCCCAGCTGCACCTTAATTTGCGCGTCGCACTGACCAACGACTGCGACGAGCTGATCATCGCGGAGCGCAAGGGCGGCCTGCTTGACCATCATCCAGGTAACGTCGACCAAGTTTGCCAAGAGATACAGGTCTTGAAGGTCGCGGATAAGACCGACCGGGCCGGTCCGGGTCGAGGAGATCCCGACCGCGTGGAGGCGTTCCGGTTCGTCGTCGGGCTGTTCGCCGTACCGCTCCGTCACGGGCGCAAGGGCACGTTCGTGCTGGTCACACTGCTGGGCGAGTGTCTGGCACAGGTGGTACACGTCGGGTTCGGCGCCGTGCCCTTCGGCGACCTGCCGATACGACGACGCCAGCATCTGCTCCGCTTTTCGCAGGAGCCCCAAGTACACGGGCAGCATCATGACAGCGCCTCCGCACGGTCGGCCGTCCACGCGTCCCTGTCGACGACACCCGACGCCTCCGCGTCCGGCCCCCCGACGGTCAGGCGGACAGTCCCTGGGACGGCGGGCCGGGAGGCCGTCGTCGTTGGTGCGTCGGACGGGCCAACAGCATCGGCGACCTTCACGATGCGAACGGCCGCGTTTTTGAACAGAGGCTGCTTGGATACCGGATCCCACTCCGTAACAGTGAGCTCGTTCGCCGCTGAAGTATGACCGTTTGAGACTTCGGTCGACGCATCGAAGTAGCCATAGTGGAAGGGGGCGAACACGGTTCCCTCCCGTACATTCCCCACCCGGACGGGAACAACGATTTCGCCCCGCGGGGACGTCACTCGCGCGATGTCGCCCTCGGCAAGGCGAAGTGCATCCGCGTCCGTGCGAGAGATCTCCACCCAGGCGCTCGGCGCTGCCCGATTCAGCTGCGATGACCTGGCCGTTTTCGTTCGCGTGTGGAATTGGTAGGCGGTCCGTCCGGTCGTATAGCGGAGCGGGTAGTCGTCATCGGGCTCCTCGTGCGGGGGCGCGTACTGGGCGGACTTGATCACCGCTTTGCCGTGTGTTTCCAGAGCGCGGAATGCCTGCTCACCCACGGTTGCCCCGGTGAGGAGGTCGTGTCCGAAGCTCTCGCAATAGTCGGGTTCGGTCGGGAAGACTCCGTCGGTGTACAGCCTCGTCACCCCGCCGGGGTTCTCCGTGTTGCACGGCCACGGGATCCCGCTTCCGCCGCGAAGTGTGTCGTAACTGATGCCGGTGTAGTCGCACGGCCGCCCGCGGCTACATTCCTGCCAGGCCCGGTATGCGTCCTCCGGGCTGCTCCAGTCAAGAAGGGGCGATCCGTCGTTCGTCACGAAACCCATCCTGGTGGAATAGTCGAGGAAGATGTCAAGGTCAGAGCGCGCTTCACCAGGCGGCTCTATCGCCTTATCCGACAGGTGCACAGTGCGGTTCACATTCGTGAACGTTCCCGTCTTTTCTCCCCAGCCCGCAGCAGGCAGCACCACGTCGGCGTACCGGGCAGTCTCGGTGAGAAACAGGTCTTGAACGACGAGAAACACGCTGTCCTGGTCGAGGATCCGGCGAATCCGTTCCAGTTGCGGCATCGACACCGCCGGGTTCGTTGCCGACACCCACAAGAATTCGATGCTGCCCTGCTCGACGTAACGGAAGATCTGCATCGCATGGGTTGGCGGTGACCAGTGCGGGATGACGTCAATGTCGACACCCCACAGAGTGGCCAGTTGCTGCACGTGCTCCTTGTTCTCCCAATTCCGGAACGCGGGCAGATCACCGTCTGCTCCGCACTCCCGATTGTTTTGCGCCGTTGGCTGTCCGTTCATCTGCAGGATTCCGGCGCCGGGTTTTCCGATCATGCCGCGTAGCAGGTGCATGTTGTTGACCTGGCACGACGCGGCCGTCGCCTGGGCGGACTGGTAAAACCCCTGCAGCACCGTGGAGAGAACTCGCTCCGATTCCCCGAAGATCCGTGCCGCTCTCCGGACGTCGTCCGCGTCAACACCGCACGTCTCGGCAACCTTCTCCGGCGTCCACGGGTCGACGACCAAACGGAGTTCGTCGACCCCCACCGTGTGCTCTTGCACCCACGCCTCGTCCACCCACCCGTGCACGAACAGTTCCCGGATGAGTCCGTTCATGAGTGCCTGGTTCGTGCCGGGGCGCACCGGCAGGTGCACATCCGCGACTTTGGCGACTTCGGTCTCGCGCGGGTCGACGCAGACGATAAATGGCCGATCCGGTCCAGCGATCCGGTCAAGAATTCGGGCCCATAACACGGTTTGCGTTTCGGCCATGTTGTGGCCGTACAAGAACACGGCATCGCAGTCGTCGATGTCGAGGTAGCTGCCCGGCTGCCCGTCGGACCCGAAGCTTTCCTTCATCGCTGCCGCTGCCGTCGCCGTACACAGGCGAGTATTGCCGTCCATGTGCGGCGTCCCGATGCCCGCCTTCCCGATCACGGCCAAAGCGTAGTATTCCTCGAGAAAGAGCTGGCCGCTGGTATAAAACCCGTGACTCAGCGGACCCTTCTCCGCGAGCAGAGTCTTGCTGCGCTCCACGATGCGGGACATCGCGGTGTCCCAATCCGTCTCGACTAGCTGACCATCGATCCGGATCATGGGGCGGGTGAGACGTTCGCGGCTGTTCATCCCGGGGATGCTGCCGAACAGGCCCTTTGGCCCCAATCGGCCATGGTTTACCCGGTCGACAGCCCGTCCGCGGATGCCGACCATCCGTTCATCTTTGACCGCAATGTCGCAGGCGCACCCGTTGCTGCAGAGCACACAGGCGGACTGCACCCACCGGTCGATATCTGTCTCGAGTACTCCATCGGCGAGCTTTTGATCCACCCGGACCGGCCAATGCTCTCCTCGCCCGAAGGGGGTCCGTTCCCCCCAAATGTCTGCAATTCTGTCCGTCATCAGATCACCATGCCTTTCCGTTGCGCCGGTGAGCACGAACGTACTCCTGTCTTGCACGTGAGTGACAGAAGTTTGACCACACGGGGTGATCGCGGTAGCCCCCTCCTGTCGGGCTCTCTTGGCAACCCCGCTGACTCGAATGCCCTTCGGGCATATGGTCCCAATGTCGTCTTCGCCTACGAGGCCGGCGGAGGGAGGGTATCGTGGCGCGATCGCGGCCCGAAAAATCATCCAAAGAGGTCAGCAGCCTCGTCCCGGCTCGACTGGATCGACTTCCGTGGACGAAGTTCCACTGGTCCGTCGTCGTCGGCCTCTGTGTCGCCTGGATCCTGGATGGGCTCGAAATTCAAATTGTCGCCTCGGCAGGATTCGCCAAAGACCTGCACATGAGCACCGTGCAGGTTGGCGTGGCCGGCTCGGTCTACCTCGTCGGACAGGTGGTTGGCGCACTCTACTTCGGGTGGTTGTCCGACCGCATCGGGCGGCGACGGATGTTTATCCTCACCCTGCTGATTTACTTGGTCGGCAGCGGCATTGCGGGCTTTTCGCCGAATATGTGGTTCCTCTTCGCCTTCCGCTTCGTCGCGGGCCTCGGCATCGGCGGGGAGTACGCGGCCATCAACTCCGCCATCGACGAACTCATCCCCTCGCACTATCGCGGTCGGGTGGACATCGCGATCAACGGTACGTACTGGGGTGGAGCGGCCCTCGGAGCGGGCGCCAACCTCTTCCTGCTCAACCCCGCCCTGGTGGCTGAGAACTGGGGTTGGAGAATCGGATTCTTCATTGGCCCGGTGCTCGGGCTCGTCATCATCTATCTGCGCCGGCACATCCCCGAGAGTCCGCGTTGGCTGATGAGCCATGGGCGGGAGCAGGAGGCGGAAAAGACCGTCGACGACATCGAGGAGCGGGTGCGCGCCGATGGCGGCGCCCTCCCCGAGGTCGACGAGACGAAATCGATCACCGTGACGCCACACGGCCGGGTCGGTTTTGTCGCGATGGTGAAAGTGCTGTTTGTGAAGTACCCCAAACGCACGTTCACCGGTGCCGTGATGATGGTCACCCAGTCATTCCTCTACAACGCGATCTTCTTTACCTACGCACTCGTGTTGCAGAACTTCTATCAGGTACCCACCGGGTCGACCGCTCTGTATTTCTTTCCATTTGCCGTCGGAAACCTTGCCGGCCCGCTGCTGCTCGGTCGCCTGTTCGATGCCTGGGGCAGGCGCAAGATGATCTTTCTCACCTACGTTGTCGCCGGGGGAGTGCTCGCGGTCTCCGCGTTCCTGTTTAGCGCGGGGTCACTGAACGCGACAACGCAGACGATCTTCTGGTGCGTCTTGTTCTTCTTCGCCTCGGCCGGGGCATCCTCTGCCTACCTCACGGTGAGTGAGACCTTCCCGCTCGAACTGCGCAGCCGCGCAATCTTCTATTTCTTCTCGCTCGGGCAGCTCGCAGGGGCGCTCGGTGCGGTCGTCTACGGGGCACTCATCGGAGCGGGAAAGGACCGCGGGCCGCTCACCGGCGGCTATTTCCTCGGTGCCGGCATCATGATCTTCGGCGGAGTTGTCGCATTGATCTTCGGAACCAACGCGGAGCGTCAGTGCTTGGAGGACGTGGCAGAGCCGCCCTCCAAAGTAGACGCGACCAACACGAACGAATAGGGAATACCACCGCGGTGGGCAACTGTTGTCCCTCGCATCCGTATCTCTGGAGGAAACATGTCTGAAAAAGTTTGGTTCATCACCGGTACCTCGCGCGGTTTCGGCCGCGAGTGGGCCATTGCGGCTCTTGACCGCGGCGACCGGGTCGCCGCGACGGCGCGCAACACTGACAGCCTGGCCGAGTTGGTTGAGCAGTACGGCGATGCCATCCTGCCGATCTCGCTCGACGTCACCGACAAGGAGGCGGCGACTGCGGCCGTCGCTCAGGCGCACGAGCATTTCGGACACCTCGACGTTGTGATCAACAATGCCGGATTCGGTCATTTCGGATTCGTCGAAGAAATCACGGAGGACGAGGCCCGTGCCCAGATGGAGACCAACCTCTTTGGCGCGCTCTGGGTCACCCAGGCGGCGCTTCCTTTCCTGAGGGTGCAGCGCAGCGGGCACATCATCCAGGTGTCGTCGATCGGCGGAATCAGCGCCTTCCCGCTGGTCGGCCTCTACCACGCCTCGAAGTGGGCACTTGAGGGCTTCTCGCAGTCACTCGCCCAAGAGGTCGCGGGCTTCGGCATCTTCGTGACCCTGGTCGAGCCCGGTGGATTCTCGACCGACTGGAGCGGATCCTCGTCCAAGCGCTCGGAGCCGCTGCCGGACTACGCCGAGTTGCACGAGGCCGTGGATGCTGCGCGCAAGCAGCGTTTCGCGGCCCCGGGCGATCCCGTCGCCACCCGCGGCGCCATGCTCAAAGTCGTCGACGCAGACCGGCCACCACTTCGTATCTTTTTCGGCGAATCGCCGCTCGGTACCGCCAAAGCGGACTATGCGAGCCGAATCGCGGTCTGGGAGGAATGGAACGACGTGTCGATCGAGGCGCAGGGTCAGGCGAAGTAGGCCGCGCCGATCCTTCCTGATTGCCCGACCCGCGGCGAAAAGGCAGCCCCGTGGCGGATCCGTAGACTGGGGAGACCGCCGTCGATTCCATCAGGAGGACCCTTCGTGAAAATCATCGCTTTTGTCATTTCGCTCGGACTCTTCCTGCTCGGTATCGTTCTGATGGGGTATGCCTTCGAGCCGGACGCTCCCCATGGCATCCTCTTCTTCAGTGGGATTGCGAGTGTCGCTCTCTCGCTCGCGATTCCGTTCCATGTGCTCAAGCGCGTCGACGGATAGGTCGGTACGCACCATGTCCGACGACTTTGGCGTTGGCGCGCAGGTCTTCGTTCGTGCTGCCACCGCCGGTGAGTCCTCGTTATGGCCGGATGAACCGAGTGGAGTGATCGTGCGCTCCGGTGGATCTGCCCTCGCGGGGGTCTGGGGTCGCGGCGGGGGCGGACGGATGTGGTGGGTGGAATTCGACGAGCCCCAGTCCAACTCCGACGGCGATGGCCCGTTTCCCTCCGCCCAGGTGCACGAGAGGTTCCTCGAACTCGCGCCACCGGTGAGGGACTCGGAATGAGCTTTGGCGACTACGGTGAGGATGCCCTCGCCGGGGATTGGCGCGGGGCGAAGCGAAAGACCGTCCGTAAGGTCGCCGCCGAGAGGGATCTCGTGATCGAGTGGGCGGACACCGGCTTCTGCGGCGCCGTGCTGCGCGTCGAAAACAAGCTGGTGTATCTCGAGGACTTCCGCGGCGGGGTGCGCCTCTTCCCGCTCGGCGGGGGATATCTCCTCGAGGGTGAGCCGGTGACGCTCACCGCGCCGGTGGTCGTTTCGAAGGGCAGCGCGCGTACCGCTTCCGGCTCCTTTGCGGTTGCCGACCAGAAGGCGCGGGTCGCCCTGCCGAGTCGTATCTTCGTGGAGGGCCGGCACGACGCGGAATTGGTCGAGAAAGTCTGGGGCGCCGACCTGCGGGTCGAGGGCGTCGTCGTGGAATACCTCGAGGGCGTCGACGACCTTGACGCCATCGTGCGCGAGTTCGCTCCGGGTCCCGGCCGCCGGATCGGGGTGCTGGTCGACCACCTCGTTGCCGGCTCCAAGGAGGGTCGCATCGCGGATGCCGTGGCGCGCAGTCCCTTCGGCGCTCACGTGCTCGTGGTGGGGCATCCGTTCGTCGACGTCTGGCAGGCGGTCAAGCCGGCGCGGTTGGGCCTCGAGGTCTGGCCCGAGATCCCTCGCTCGGTCGAGTGGAAGCATGGTATCTGTGCGGCGCTCGGCTGGCCGCACGAGGACCAGGCGGATATTGCCCGAGCCTGGCGGCGCATCCTGGGCCAGGTGCGCACCTATGCCGACCTCGAGCCGGTGGTCCTCGGTCGGGTGGAGCAGCTGATCGACTTTGTGACCGGCTGAGCTCAGTGGGAGAGGCCAGCCACGAGATTGATGGTGGTGGCAAGGATCACCGATCCGAACACGAACGAGAGCAGGGTGTGTCGAAGCACCGTCGACCTGATCGTGTGGTTGGTGATGTTGGTGTCCGACACCTGGTACGTCATGCCGAGGGTGAAGGACACATAGGCGAAGTCGGCGTACCGCGGGGGTGCATCCTGGTTGAAGTCGATGCCCTTGTCGGCCGTGTAGTACTGGCTGGCATAACGCAGCGTGTAGAGCGTGTGAAGTAGGATCCACGACAGCGCCACGCTCACCAGGGCGAGGGTGGCGAGAAGCCCCTTTGCGAGCCCATGCGCCTGCGAGGCCTGCGCGAGCACGAAGGCCACCGAGAACAGGCTCGCGACGCTCAGTAGTACCACCAGCAGGTCTGCGGTTGCCCGGGCGGGCTCCTCCACGATCGCTTGTTTCTGTGTCTGGGTCGCGTCGAGTTTGGCGATCCCCAGCCACACTGTCGACGAGTAGAGCAGCGCGGCGAAGCACCACCCGACGGTAGGGGCATAGGTCCACGCGCCGAGGCTGCCGGTGACGAGGGTCGCGATGATGCCGATGACGAGCATCAGGATAAAGCGGATGGTGGTGTGATGTCGGTGCATGAACCGATTAGATCACCCGCACTCGCGATTGCGTCGAATTGTCCTATGGCGTCACGGCGGATTAGAGGGCAGGATGCGCGTCATGGCTGTGCTCCGGAGACCGAAATCTGGCCGCGTTGTCGCGGGAGTGTGTGCGGCGATAGCGAATCGCTACGGCTGGAGCGCGAATGTGGTGCGACTCGTGGTCATCCTGTCCTGCCGGGGCCACAGTTCCTGATCTACATCGCCCTGTGGATCTTCGTACCCGCAGAAAAATAGCCGCCGGCACGGCAGACTGGGAGAGTGACTTCGCCCCTATCGAGCTTCGACGCTCTCACCCTCGCTGACGTACCGCGCCTTGTCGAGCTGAACGAAGCCGCCTCGCCAGCGGTACCGATCACCTCCGCAACCGAGATGGCGGCGCTTCTCGACGCCGCGGGATTCACTCTCGCGGTGCGGGATCACGACACTCTGGTTGGCTTCGTGATCGGAATGTACTCCGGGGCAGACTACGCCAGCGAAAACTATCGTTTTTTTGACGCCCGAAGTTCGGACTTCCTATACGTGGACCGCATCGTTATCGATGCAGAGCGGCGAGGCGCCGGGATTGGGCGAGCGCTTTACGAGGCCGTGTTCGATCTTGCTCGAACCGGAGGGCTTCGGGAGGTGACCTGCGAGGTCAACCTCAATCCACCCAATCCGGAGTCGCTCGCCTTCCATGCTCGTCTGGGTTTTACCCGCGTCGGCGAGCAGGAGACGAAGAATGGATCCGTCACCGTCGCCCTGCTCGCCACCGCGGTCTGAGCCCGCTTAGAGCCCCGTTGTCGCGTTTCGTTTGCGCGGCTTGAGGCTCTCCGCGCTCACCATCCAGGCGTACTGCTCGA
>JANYIZ010000067.1 GCA_025408445.1 Frigoribacterium sp. | reverse complement strand
TCGATTCGCTGGGGCAGCCGGGCGATGAGGCCGCCGACCGACACGACCTGCTTCCCGACCTGCTGGAGCAGGTTGCCGCCTTCCGCGCGGATCAGCTTGGTGGAGTACGGCTCGACCGCATCCCAGATATTGAATGTGGGGTCGAGCGAACTGCACATCCCAGAGGTCAGCGACATCGCGCGCACGATGAGAAGGAAGTTTTCCGGAAGCTGGAACGGCAGCGAGCGCACCAGATCACCGAACTCCAGGGCAAACGCGCGGAACTCGCGCGGGTCGACCTCCTGCAATTCGGCGAAGCCCATCCCGCCGAAACGGGCGAACAGCTTTGTCATCGCTCGCTCGAGTTCTGCAGTGTCAGCGGACGGCAGCAGCACACCCACCTCGCGGATGCCATCCACCATTCCCTTGCCGTCACGGGATGCGGCAGCGATGACCAGCTTGCGAAGACCCTGACGAAGGGCTTTGAGCACTTCGCCCATCATCCCGAAGTCGATAAAGGTGAACTTCCAGGCCCTGGCCTCGTCCGCTTCAAGCACACCGGGGCCGCTGAGCGGCGTAACGAAGATGTTGCCGGGGTGCGGGTCGGCGTGGAAGTAGCCGGAGAGGAAAAGCTGGTCGAACATGACGGCCGCGAACTCAGTGGCAACGTCGGAAGGGTCGATGCCGGCTGCCCTGAGCCCGTCGACATCATTGATCTTGATAGCGGTCACGTCTTGCAGGGTCAACACCCGCCGAGTTGTGCGCTCCCACACCAGTTCGGGAACGCTCACTCGAGAGTCGTCTGCAAAGTCCTGCGCAAAGCGCTCGGCGCTCGTGGCTTCGTGCAGATAATCAATCTCCTCGAGGCTGGTGAACGCAAACTCTTCGACGAGGGCAGGCATGTCAACTCGATCGGAGACAATGCGCACATGGCTGAGCCAGCCGGCGACTCGGCGGAGAGCACTGAGGTCGACATCGACGATCATGCCGATGCCCGGCCGCTGTATTTTTACGACGACATCGAGCAGGCCTGTTTCGGCTGCATCCGCTTCTGAGAGCCGAGCGCGGTGTACCTGACCGAGTGATGCCGCCGCCACTGGTGTCGGGTCAACGAAGGAGAACGCGCGTTCAAGAGTCACACCCAGCTCGGCTTCAGCGAGGGCTCGGATCGCCGGGAAGGGCACCGGCGGAACCTCGTCTTGCAGACCCTCAAGTTCCTTGGTGATCTCCGGCGGCAGCACGTCAAGCCGTGACGACATGAACTGGCCGACCTTGATCATGAGGCCCCCGAGATCAACAGCGAGCACGTGGAAGCGCTGCGCAATCCGCTGAAGACGCACCGACCTGCCCTGTGCTGCGAACCGCGCGAGCCCCACCCGCGGAAGAAACAGTTCGTACCACCACGCCTGCGCTAAGTACCTGGCGGCGAACCGCAGGATCCTGCGGGAGCGGGCACGCATAATTGCAACGTCGGTCATCTAATCTCGGTCATCTGATTTCGGTCGTCTGATCTCAGCGGCGCCGACGTGCGGGGGGCAAGTCAGTCCTGGGCAAGGATCGCGTAGAGCTTACGTCGCGCTTCTTCAAGAACTGCGACAGCCTGTTTCACCTGCTCCGAGTTGCCGGAGCGTCCAACCTGAGCGGCTGCCTGGGCCAAGTCGATGCCGGCCCTGGGCAACGCGGTCGCCCGAGCACCGTCCCGACCATTCTGTGCTTCCCACGGCGCAGGGTGATCTGCCGCGGCGTCGGCTACCTGTCGCCCCTCATCCGTGAGCGAGTACGTCTTGCGACCGTTGGACTCCTCGGCAACGATGAAGCCCTCGTCCGCAAGCAGTTGAAGGGTCGGATAGACCGAGCCGGGACTTGGCTTCCACGCGCCGCCGCTGCGTTCCTCGATCTCGTGGATGATTTGATAGCCGTGCATCGGCTTTTCGGCGAGAAGGGCAAGCACCGCCGCGCGCACGTCGCCGCGTCCCATTCTCTGCCCGGACTTCCGATCGAACTGTCCGCGAAGCTGGTCCATTGCGTCCCACACCGCGCCGCCTGGCCAACCCTCGCCGCCGCCGCGGCGTCCCGTAAAGCCCTCGCCCATGAATGAACTGCTCATGATGTCCTCCTCAGCGTCATGGCCACTCTGGCTCGACGATACTTAACGATATATCGTCAGCCTGGGGAGTGCCCGTGCGCAACATCCGGTCATAACTCCTGCTGTACCCCGCACCCCTCACCGGGAAGCAGCACCATCCACCTCCCGTTTTTGCGACCACCGTCGTGTGTGAACACTGTGGTGGTCG
>JANYIZ010000066.1 GCA_025408445.1 Frigoribacterium sp. | reverse complement strand
CGGCTCCGGTTGGTGTGGTGGACGCTCTGCTCCACCATGTGCCCGCATGTCAGGGTACGAGCCCAGATATCGAGTTCTTCCTCCCGACGCTCGGAGACGGTGGCAAAGATGCGCTGGATGTTCTCTGCCTGCTCGCGCGACATCGGGATCGGCGGACAGCAGTAGCCACAATGCGTCGCACGTGAACCGGCCATGCTCCAACGGTGCGCATCACAGTTCGGATGCATCTCGCGGTAGCGCTTCTGGTCCGCGTCGTAGATGACGCGCTGTTCGCCCGTGAGGTACATCGTCCCCGGCCAACTGCCGAGGTTGTCGATGACCGGCAATCCGCACCCACGACATGCCTCACCCGCGGACGCCTGCTCGCGAGTGAGATACATCCCCTTGTCGCGCCACTCCTGCCGCCTCACTTCGTCGCGATGCGCGCGTGCCTCTTCCTTGAGTGCGTTCGTCATGCGACGCTTCTGCGCTCGTTCAGCCTTCTGTTCCTCGGTGAGCGGCATACCAATCCTCCAGTCGCAATGTCGGAGGCCTGACTGGGAATGCCAACATGCCTCAGCTCTATACAAAGAATGTCCGTCCGTTGCAACGAGACGGTAACCAGTTGTTTGCCGGATCGGGAACCTACTTGGGAACGATCCAGGGCCGGTACGTCTTCGACACCTCCGGTCAGTACGCGGGCACGATCGACGGCGACCGCGTGGTGTACCGAACCATCGACTCTGCCCGCATCTCGAGTCCAACGATCGTCGGACCCCGGGTCGGGCCTGCGGTGGTGAACGCAGTCCCTGCTGCGATATTGGGCGAGGAGCCTTCGTTTCCGAACTGATGCACTCCGACACGGACCCGAAGGCGGCGCGCACACTACCGGGAGAGCCAGTGTCGTCGCCAGCCCAGCCCAGACCTCACCTTGTCGAATCCTGGAACTCGTCAACGCTTGCTGTGCCCCACCTTGTCCGCGGGTGAACCGTGATCGGCACCCGCCCGCCTCATTCACCAGGTTCCGCAGTCACGAATCCTTCCTTCGACATCACGCGTCTGCGCCGTGAGTACATGCGCTCCAGGAGTGGAACGTTCTTGTCTCGGTAGTCATGAACAATCGCGGGCATAGATTGCTCGGCTCGCCCACGCGTGATGCGGCCAATCTGCTGAATGACGCGCCCTTTGAAGGAGACCGGAACGGTGAGGAAGAGTGTGTTGAGGGTCGGGAGATCGAGGCCTTCGCCGGCAATTTTGTCGATGGCGACGAGAACGAACGGCTGCTGCAGCCCGTCCATCTCCTCAAGCGAACGCCTGATGTCACGACGCGTGGCCGCGGAGAGGCGCCCGTGGAGCCGGATCACCGGCGCAGCGCATGTTTCCAGCGCATCCGCGAGAGCGTCGACGTGCTGGATCCTGTTCGTCAGTACAAGGCAGGTACGCCCCTGGTCAGCGGCTCCTGTGACATGATCGGCGATCATTGCATTGCGCTCGGCATCGGCGGCGAGCTCCGAGTAGATCGCTTGGATAGAGGGACCATCGGTTCCGGGTTCGTCTGTGCGGAAGGTCGTCTCATGGACGACCATCTCACGAGCCGCGCGATCGACGATGTCGACCACGTGACGGATCGGACCGCACTGCATCGTGATGAGTCCATTCATCTGATCGGCACGGTAGGGAGTCGCCGTCATCCCTGCCCAGTAACGAACACTGACGTTGCGCAAGGCGGCTTCGGTTGCTGGCGCTGCGACAGCGTGACATTCGTCAATGATGATCTGCCCGTACTCCTCCAGAATGCTGGGGTCCGCGTTCCGATGCGAGACCGACTGCATCATGATCAGATCCACGACTCCGCGCCGTTTTCGTCGTCCCGCCCCGAGTTGGCCAATCTGCTTCTCTGTCAGGCCGAGAAACTGTTGGAGACGCTCGCGCCATTGGGCGATCAGTTCGGCACGGTTCACCAGGATCGCTGTCGGCGTCGCGCGCTCGGCGATCATGGCGCAGGCCATGACCGTCTTGCCGGCGCCCGGAGGGGCGACGAGTACTCCGGTGTCAAATGCGAGGAGCGCCTCGACCGCATGCTGTTGCTCATCTCGGAGTTGCGCCGCAAAGGTCAGCTCTAGGCGTCCCTGCGTCGTAGCCACCGTCTCGGTCGTTGTCTGGAAGCCTGCGTCTGCGAGGAGCGCTACAGCTTCGTCTGTGAGCCCTCGCGGCAGGCGCAGTTCGTGCTCGTCATGTTCGAAGCTGGTGACAAGACGCGGCGTGCCAAAGGTGCTGAACCGCTGAGCCTGTCTGCGGTAAAACTCGGGATTCGGGACGGACGCCATGTGTTTGAGTTCAGTGATCACGATTCCTGGAAGGAACTCCGTTGGGATGTGCAGAACCGCATCGCGGTGCAGTTCCAGTGTTCGTCCCGCGGTCGCGCGTGCGACCGCCCTGATACTGGATCGCCGGGGCCGCGCAGTTAGCGACGCCGCGGGTCCCTCGGACGACGCCGCGCGGCTCAGCGACCCGAGCTCAGCGATCCTTTCCATGAGTACGGGTAACGTCATCGACAGGGCCGCAAACTGATCCTCGTACGGGGCCCAGGTAGTGGGATCGACGAACACGGTTGTCCCGCGTCGGCGGCAGTCACCCTGCAGCGGCAGCGCGATGAGATTACCCAGGCGCGCCCGCCCAAGAGATCGATCAGGCAGAGTGTCTTGTGACGGGAAAAAGCGATCATAGCTTCGGAAATCCATCATCGGTCGGCGCGCCATGGCAGCGCGCAGAAGCCGCATCCCGGCGGCGCGGGCCGTCGCCGCTGGAACAAGGTCCTCGAAGAACATCCAGACATGAGCACCCGTACCAGATCGCGACACCTCAGTCAGCACGTGGAGCCCGGCGCTCTCGCACTCCATAACGAATGCTGCGGCGTCATGCCGCCACTGTGCATCGTCGAAGTCGCAGACCAGAAGACGACACTGGTCGCCCTCAAGCATCGGGTAGAGGCCGGCGTGAAACTCGCGCTCTCCGAGTTGAGAAGCACCTCGAAGGTGCCGTTCTACAGTTCGGTCCTCGAGCGGCAGATAGTCCGCGACGGTCTCGGATCCGGTGTAGAAGCCGCCGCGTACCGCGGGGGCCCAACCTGACTTTCCCGTGCGCGTGCTGGTCCAGCGCACCGCGTGGACATCACTCCTGCCCGCGAAGCGAGTGCGGAACAGGGCTAGTTTCTCGGCACTCGACGATGCCGCCGTCACCATAGTCGGTGGACCGCCACGAGCAGTCGCAGGCACCGGGACCTTTTCCGTGGCGTCTCTCACGCGCTCAAGTTCTCCGAGTACGCTGCGAGCTTCCACAAGCTCCTGCTCCAGTATCCTGATTCGAGACCTCAAGACGTCGATCTCGACGTTAGTCAACGGCTTCGCCCCAGGACTGAGCTGTCGGGTTCCATATCAGATCGATCACGTTGTTCGTCAGGGCAGGTTCGGCAAAGAGTATGCACGTCTGGAGAATGTCGGCGAAGCTTTCCGGAGTCGACTGTTCGAGTCCTTGCTTTTTGCGCCAGGCTGCCCACTTGCGTTGTGCCAGCGCAGGCATATACGCAATGAGCGGTCCGAGGGGTTCAATGTCGATCTGACGGTAGCGGGCAACGGCGCTGATGGCCGCGCGCAGGTCTGCCCCGCGAATGATCCTGGACCGTGCGATAGCCGCGATGTCGGTGAAGTCCCGCCAGCGGGTGTTCTGATCTCCACGTTCGATCGCCGTGACGATCTTTTCTGCGAGCACCATGTGATCCGGGTAGCCCGGGAGCCGAAGCGTTCCACCGAGCAGCAGTGGGAGCACCGCTTCGGTTGGGGCCGGCCAGATGGGGTCGCCGAAGTTCACGTCGACGTGCAGAGCGACCTTCGCTGTCGCGAGTTGCGCGGTGATCTTGACGCGGACACCGTTGTAATAGGCTTCGTCCCGGATCGGCTCCCCCACTGCGGAGTTCGGATCAAACTCCAATCCGTCTTCGAGGTGCACCTCAATGATGCTGCGCACCCGTTGTTCGACATCAGCGATGTCGTTCTTGAGTCCAGTGGCGGCGAAGTCGATGTCGCGGGTCGGTCGGCGCGCAGCGAATGCCGCCATGAGCACACCGCCCTTGAGTACGAGCTCTCCGGCGTGCTCAGATACGGACAACCGGGCGAGGAACCCTTCGAGCGCGTACAGGGTGATGTACTCAGCGGGATCGCGTCCGTCGCGACGAGCGAGGTTGCGCAAATCGTTGTACGCCTGCCCAGCAGGAGTGTCTCGTGTCGGTGTTGGCGGGGTCATAGGAGCGCCTCGAGCGCCTGGCGGATCCGCGGCTGTGCCTTTGGGAACGATGATGCAACCTTCAACAGGGCTGCCGGCGAGTTCCCTCGGCGGCGCAACCACCGTCGGAGTGCTTCGTAGGCGACGTCGCTGCCTTCCTGGTGCATGAGCCGGAAGCAGTCCACGATCGTTCTTTCGGCTGAGTAGGTGGCGAGCGTGAGTCCGTTTCCGGCATCGATGTGGTCGCGTCCGATGTGGAAGGTTGTCGGATCGAAGCTGTGCCATGCAACGTGAGTGAGCCCAACGGGATGATGGGTGCCGCGCGGGAGGGCAATGTCGGACTCGAACGGAATCGCATCACTCAGGTCGTGATGCACGAGCGCACTCGTCAAGCACAACGTTGCCTCCTCGCGCACCGCTGTCGCTGCGGCAAGCGAAACGAACGCAGGCTCGATCTCGTCAGGACGCAGATACACGCCACGGCCCGCTCGTTCAATCTCGCCCTTCGCGAGAAGATCGTAGATCTGGTCTTTCCGCAGGCCCGCGGCGCGAGCGTCGCCGAGCGTGAACACGGGTGCGAGATTCGCTATCAATACGTTCATCTCCCAATCCTCTACACATGAAGACTATCTGTAATGAATTAGGAAGGCAACGATGAGATGTGACGAGGCTCGAAGGATGAAAAGTTACCTTGCCCTCATCCCTCCACTCGGAGTCCGCATCAACACCGACACCTTGCCACTCGAGAAACGTATCCGCGCACGAGTGAGGTGGACTGACCCGATCTCAGGCGTCCGCAGAAGTCGATCGATAACCGTCGACAATGAAGCGTCCGCATACGAGTTCTTCAACGCGCTGAGATCTCACACCAGTACAGACCTCGCTCCATTCGTCGAACTGACGGACTACGCAGATCAGATCGGAGACCGGTTCCTCCGCGGTGTGGATATGACATCTACCGCATCCGGGTACCGAGCGGGCCTTCGGCTCCGAGTCCTGCCTGCTCTTGGCCAGATACACGTTCGGGATATCACGACAGGAATCGTGGACCGAAGCATCGACCGCTGGGAGATCGAACACTCCCGTTCGACTCTCAAGAATACGATCGCGGCACTCACACGAGTCCTCGACGAGGCGGTTCGCGACGAGATCATCACCCGCAATCCGGTGAGAGACCGGGCACATCGACGGTACCGAATGCAGGAGGCGACACAAAGCCTAACGTCGGTTCCTTCGCTGGCCGATGTCGAGCGGATCGCCGCTGCATGCGCCGAAATCCACCAGAGCTACGCTGATCACGTTTTGATCAGCGCGCTCCTCGCGGTCCGTAGCTCGGAGGTCGCAGGGCTCGTGGTCGGCGACGT
>JANYIZ010000065.1 GCA_025408445.1 Frigoribacterium sp. | reverse complement strand
CATGACATTCATATGATGTCTATATAAGTAACCCACGGTTCGAGTGGGTCGTGCAGGCGGTATCCGCTCTCATCGACAGCCCCGTGCGTTTCAACGAGCCGGGCAACAGAAGTGCTCCATCGACTGGCGGAAAAATACTCGATCGCGGAAACACCGCCGTCACAGGAGTTTGGGATAATCCGAAGATGGCACTGATCCTGAGCGGCAACCAGTACGGCACAGCAGAGTCGCGCCTCATGCGCGGGTATCGCGGTTCGACGCGGCACGAGATCCGCGACCGGGCGATGGCACGGGCTCTCGACACAAGGTGGGGGTTCACCACGACGGATGTGGCAGGGCACGAGCCCTCCCTCGACTCCAAAACCGTCTTCGCTCGCACGTTCGCCACCGCGCTGTGGCGCGCATCAGCGGGCCTCGCATGATCGACGGCACCGAGCCTTCCCTGGTCCCCCTCGCTGCGGAGGACGCGCGCTGGCTGGAGCGCACCGTTGAACTCGCCACCCTCAACATCGACAACGGCGGCGGACCCTTCGGTGCTCTTATCGTGCGTGATGGTTCGCTCGTCGCCGAGGGGCAGAATCGCGTGACTGCCGATCTCGATCCGACGGCGCATGCCGAGGTGGTGGCGATTCGCGCGGCCTGCCAGGTGGAGCGGTCGTTCTCACTGGCCGGGGCGACGCTCTATACGTCCTGCGAACCGTGTCCGCTCTGCCTCTCGGCCGCGCTCTGGGCCCGGGTCGATCGAGTGGTGTTCGCCGCAGACCGGCACGATGCCGCCCGTGGAGGATTCGACGATCTCGAGTTCTACGAACTGTTCGCCCGCGATCGTGACACCTGGCAGCTCCCGGTGGTCTCGGTGCGCATCCCGCAATCTCCCGCGCCCTTCGACGCCTGGCTGGCGAACGAGGCCCGCACAGACTACTGAGCGTCGCTCCGCCGTGCGACCGTGCTGCCATTTGTCAGCCATGCAGCCCGACGTTTGTAAGCATGGCTGACAAATGGCAGCACGGTTCTCCGGCAACGGTCAGTCGAGCCGCACGAAGGCCCGAAGTGGCCCGCCAGCAGCAACGGCGGCATCGGAAAAGCCGAGTGATTCATAGAATCGGCGTTGTGCGGGCTCATCATCGGTGAGCAACACCTTCTGACGCACCTTGGCATAGGGTTCGAGCGGTGCCTGCACCAGCGCACGTCCCACGCCGTGGCCCTGGTGAGAGGGATTCACGAGCACATCCTGCAGATAGCAGATGGTCGCACCGTCCGACACGACCCGTGCCAGCCCGATCAGCACAGCACCGTCCCGCGCGATCACCAGGGTGGATGATCCGGCCAGGGCACGCCGAAGCGTGTCGACATCCCGGGTATAGGCCGACCAGCCCACCGAATCGTAGAGCTCGATCAACTCGCCGGTACCATCCTGGTCCGGTATAACGACATTGATGGTTGTCAGCGCGGTTCCTTCCCGGGCAGCCAGATCATCTGCCTAACATTACCCATGACCACCCTGACCGGAATCGTGCTCGCGGCGGGTGCCGGCTCGCGCCTCGGGCGCCCGAAGGCACTGATGCGAACCACGGATGGCGAGCCCTGGGTCGCCCGGGCTGCCCGGCTGTTGCGCGCCGCGGGCTGTGATCACGTGCTCGTGGTGCTCGGAGCTGCTGCCGCCGAGGCGACCGCTCTCGTACCCGCCGGCACCGACATCCTCGTCGTAAAGAACTGGGCCGACGGGATGGGCGAGTCCCTGCGCCAGGCGCTGTCCGCCGCCCTCGAGGATGCAGCTCCCGGAGATACAGCCCCCGGAGACGCAGCTCTCATCACACTCGTCGATCTCCCCGGCCTGCCCCTCGAGGTGGCGGCACGCATACTCGCCTCACCTTTTGATGACAGCACACTGACACAAGCGGTGTTCGGAGGGATGCCGGGCCATCCGGTGTTGATCGGGCGCGCCCACTTGGCTGGCCTCATCCCGACTCTCGTCGGTGACCGCGGGGCGCGCGACTACCTTGTGGCCAACGGCGTGACCGAGGTGGAGTGCGGCGACCTGTTCGACGGCCACGACATCGACCGGCTCGCGCCGTAAAGCGGCCAACAGATAGTCCAGTCGGATTCCGGGAAATGTGATGGACTCGAGTGCGTGCGCATGAATCTGACCAGTTACGTCGCCATCGGTGACAGTTTCACCGAGGGTGTCGGGGACGATCTGCCCGACGGAGGGGTCCGCGGCTGGGCCGACTTAGTGGCGCTCGGGCTCGCGGCGGCCTCCACCGAGCCGGTCACCTACGCGAACCTCGCCATCCGGGGTCGGCTACTCGCCCCGATCGTGTCCGGGCAACTCACCGCCGCCCTGGCGCTCACACCCGCGCTGATGAGCATCAACGGTGGAGGCAACGACATCCTGCGACCTCGGGTCTCGATCACAGCGATCGCCAATCAGCTCGAGGCTGCGGTCGACCGCGCGGTCGCGAGCGGCGTGCACGTGATCCTGGTGAGCGGCGCCGATCCGACCCGCCACATCCCACTCGGATCCTTTGTGCGCGCAAGGGGGGACCAGCTTGCGGCATCCGTTCGGGATCGCCTCCCCAAGGAGCACGTGACCTTCGTCGACAACTGGGCCGACACCGAGCTCGGGCAGCTTCCCTATTGGTCCCGCGACAAGCTGCACCTGAATCCGGTCGGGCACGCGCGGGTGGCTGGCAATGTGCTCGCGGCGCTCGGTGTGCCGATCGCGGATGTCTCCCGCTCCGGGATCCAGGCGGAAGCGCACGAACGCACGGCCGCATACTGGCGCCGGTACGTGCTGCCGTGGATCGGACGCCGCCTCACCGGCCGCTCCTCAGGCGACAATCGGGAGCCGAAGATCGCTACCCTGCAGCCCGTGAAGCGGCCACCGCTCCACTGAGGCCGCTCGACGGGCATCGCTCGACGGGCGCTCCTACGCCAGCGACTCCCCCAGCGCGATGAGGGCGATGTCGGTGTTCGGCGGTCCGACTAGGCAGAATCCCACCGGAGCGCCATCCACGGTGAGGGCCGGCACGCTCAGTGCCGGCCGGCCGGCGATGCTGGCGACGCAGCTGAGGCGCAGGGTGCTCTGGCGTACCTGCTCGATTATCTCCGCATCCGCCGTCGTCGACGGGGCGGTGGATGACGCGGACGGCAGCAGCAGCACCCGGTCACCGACGATTGACTCGATGCGCTCCCTGGCCAGTTCCAGCGCCTGGCTCGCAAAGGACCGGGTATCGGGGTCGACCGTCGAGCCGAATGCGAACCGTGCCGCGATCTCCCCGCCGAGAGAACCCGGATGCGCGGTGATCCACTCGCCGTGGGTTGCCCACGCTTCCGCGGACTGCACCGTACGGAAGATCTCGTGCAGGTCGTCGACATCTGGCAGCGTCAGCTCGACAAGATCGTCGGTGAGTCCGGCCTCGGCCAGTCGCATCAGGGCCGCGGCGAAGGCATCCTGCACACCGGGCGAGGCCAGCGCGACGAGCGCCGGGGCGACCGCGAATCCACCGAATACAGCCTTCCGGCCGGCACTTCCGAGAGAGGCGGATGCCACGGCGCGCAGCGTCGCCGCGTCACGAGTCATCCAGCCCACCGTGTCGAAGGAGGGTGCGAGCCCGAGCAGGCCGTCGCGCGCGATGGCATCGTGCGTCGTGCGGAGACCCCACAGTCCCTGGTACGACGCGGGAACGCGGATCGATCCCCCGGTATCGGTGCCGAGCCCGATGGAGACCTGGCCGGAGGCGACCGCGGTGGCCGGTCCGCTCGAGGAGCCGCCGGGGATCGCGCCGGCGACGGCGACGTTCGGTGGGGTGCCGTAGTGGGAGTTCTTGCCGGCGACGCTGTAGGCGAATTCATCCGTCTGGGCGATGCCCTGCACTGCGGCGCCCGCGGCGAGCAGCGCCGTGACCGCCGAGGCATGCGTGACGGAGCGCGGCGATTCGGCGAGATAGGCGGGGACCCCGGCCCCGACGGCGAATCCGGCAACAGCGAAGAGGTCTTTCACTGCCACCGTCTTGCCGACGAGTGGTCCGTCCACAGCACCCGCGACGAGCGGACTGCCGACAACCCGCCAGACGGATGCCGCGATCGCAGGGGCCGGGACGCTCACGTGAGTGGCCTCGATCAGCCAGTCGACATCCCCGTCATTGGTGGAGCTGCGGTGCCAGACCTGGGTCTGCTGTCCTCGGCCACCGCTGGCCGGAAGGGTCATGGCCACGATAAGGGCACGGTCGTTGCCAAGGTCGCGCACCTGGAGGTCGCCGATGATGCGGGCCGGAGCCCCGTCGCGCCCCTGGCGGAACGCGCTGATCGCGTCGTGACCCACCAGGATGCCGCCGGCGTCACCGAGCAGGGTCTCCTCACCCGGCGCGAAGAGACGGTCGAGCGTCTCAACTTCATTGGCCATGAGAGCCCGCTCGTACTCCCAGAACGCATCGAGGAGACCGTCTGGAGCAGTCCCGGTTACCACGCTGTCAGTCAAAATCTGCCACCCTAATCTTTGCGTTAGCGCCGTTCACGGCGTCCACGACCTGCGAAATGTTGAACCCCGTGGCCGTGCTGAGTTACGCACACGTGTGTGCGGCGTGGAGTGAGAATTGGCCTGCAATCGGGCGGGTGCGGCGCAGGGCAGCCGCCCCCAATCCAGCGCGGATGGATCGGACGGCGGGCAATGCGGCACGCGGATCGGGCCGACGGCGGGCTGGAACATCCCGTTCTGCATTCCACCCTCGCTTCCGACTCTGTCGACCACACCGACAACAGGTGCCACCTGAACACTACAGACGCTGTTTACGGGGGCGGTAACGCCATGCGGCGGGGGCACAGATCGGCGCAGCCGCACTCAGAGAGCGTATATGGAGACTTCGGTCTCCGGCAGTGTGAACCAGACCGGCACTCCCGGACTAAGCCCGAGGGCCGCGGCGCGTCCCGGTGAGATATCGGCGGCCATCGACGCAGTGCGCACCCGTACGCTATCCCCGCGTGGCTCGAGATCCTGCACGATCACCGCAAACGCGTTGGGGACATGCGGTTGTTCGAGCTGTACCGAGACCGCGGAGGGCCGGGTGGCTGCGGCGGCAGGAGCGCCGATTGCGCCAGTACCCGGACCATCGACCAGAGTGCCGTCCGGCATCCGAAGCCCCGTCGCAGTGCGCACCCCGGTGAGCAGGTTGAGGCCGGCGAGCCGCGCAGTGAAGGGATGTCGCGGCCGCTGCAGTACCTCCGCCGTCACGCCCTGTTCCACGATCATTCCGTCGCCGAGCACGACCACCCTGTCGGCGAGGGTGAGGGCGTCAAGCACCTCGTGCGTCACGAGGATCGCGGTGCGACCGGAGAGTACCGCTCGAAGCATGCGCCGCAGGGTGGGGGCGACGGCGACGTCGAGCGCGGCGAGCGGTTCGTCGAGCAGCAGCAGCCGAGGTTCGGGCGCAAGGGCGCGCGCGATCGCTACTCGTTGGGCCTGCCCGCCGGAGAGTTGTGCGGGTCGGCTGGCCGAAAGCTCCGCCGCCTCCACCGCCGCGAGCCAGTGGTGAGCGGATGCCCGCGCCTCGGCCCGAGACCGGCCCGCGCTGCGTGGGCCAAAGGCCACATTCTCGAGGGCACTGAGGTGCGGGAAGAGCAGCGGTTCCTGGGCGAGTAAGGAGATCCCGCGCTGGTGCGGGGGCAACCACTGCCCGCGGTCGAGGTCGAACAGCGATTTTCCGTCGAGGCGAGCGCTGCCCGAATCGGGTCGCAGCAGGCCGGCGAGGATCGACAGCAGGGTCGACTTACCCGCGCCGTTCGGACCAAGGATCGCCAGGGTCTCCCCCTCGGCAACCTCGAGGCGCACGTCGAAGCCGCGTTCGGCGACGCGCGCATCAAGGTGCAGTGTCACTGGGCGACCCTCATTCGGCGACCGTCACCGGGTAACCCGTCCCAATCGTGAACCGGGAGCGGTGCGCAGCGTCAGAGTGACCACCACGAGGGAGACGATTACCAGCACGAGAGACAGCGCCACCGCGGCATCCGGATCGATCTCCCGCTGCAGGTAGATCTCCAATGGCAGCGTGCGCGTGACCCCCTGGAGACTGCCGGCAAAGGTGAGTGTCGCGCCGAATTCACCGAGGGCCCGCGCGAATGACAGCACGGCTCCGGAGAGCAGGGCGGGCAGCACGAGCGGCAGAGTGATGCGGCGGAGAATCGTCGTCGGGCGGGCGCCGAGCGTCGCCGCAACCGCCTCGTAGCGGGTGCCAGCCAGGCGAAGCGCGCCCTCGAGGCTCAGCACAAGAAAGGGCAGTGCCACGAAGGTCTGAGCGATCACGACAGCCACCGTCGAGAAGGCCACGGAGATGCCCAACACCTCGAGCGGGCGTCCGAGCAGCCCCTGTCGGCCGAATGCAGCGAGAAGCGCGATGCCGCCGATCACGGGCGGGAGCACCAGCGGCAGAAGCACGATGGTCCGCACGAGCCGCTGGCCGCGAAAGGTGGTGCGGGCGAGCACGAGCGCCATCGGTACCCCGAACACCACGCAGAAAATCGTCGCGGCGACCGAAGTTCGCAGGCTCAATAGCAGGGCCGAAACGGATGATTCGCTCGAGACCAGCGCAACGAATCCACCCCAGTTCACCCGGGACGCCATCGCGACGAGCGGCAGCAGCACGAAGGCCGCACCGATGATCCCGATCACGATCACCCAGTGCGGCACTCCCGAGAACGACTCGCGGCTCGTGCCGGGGACATTCAGGGTCACGGGGCTCCGAAGCCCGCCGCCGCCAGCACCGCACGGCCGACAGTGCCGGTGACGTAGTGCACAAAGGCCGTGGCGATTCTCGAGTTTCTGCTGGCCGTGATCGTGGCGATCGGGTAGGTGTTCACCGCCTTGCTCGACTCCGAGAACGGGATGCCCGTCACGCGGGAGCCGGCGCCCTTCACGTCGGTGACATAAACGAGTCCGGCATCCGCCTCTCCGGAGGAGACCTTGCCGAGCACATCGGTGACCGCGTTCTCCTCGCTCACCGGGGTGAGCTTCACGCCAGTGGAAGTCTCAATGGCGACCGTCGCTGCGCCGCAGGGCACCGCCGGTGCACACACCACTGTCTTCACACCGGGCCTCGCGAGGTCGGCGAAGGTCGCGATCTTCGCCGGATTACCCGGGGGCACCGCGATTTCCAACTCATTGGTCGCGAAGTTCACCGGAGCGCCCACCAGGGTCGACACCTTGGCCATGTTTTTCGTATCGGCCGAGGCGAACACGTCGGCGGGTGCTCCGGCGGTGATCTGGGCGACGAGGTCGGCGGATCCGGCAAAGCTCGTCGTGACAGTGACGCCCGGGTGCGCGGCCTCGAACTTCGTGGCTAGCTCACCGAAGGTCTTGGTGAGGGATGCCGCGGCGAACACCGTGATCGACCCGCTGAGCGAATCCTTCGTGGGTGTCGCCGACAGCGCAGGAGCGGGCGCCGGCGCCGAACATCCCGCGGTTGCGAGGAGGATGCCGACCGCGAGGGTAGCGAGGAGCTTCTTCTTCATTGGTGTCCCCTGGGGGTCTCGATGATTACCGTCGTGGCTTTCACGACGGCGATTGCCACGGATCCGAGCTCGAGTCCGAGGTCGCGAACGGCTTCGCTGCTCATCAGCGAAACCACCCGATGCGGGCCGCACTGCAGCTCCACCTGTGCCATCACGGTGTCCATCACGATGTTCGTGACGAGGCCGACAAAACTGTTGCGGGCCGAGCGGGCGACGCCGGAGGGGTCATCCGGCAGCACCGCGTTTTCCCGCGCGAGCATGGCAAGGGCGAGGCCGTCGACGACGGCGCGCCCCGACTCGTCTTTCTCGGCAACGAGAGTGCCGTTGTCGACCCAGCGGCGCACGGTGTCGTCGCTCACTCCCATGTACAGGGCGGCGTCCTTTATCCGTATCTGCGGCATAGGAGCCATGTTACTTCCGTTTTAGCGGACTTGGCTGCCCCTCTACGCTGGGTCCATGGAACCCTCTGGCTCTTTTCCGGCGGTGCGAGTCGCCACCATCGATGACCTCGACGGCGTCGTCGCCACACTCACCTCGGCGTTCTTCGACGATCCGCTGTGGGGACCGGCTTTCCCCGATCTCACTCACCGCGAAGCCCAGGCCTCCGCACTCTGGCGCCTTTTTGCTGGCTCCGCACTGCGCTATCCCTTCACCTATCTCACCGAAAACACCGAATCAGTGGCGGTGTGGATACCGCCGGGCGGTATCGACCTGACCGAAAACGAGTCCCTCGGGTTTGAGTCCTTCCTCGTCGACCTGGTGGGTGAAGAGGCGGCGAAGGGCATCATGGTCATTTCGGCGCAGTTCGAGGAGGTTCGCCCGACCGAGCCGCACTTTTACCTCAGCCTGCTCGCCACCCACCACGACCACCGCGGTAGAGGACTGGGCATGGGCCTGTTGCGCGAGAACCTGGAGCGCATCGATGCTCTCGGCGGGGCCGCCCACCTCGAATCGTCCAACCCGGTCAATGATGCGCGATACCGCAGCGTCGGATTCGAGCGGCAGGGCGAGTTCACCGTCGCGTCGGGTCACATCATCACCACCATGTGGCGGTCGGCCCGATAGCGCAGGTGAGCAGGGCGACGTCAACGGCCTAGCTCCCACCCACACCTGCAAGAATCGAAGGATGCCAGCATCCCCGCCGCCAGCAACCCCGCCGCCGACCGGCACGAATAGCGGCCGATACTCCCGTCAGGTCGCGCTTCCCGGCTTCGGACCGGAGGCCCAGCGAAAGCTAACGGACGCTCGCGTGCTCGTGATCGGCGCTGGCGGGCTCGGTAGCAGCGTGATTCCGGCACTGGCCGCTGCGGGCGTCGGAACCATCGGCATCATCGACGACGACACGGTGGAGCTCAGCAACCTGCATCGCCAGCTGGCCCACGGCATCGCGGATGTCGGACGCGCCAAAGTGCACTCGGCAGCCGACACGGTGGCGGACATCGATACCGCGACCGTGGTGAACGCCCTCGACGGGCGCCTCACCGCCGACATGGCGCTTGAACTCTTCGCCGGCTACGACCTGGTCGTGGACGGCAGCGACAACTTCCCCACCCGCTACCTCGCCAACGACGCGGCGGCGCTCACCGGCATTCCTCTCGTTTGGGGCGCTGTCTCGCAGTACGCCGGACAGGCCGGGGTCGCCTGGGCTGCACGCGGGCCGCAGTACCGCGACCTCTTCCCCGCTCCCCCACCGCCGGGGTCCGTGCTTTCCTGCGAGGCCGGCGGCGTGCTGCCGAGCGTCGTCGCCGTGATCGGGTCGATCATGGCCAGCGAGGTCGTGAAAATCATCACCGGTATCGGAACTCCCCTCATCGGGCGGGTCACCACCTTCGATGCCCTCACCGGCGCATTCCGCGAGCTCGCCTACGCGCAAGATCCGACGGCCGCAGCGATTACCGAGTTGATCGATTACGAGCTGTTCTGCGGCATCCCGAATGCGATATCCGTGGATGAACTGGCCACCTCCCTCGGCGCGGTCACCCTCATCGACGTTCGCGAGCCCTGGGAAGCTGCGATCGCGAGTCTGCCCGGGTCGACGCTGCTGCCTCTCGGATCGCTCGAGACTAACCTCGCCGGAATCGAGCGCTCGAAACCGGTAGTCGTCTACTGCCACGCGGGTATCCGCTCGGCGAGCGCCGTCGCGCTCCTCGGCGAGCACGGCATCCCCGCCCGCAGCCTCGACGGCGGCATCGACGCCTGGTCCCGCCGCATCGACCCGAGTGTCGCGAGGTACTGAGGTGTCGCGAAGTACTGAGGTTTCGCCAAGTACTGAGGTGTCACACCGCACCGTCGACGAGTATGCGGCCCACGTTCGCGCCCTCATCACGCCGGCCCTGCCGACCGGTCTCGACACCGTTGCCGTCGGGGCGGCCCATGGGCGCGTGACCGCGGCCGCCATCCTCTGTCCCGTGGATCTGCCGCTCTTTCGCAACTCGCAGATGGACGGGTTCGCCGTCGTTGCGGCAGACCTCGCCACCCTTCTGCTCACCAGCCTGCCGGTAACCCTGCCGATCGTCGGAGAAGTCGCAGCCCGACCCGGGACTCCCCCACCTCTCGTCTCGGGCACCGCGGTGCGCATCATGACCGGTGCCGTCGTGCCGGAGGGAGCGGATGCCGTCGTGCCGGTCGAGGACACGTCGTCAACCGCCGACACGGTCACCGTCACCCGCGCCCGCGCCATCGGCGAATACGTGCGCGAGCGCGGCAGCGACCTGCGTGCCGGGGACCCCCTGCTTCCGGCCGGACTCCGCCTCGCCTCCCGCCACCTCGCCGCGCTCGCCGCCGCGGGCATCGAAGAGATCGAGGTGCGCCGCCGCGTGCGGATCGTCGTGATCAGCACCGGCGCCGAGCTCGCGCCATTAGGGCGGAGAGCCGAGCCTGGCGAGATCTACGACTCCAACAGCACGGCACTCGAGTCCGCCGCGACCGCCTGCGGTGCCGAGGTGACCTACGCGATCCATCCGGTCGAGGATGCGGTCTCGCAGTTTCGAGAAACCATGGTGTTCGGTGTCGCAAATGCCGACCTCATCCTCACCTCCGGCGGAATCTCGATGGGTTCCTACGAGGTGGTCCGCGAGTTTTGGCACGCCAACGGCGGCGAGAACGGCCACATTGCGATGCAGCCAGGCGGGCCCCAGGCATCCGGCGTCTTCAACGGCGTGCCGGTGATCAGCTTTCCCGGTAATCCCGTGAGCACCCAGCTCTCCTTCGAGGTCTTTGTCGCGCCGATCCTGCGGGAGGCCGCCGGCCTTCCGGCCGCGCGCCGCCAGACGCGCACGCTCATCGCCGACCTGCGGTCCGCTGCCGGCACTCGCCAGTTTTTGCGCGGGCGCGCCCTGCCCGATGGTCGAGTGGAGGTCGTGGGTGGCCCGAGTTCCCACCTCGTGGCCGGCCTCGCGGCATCCGATCTGCTTCTCGACATTCCGGAAGGCATCACCGAGCTGAAAGCGGGCGACCCCGTGGAGACGATCGACCTGTGAGCGGCAACGGTAACTCCCTCAGCCATCTCGACTCCGACGGTCGCGCCCGCATGGTGGATGTCGGCGACAAGGCCATCACCGCCCGCACCGCGACCGCGACCGGTCGATTCATCACCACGCCGGCGGTCATCGCGCTCGTGCGCGCCGACGGACTTCCCAAGGCCGATGTGCTCGCCACCGCGCGGATCGCCGGCATCTCGGGGGCGAAGAAGACCAGCGAACTCATCCCGCTCTGCCACCAGGTGCCGCTCTCCTCGGTGAGCATCGACTTTTTCATCACGGATGACTCGATCCTCGTCTCGGCGACGGCGAAGACAATCGGCCAGACCGGGGTCGAGATGGAAGCCCTCACCGCGGTGACGATCGCTGGGCTCACCCTTCACGACATGGTGAAGGCGGTCGATCCAACCGCCGAACTCGGCGAGATCCGGCTCGAATCGAAGACCGGCGGCAAGCGCGGGCACTGGTCGCGGCACGGCGGATCTGCGCCGGTCCGACTCAGACCCGGCACCGCCGCCGTCGTCGTTGCGTCCACCGGAGGAGCCGCCGGAACGCGTGAAGACACCACCGGACCGGTGATCGCGGACTGGCTCGCCGGGCACGGTTTCGCGGTCGACGCGGTCACCGTGGTGGCGGATGCCGACATCGCCACCGAACTCGGCCGGGTCGTGGCATCCGCTCCCGCCGTCATCATCACGACCGGCGGCACCGGTCTCAGCCCCACCGACCGCACCCCGGAAGCCACCCGCGCACTGCTTGATCGCGAGCTCCCCGGAGTGGCCGAGGCGATCCGCGCACGCGGGCTCGCTGCGACCCCGACCGCGGCGCTCAGCCGCGCGGTCGCCGGCACCGCCAACGGCACCGTTGTCGTGAACCTGCCCGGATCCACCGGCGGGGTGCGCGATGGTCTCGCAGTGCTCGAGGGGCTGCTCGAACACCTCGTCGCGCAGATCGCCGGGGGTGGCGCCCATGGGTAACGACATCCTCGCGCTCATCTCGGTCGAGCCGATCGATACCACCGCCATCGAGAACTTCGTGATGGATGACGAGAAGGGTGCCCTCGTCACGTTCCGCGGCGTGGTGCGCAACCACGACC
Organism: Frigoribacterium sp.; assembly: GCA_025408445.1. Classification (GTDB taxonomy): domain Bacteria; phylum Actinomycetota; class Actinomycetes; order Actinomycetales; family Microbacteriaceae; genus Lacisediminihabitans. The sequence goes on along the minus strand of JANYIZ010000065.1, from coordinate 1,151 downwards.
ACGGGCTCGCTGTCGTCTCGCTGGAATACTCCGCCCACCCGGATGCCGCGCGCTTCCTCAAGGACTGCTGCCTCACGATCGCGACCGAGACCGGCCTCCGTGTGGCCGCCGCGCATCGCATCGGGCCGCTCGTGGTCGGCGATGTCGCGCTCGTCGCCGCAGTCTCTGCAGCTCACCGCGGAGAGGCTTTCTCGGCCTGCGAGCGCCTCGTCGACTTGATCAAGCAGACCGTGCCGATCTGGAAGCGCCAGCATCTGGCCGATGGCGCCACCGAGTGGGTCGGTCTGTAGAAGTGTCGGAACGCACGGGGACCCACCGACAACGTTCCGGGCGATCAGGCGGCGTAGTGCAACGTCACGAATGCCCAGGATGCCACTGCCCCAAGTGCTCCGACGACCACGCGCACCCGGCGGGAACGGTGCCAGGGCACAAAGATCACCAGCGCAGCAGTCACGAGTCCGGCTCCGACGATGAAGGCGACCACAGCGCCGGGGTCCGCCGAGAGTCCGAACCCACCGCCGCTGCACCCGCTTACCCCGCAGCGGCTGATCTTGGCTCCCAGGATGGATTGTAGGTCGATCAACACGGCGACCACTGCAATCCATAGAAGGTGCAGCAGCCGGCGCCGGTCGCCTGTGGCCACCGCGCTTCCGCTCATGGAAGAGTCCTCATTGTTCGACACCCTACCGGCTGCGTGGATGCTGCCCGGGATGGTGCATTCGACCTCCGGTCACTTCGTTCCCGTTCAATTAGTTACTTGGCGTCAAGTAGTCACCTGACGTTCACCTTCGGGCACTTCACGACAACCCCTCCGCGGTCCACTATAGAAGCACGATTCCGGCCAGTGGAGGCGCTTCCCAATGAAACTCACTCGAACAAAGAAGACGATCATTGCGGGCATCGCAGCCCTCGCAACAATGGCGGGAGTCGGCCTCGTCGCGGCGCCCGGCTTCGCATCCGGCGCAGACGACAATCACCGCAGCGAGTTCCACGCCCCCAAAGTGGGTCACGTGTGGACCATCATGCTCGAGAACAAGTCCTACGAGTCCACCTTCACCGGGCTCAACCAGAACGACTACCTGTGGAAGACGCTCCCCTCCTACGGAGAGCTGCTCACCCAGTACTACGGCACCGGACACTACTCGCTCGAC
>JANYIZ010000064.1 GCA_025408445.1 Frigoribacterium sp. | reverse complement strand
CGCCGTCACCGATTTCGAGAGCCTGTGGGCCGAGGTCTCCCGCATCCGCCGACGCGGCTACGCAATCGTCGATGAAGAGTTCGAGAAAGGCGTCGTCGGAGTCTCCGCTCCCGTCTTCGACTTTCGGGGCACGATCATCGCAGCGATCAACGTGAGCGCCCCCAAACCTCGACTCGGGGCGCATCTCGACGAGGCGGGAGTGCTCACCGCCCGGGTCGCGGCGGAGCTGTCGGCGCAGCTGGGAGCGCCACCGCGCGACTATCGCCGGTAGGCCAGCGCGATCACAATGATCGCGGCGATCGGAATCAGGCAGACGGCGAGCGTCACCGTCGGAACTGTTTTGGCCTCGGACCGCACCAGCCCGACGATCGCCAGCACCGTGGCAATAAAGAGCACTGCCGACCCAACATAGAAGATCACGATGCTCGTGCTGATGGCCCCGGCACCGTTGAGTGTCGCGTCGATTCCGGCGACGAATCCCCAGATTGCGAGTCCCACTCCGACGACCGCGAGCGTGAGCGAGACGAGCGCCACCCTGCTGTAGGCGCGCTCCGAAGGAGTCTCGATGTGTGACACGCTCACGAACCGATGAGATTCTGTACGAAGACGTGCGGGGTGAAACCGGTGAGGTCGCCGATGCCCTCACCCTGGCCGATGAGCTTGATCGGAATGCCCGTCTTTTCCTGCACCGCAAGCACGAATCCACCCTTTGCTGAGCCGTCAAGCTTGGTAAGCACGAGCCCGGTCACACCGGCGTGCTGGATGAACCCCTCAGCCTGGGCGAGTCCATTCTGGCCCGTTGTCGCGTCGAGCACGAGCAGCACCTCTGCGATCTCGGTCTGCTTCTCGACCACGCGACGGATCTTTGTGAGCTCGTCCATCAGACCGCTCTTGGTCTGGAGGCGGCCGGCCGTGTCGATCAGCACAATGTCGATGCCCTCGCGCTGCGCACGCTCCACGGTCTGGAAGGCGACGGATGCCGGATCCTGGCCCTGCTGCTGCGGACGTTGGATGGCGGCACCGCCGCGCTCCGCCCAGGTGGCCAGCTGCTCGACGGCCGCCGCGCGGAAGGTGTCGGCCGCACCGACGATCACGCTCCGCCCGTAACCGCCGAGGAACTTCGCAAACTTACCGATGGTGGTGGTCTTGCCGACGCCGTTGACTCCGACGACAAGCACCACCGCGGGACGCGCGCTGAGCGTGAGAGTTGGGTTGAGGCGGGCGAGCCGCTCCTCGAGGGTCTCGCGCAACATCCGCTTGAGGTCCACCGGGTCGGTGGTGTTGAAACGCTTGACGCTCGCACGCAGCTCTTCGATGATCGCCTCGGTGAGATCCATGCCGAAATCAGCGGTGATCAGCGCGTCTTCGAGGTCGTCCCAGGTCTCGTCGTCGATGGTCTTACGAGCGAACATGCCCTTGAGCGCGCCCGACAGGGACCAGGGAGAAGCCATAGGTCAATGCTACTGATCAGCAGGAGCCCTTCGCGGCGTGTGTGCTTGGCAGAGCAGGGCAGACTAGAAGAGTGACTTTCGCCTTCATCCGCCATGGCCAGACCGAGTGGAACCGGGAGCTGCGCCTCCAGGGCTCCTCCGACATCCCGCTCAACGACACCGGACGGGAGCAGGCTCGCGAGGCGGTCGGCGTGCTCTCCGGCACGCACTGGGATGCCGTGGTGAGCTCGCCACTCAGTCGCGCCCGCGAGACGGCCCAGATTATCGCCGACGGTCTCGGAATCGCGCTCGGAGAAAGCTATGACGAACTCGTCGAACGCCACTACGGCGACGGCGAAGGCGCGACCGCGGAAGACATCGAGGCCCGCTGGCCCCAACACGACTACCCCGGGCTCGAGAGTCTGGACTCAGTGGTCGCCCGCGGCATCGCGGCACTCGATCGCATTGCCGACGACTACGGCGACGCCAACGTGGTGATCGTCTGCCACGGCACGATCATCCGTTACACCCTCGGCGCCCTCGCCGGGCAACAGCTCCCCGCGATCGAAAACGGCTCCACCGCCACCTTCGACCGCATGGGCGAGGGATGGCGCGTGCACACCGTCAACGACGCGGTGCTCTCGCCCATCAGCTAGACCGCCTGTGCGAATCCGAGGTCGGCGTCCGCGAGATGAGCGAGCTCGGGTGGAAGCTCGAGACCCTTGCGCTTCATCGACTGCGCCCACAGGCGTCCAGCACGGTAGGACGAACGCACCAGCGGACCCGCGAGCACCCCGAGGAATCCGATTTCCTCAGCCTCCTCCTTAATCTCGATGAACTCTTGCGGCGGCAGGTAGCGGGCCACCGGCAGGTGCCTGGCCGTCGGCCGCAGGTACTGCGTCACGGTGATGATGTCGGTGCCGGCATCGTGCAGGTCCTGCAGCGCCTGGCTGATCTCCGCCCGCTCCTCCCCCATACCCAGAATCAGGTTGGACTTGGTGATGAGCCCCGCCGCACGTGCACTCGTGATCACGCCGAGCGAGCGCTCGTAGCGGAACGCGGGACGGATGCGCTTGAACAGCCGCGGCACCGTCTCGACGTTGTGCGCGAAGACCTCCGGACGCGAGGAGAACACCTCCGCGAGCAGGTCGGGATTGCCGGAGAAGTCGGTGGCGAGGATCTCGACCCCGGTTCCCGGGTTCACTGCATGAATCCGCCGCACCGTCTCCGCGTGAAGCCAGGCGCCTTCGTCGGGCAGGTCGTCACGAGCGACGCCCGTGACGGTCGCATAACGCAGTCGCATACTGAGCACCGAGTCGGCGACGCGACGCGGCTCATCCCTGTCGTAATCCGCGGGCTTGCCGGTGTCGATCTGGCAGAAGTCGCACCGCCGCGTGCACTGGGCTCCGCCGATGAGGAAGGTGGCCTCTCGGTCTTCCCAGCACTCGTAAATGTTGGGGCATCCGGCCTCCTGGCACACCGTGTGCAGCCCTTCGTCCTTCACCAGCTTCTGCAGTTCGAGGTACTCCGGACCCTGGTGGGCGACGGTCTTGATCCACGGGGGCTTGCGCTCGATGGGCGTCTCGGTGTTGCGAATCTCGAGGCGAAGCATCCGCCGTCCGTCGGGTGCCGCGGTCATGCGGAGACCGCCACGGTTGCGAGCAGGGCTGTCTCGGCGACCAGCGCGTCGAAGCGCTCGGTGACCACCGCGGCGGCATCGGCTGGCGTGACCTGCCCACCGGATTCGCGGCTGATCGTGGTGACGCCGGCGTCACGGATGCCACACGCCACGATGTGCTCGTAGGCGTCGAGGGAGTTGCTGCAGTTGAGGGCGAATCCGTGCATGGTGACGCCTCCGGCAACGCGGATGCCGATGGCCGCGATCTTCTCCTCGCGCGCGCCATCCACGATCCAGACCCCCGACCGACCGGCCACCCGCACTCCGGTCACCCCGAAGTGGGCGATCACGTCGATGAGCAGTTCCTCAAGCCGACGCACGTACGCGACGACATCGACGGGGTCGTGCAGGCGCAGGATCGGGTAGCCCACCAGCTGCCCTGGACCGTGCCAGGTGATCTTGCCGCCGCGATCGACGTCGATGACCGGGGAGCCGTCATCCGGCCGCTCACTGGCCTCGGTGCGGGTACCGGCGGTGTAGACGGACGGGTGCTCGAGCAGCAGCACCGTGTCGGGGCGAGTTCCCTCCACCACTGCGGAGTGGATGCTGCGCTGCAGAGCGAGCGCCTCGGGATAGGGCAGAAGGTCCGGTGCGAGTCCGGCGACGATGATATCGACCATTGGACAAGCTTAGGCACTTACTGGACGGAGTCCAACAACATCGCCACTCAGGCCGAGGTCTCTGCCCTGACGCGCTGCCCGACGACCGCGCTGATGCCGTCCGCGCGCATACTCACGCCGTAGAGGGCATCCGCGATCTCCATCGTGCGCTTCTGGTGAGTGATCACGATGAGCTGCGAGGTCTGGCGCAGGTCTTCGAAGATCTGCAGCAGGCGACCGAGGTTGGCGTCGTCGAGAGCCGCCTCCACCTCATCCATGATGTAAAACGGGCTCGGACGCGCCTTGAAGATCGCGATGAGAAGGGCGACGGCGGCAAGGGATCGCTCGCCACCGCTGAGCAGCGAGAGTCGCTCGATCTTCTTACCCGCCGGCCTTACCGTCACCTCGATACCCGTTGTCAGCATGCTGTCGGGATCGGTGAGGAAGATACTGCCGGTGCCGCCGGGGAAGAGAATCGGAAAGACGGTGTTGAAGGCCTCCCGGGTGTCCTCGAAGGCGCTCGCGAAGATATCCTCCATCTTCCCGTCGATCTCCCCGATGATCGTGAGCAGGTCGGTTCGGGTGGAGGTGAGGTCGGTGAGCTGCTCGGTGAGGAACCTGTGGCGCTGCTCGAGAGCGGCGAATTCCTCGAGCGCGAGCGGGTTGACCCGGCCGAGTTGCGCGAGTGTGCGCTCGGCCTTCGCCAGGCGCACCTCCTGCTCGGCCCGCACGAACGCGCGGCCGTCGACGGTCGCCGCTCCCGCTCCCGCTCCCGCTCCCGCTTCCGAAAACGCAGGAGATTCGCCATCATCCGCGACATCCGCTGCCGATTGGCCGCTTTCGTGGCGAATCTCCTGCGTTTTCGGTGGGGTGGAGTCGAGAGGCACCGGCTGCTCCGGACCGTATTCGGCCACAAGCACATCCTCAACGAGACCGAGCTCCACACCCGCGCGCTCGAGCAGGGTCGACAGGTGCAGCTTCTTCTCGTACACCTGCATTTCGAGCCCGTGCACGTCGTTGCTGATCAACATGAGCCGCTCACGCAGGGTGTTCTCGCCGCGACGCAACTCGGCCAGCTCCTCGTTCTGGGCGGCACGCTCGGACTCGCGCGCGGCGAGCTGCACCCGGGCCTCGGAAACCGAACGATCCACGGCATCCAGCACAGCCGGCAGCGCGTCCAGCACCGTCTGGGCGGATGCCACCTGCCGACGCCTGATAACCGCTCGCCGGGCCGCCTCATCGGCCGCTTCGCGCTCGGCCTCCAGCTGCCGCTGGAGCTGCAGCGCGCGCAGTTGCTCAGCCCGCCCACGTTCTCGCGCGGTCTCCACCCGCAGGCGCGCCTCGACCTCGCGCTCACGGGCCTCGTCCAGGTCGGCGAGAACGCCATCGCGGGCGGCGACATCGAGGATCGGGCGCGGGCGAGAGACGAAGGTGTCGAGTTCCTGGGCGGCGCGTTCGGCTGCGGACGCGGCATCCGTCACCGAGACCGTGGCGAGTGCGAGCCCGCGTTCGAGACGATCAGCCTCCGCCGCCGCCGCCTCCACCTGAACACGCACGCGATTGAGCTTCTCGGTCTGGGCGGCGAGCTGCGAGTCGAACTGGCGAAGGGCCGTGAGCGCCCGGGTGGACTGCTCCTTCGCGACCTCGAGGCGACCTCGCTGCTCGGCGAGGGCGAAGCGGGCACGGTCGATGAGAGAGGTGACCTCGTCGAGCCGGTGCTTCGCCGCATCCCGGTCGGCGACGAGCTCGAGGCGCGAGCGCTTGGCTCCGGAGCCACCGCGCAATACGTACTCCGAGAGCACATCGCCGGATTTCGTAATGATGGTCGTGCCCGACTCCGCGTCGAGCCGTGACCAGGCGGCTCGCGCAGTGGGGAGGTCGTCCGCGACGAGCACGCCGGCGAGCAGCAGCTGCACTCCCCCGGGAGCGGTGACGACACTTCCCGCGACGACGATACCGTCGCCGGGGAGGTGCGCGCCGGCGACGGCGACGTTCGACTCACTGAGCACCACCTCGACCCGGCCGAGGTCATTTTTCGCGGAATGCTCGAGCGCGTCGAATGCGACGTCCCTGCTGTCCGCGAGTACCGCATCCGCTAGCGATCCGAGCGCCGCCGCGATGGCAGCCTCAAACCCGGGCTGCACCTGCACGTGTTCGGCGACGAGGCCCTGGATGCCGTCGAGCCTGGCCGCGACGAGCGCGCTCGAACCGTCCTTCTGGTCCATCGCCGATGACAGTGCACTGACACGGGCGGCGAGCGCGTCACGCTCCCGTTCATTACCGTGCAGGACTTCGCGCAGCCGGTCGATCTCGGCCTCGGCGTCGACGACCTCGGCCTGGACGGTCTCGTAGGCAGCGTCGAGACCTGTCTCGCCGGTGTCCGTCAGCACCGCTTCGACTTCGAGCTCCACGAAGGCGATCTGAGCGACTTCACGGCGGTCGCCCGCGGCATCCAGCGCATTCTGCTGGCGCAGCACCTCCCCGCGCACTGCGGCGAGCCGGGACGCGGCACTGTCTTTCTGGCCGCTGAGCTTGGAGATTTCAAGGTCGTGGCGCGAGACGAGCGATGACTGGTAGGCGATCTGCTCATCCAGCCCGTCGAGATTCGCGCGTGCCACCGCGGTAACCGCCTGCGCCCCCTGCCAGGCTGCCTCGGCATCCACGATCGTCGCGGCGATACGTTCTACCTCGTCCTCAGCGTCGGACACCATCTGGCGGGTGACGCCCTGGACGGAATCCGGACGGTCGGCCTGCTGTCCGAGCAGCGAGAGACGCTGATTGGCCAGGGAGTAGAGGTTGCGCAGGCGCTCCTGCACGGACTCGAGGCCGAAAGCGGTGCGGCGGGCGACATCCACCACGTCCCCCTCCTGCGATTGCTCAATGCGGTGCTCGCGCAGCTTCGCTTGGTCGAGCTGCTCCTGCAGCACGATGCGTTCGGTCTTGCGCTCGCTCTCGCTGCGGGTCAACGCCATGATCGCGGCGCGCAAGGTGACGACCTCGTCGGCGAGTAGTCTGGCCCGAGCATCCCGCACGATCGACGCGATCGACTGGGCCTCCTTGGCGATCTCGGCCTGGTGACCGAGCGGCTTGAGCTGCCGACGGATCTCCCCCGCGAGGTCGCTCAGCCGGGTGAGGTTGGCCTGCATCGCATCGAGCTTGCGGATCGTCTTTTCTTTGCGACGGCGGTGCTTGAGGATGCCGGCGGCCTCCTCGATGAACCCGCGGCGCTCCTCCGGGCTGGCGTGCAGCACAGCGTCGAGCTGTCCCTGGCCCACGATCACGTGCATCTCTCGCCCGAGTCCGGAGTCGCTTAGCAGCTCCTGCACATCGAGCAGCCGACAGGTGTCGCCGTTGATGGCGTACTCCGAGCCGCCGTTGCGGAACAGGGTGCGGCTGATCGTGACCTCGGCGTAGTCGATCGGCAGCGAGCCATCCGCGTTGTCGATCGTGAGGATTACCTCGGCGCGCCCCAGCGGACCCTTGGTCGCCGTTCCGGCGAAGATCACGTCTTCCATCTTGCCGCCGCGGAGGGTCTTTGCGCCCTGCTCGCCCATGACCCAGGCGAGGGCGTCGACGACGTTGGACTTGCCAGAGCCGTTCGGCCCGACCACGCAGGTCACGCCCTGCTCGAAGGCAAAGGTGGTCGGCTGGGCGAAGGACTTGAACCCCTTGAGGGTCAGGCTCTTGAGGTACACCGGCCCGCCCTTCTTCCTCGTCCGCCTGCTGGCCCGCGGATGTCTGGCTCAACGGTACCGGAGAGCAGGGGTCATCCCGGGCAGGCGCTGCCCGTGGCTCTCCACTCCGTGCGTTGGCGAGGTGCGACGGACCGCTTCCGGCGAACCGTGCTGCCATTCGTCAGCCATGCGGGCCAACGTTTGGCAGCACGGCTGACGAATGGCGGCACGGTCGCACACTCTGGCGACTGCAGGGCCACGCGCACCCGACGATGACAAAAGTCACGGCGAGACCGTGAGGGGAGTCGTGGCGCGGGACGGGGCGCCTGTCGAGGCTTGGGCTATGACAGCTCCCGCCATCCAGCTCACCGCGCTCTCGAAGAACTTCGGCTCGGTTCACGCCGTAGTCGATGTCGACCTCCAAATCCACCGCGGTGAGGTCGTGGCACTACTCGGGCCCAACGGCGCGGGCAAGTCCACCACGATCGATCTCGCCCTCGGCCTCTCGCATCCCACCACCGGTACGGCCCACCTCTTCGGCGACGACCCTCGCGCGGCGATCGTCGACGGGCGAGTCGGCGCAATGCTGCAGGGCGGCGCCCTGTTGCCCGACCTCACGGTTGCCCAGACCGTCGCCCTCGTCGCGAGCGCCCATCGTGCGCCGCTCCCGGTCGACGAGGCGCTCGAGCGAGCGGGCATCCGTGACCTCGCCGCCCGGCGGGTCAGCAAACTCTCCGGCGGCCAGCTGCAACGGGCACGGTTCGCCGTGGCCGTGGTGTCCGACCCCGAACTGCTGATCCTCGACGAACCGACCGCGGCGATGGACGTCGAATCCCGCCGGGACTTCTGGCTGTCGATGCGGCAGTTCACCGCGGAGGGACGCACAGTCGTGTTCGCCACGCACTATCTCGACGAGGCCGACTTCTTCGCCGACCGTATTGTGATCCTTGGCGCCGGGCGCGTCGTCGCAGACGGCACTCCCGGCGAGGTCAAGTCGGTCGTCTCCGGCCGCACCATCCGGTTCGAGGTCGACAGTGGCGAGACGGATGCCGCCGCCGCGGTGATCCCCCACCTTCCGGGCATCCGCTCCCTCGACCGGCGCGCTGACCGTTTCACGCTGGTGACGGACGATTCGGACCGCACCCTGCGCGCCCTGCTCGACGCCGTACCGACCGCCCGGGATATCGAGATCACCGCGCACACGATGGATGACGCATTCCTGGCACTGACCACCAAAGCTCCCCTGCCGCGCCCCACCAAAGCGGCGCACCTCACGAAAGCAGTCTGACCATGCCCTACCGCTACATTCTCCTCGAGTCGCTTCGCCAGCTGCGCAACGTGCGCGCCCTCGCATTCACCTTCGTGATCCCGCTCGTGATGCTGCTCATCTTCGGCTCGCTGTACGGGTCGAGCGGGCAGCAGGAGCAGAGATCCGGCCTGCCCTGGCTGATCGTCACAACGGTGCAAATGGCCTCGTACGGCGGTATGCTCGCCGCTCTCTCACAGGCCTTCGCCATCACGACCGAGCGCTCGATCGGCTGGAATCGTCAGCTGCGGATCACGCCACTCTCGGGCGTCGGATACCTCGTCTCGAAGGTCGCAGCAGCGCTGCTGGTCGCGCTCTGCACGATCATCGTGCTGTGTGCGGTTTCGATCGTCGTGCTCGGTGCGCGAATGGATGCGCTCCATTGGTTCACCGCCATCCTGGGCATCTGGATCGGCGTCATCCCCTTCGCTCTCATAGCGGTGGCCCTCGGCCAGTACGCACGACCGTCTTTCGCCCAGCCTCTTTTCACGGTGGTCTTCCTGGGCATGGCGATCCTCGGCGGACTATGGATCCCGCTCGAGGTGATGCCGACCCGGGTGATCTCGATCGCGCAGACGGTGCCGTCGTACTGGCTCAACAAGCTCGGCCAGATCGGAGCGAATGGCGCGGGCAATGCCCTGCTGCCGATCGTCATCCTCGCGGCCTGGACCGTCGCGCTCGCAGCCCTCATCGCCTGGCGCTACCGACGCGATGCCGCCAGGGCCTGAGCCACTCGCAATAGGGTGACTACCGTGGACACAGAGATCGACCGACGGATGCCCGTGCGCGATCGTTTGCGCGCCCACGGTGCCCGTACCTGGTACATCGGGGCCGCATCTGGCCTGCTCTGGCAGGCCATCCTCGTGGCCAGCGTGCTGTTCCTTGATCTCCCCGTTGTCTCGAAAGTACTCGGCCTTGTGCTGCTCGCGGTGCTCTACGCACTCTTCATGGTGCTCGGTCCGGTCATTTGGAACGAGAGCATCCGCACCCGGCTGGTCGCGATCCTCGTCTATTGGGCGGTGTCCTTCCTGCTCTTTCCCCTGATCGGACCGATCGCGATCTGGATGTGGCTGCTTGTCGTTTCTCTCGCGGCCTTCACCAACCTGCCGCCACGACTGGCAGTCGGCATCTCCGTGCTCGTCGTTCTTACGCAGCTCGGCATCGGGGCCTCGGTGGCATTCACCATTGGTCTGCTGTTCGCCCCGATCGTGACGACGGTGTCCGCGGCTACTCTCATCGGGCTCGGACTGATCTCCCGCTCCACCTCAAATCTGCGGGAGGCGAACGACGAGATCGCGCGGCTGGCCGTTGTGGAGGAGCGCACGCGATTCGGTCGCGACCTGCACGATGTGCTCGGTCACACCTTGACGGTCGTCACGGTGAAGTCGGAACTGGCACGTCGCCTCGTCACCATCGACCCGGCGAAGGCCGAAGCGGAGATCGCGGATATCGAACGCCTCACCCGCAGCGCGTTGGCCGACCTCCGCCTGGCGGTGTCGAACTATCGCGAGACCAGCCTGGATGCCGAACTCGCTGCCGCGCGCACCGCCCTCGAGGCGGCCGGCATCGACCCTCACCTGCCGGATTCGTTTCCCAAGCTGGATTCTCGGCTCGAGGGCGTGTTCGCCTGGGTGCTGCGCGAGGGCGTCACCAACGTCATCCGCCATTCGGGGGCGGCGGCATGCTGGGTGACCATCGAGACACACTCCCTCCGGGTGGCGGATGATGGGCGCGGCCCGGAGACAACGGTTCAGGGCCCGACGGGCCTGGGCGCGACCGGCACGGTCCCAACAGTCACGGTCCCGACAGTCACGGTCCCGACAGTCACGGGCAACGGACTACGCGGCCTCCGCGAACGCAGCGCCGAAGCGTCAGCAGAGCTGCTCGTGGGACGCAGTCCGCAGGGTGGATTCGAGCTCGTCGTGCGTGGTGCCCCGTGAGTAACCCGATTCGCATCGTGATCGCCGACGACCAGGCCCTGGTGCGCGGCGCTCTCGCCTCGCTGCTGTCGCTCGAACCCGACATCGAGGTCGTCGGGCAGGTCGGCCGCGGCGACGAGGTGCTCGGCCTCGTGACCAGCACCGGAGCATCCGTCGCCCTGCTCGATGTGGAGATGCCGGGACTCGACGGTCTCGCCGTCGCCCGCCAACTGCGCGACGCCGGTCTCGCCTGCCGATCGCTCATCGTCACGACCTTCGGACGACCCGGATACCTCCGCCGCGCACTCGAATCCGGGGCATTCGGCTTCGTCGTGAAAGACACTCCTGCGCACCAGCTCGCGGACGCTGTGCGCCGGGTGCACGCGGGGTTGCGGGTCATCGACCCTTTGCTTGCCACCGAGTCGCTGATCACCGGCAGCTCCCCGCTCAGCGCCCGCGAGACGGACGTGCTGCTCGCCCTGCGATCCGAGGGAAGCATTGCGGATGTCGCGAAGCTACTGCACCTCTCGGAGGGCACCGTTCGCAACCATCTCTCCTCCGCCATCGGCAAGACACGGGCGCGCAACGGTGGCGAGGCCGTGCGGATCGCCGCCGACAACGGCTGGTTGCTCGCCTAACGCTTCGGTATCGATCGGCGCCGCCGACTCGAACCCGGATGTATCCTGAGCGGCTGTCCCTCCCCGAGATGGCAGAAAAGGGACACCCACGTGACCGATTTCACGCTCGAGCGAATCGCCATCCCCGCTCATCTCGATGATCCGGACGAGGCTGACTTCATCGGGGCTGACTTCATCGGGGCTGACTTCATCGCCACGGTCGAGGTACGCAACGCCACCGAGGCCGACGGCTACGGCACCGAGGAGCTCTCGGCCCCGCCGCCGAACTGCTGCCGGTCTGGCTCGACCAGGAGTACGAACCGAAGCAGCTGTTTGCGGCTCGAGTGAACGGCCGCATCGTCGCGCGGGCGATCTTCGAGACTCGGCCTGCAGCCGAGGGGAATACGGCATGGGTCGATGTGCAGGTGCACCCGCAGTTTCGTCGTCGTGGTCTCGGCACCGCACTCGCCGACCAGCTGGAGACGCTCGCCACCGAAGATCATCGAACGAGTCTGGTGGTGTATGCGGTGTCGAAGGCGGCTGCGGGTGAACGACTCCGGTCGCCCACCGGCTTCGGATCCGTTCCAGCCGGAAACGCCGAGGTGCGGTTTCTGCTCGACCGTGGCTTCCGGCTCGAACAGGTCAACCGTGCCAGCCGCCTCGCCCTCCCGCTGGCTGCGGACATCGTCGACGGGCTTGTCGAGCAGTCCCAGCAGAGGGCGAGTCCCGACTATCGCCTGCATCAGTGGAGTGGCCGCACTCCTGACCGCTGGCTCGATGACATGGCGTTGTTGTTTACCCGCATGAGCACGGATGCCCCGAAGGCCGACCTCGATGTGCCGGAGGATGTCTGGACCCGCCAGCGCCTCATCGAGTACGAAGACCGCGCCGAGACTGGCCCGAAGACCTCCGTCATTTCCGTGGTCGAGCATCGGCCGACCGCGCGCCTCGCCGGCATTACCGAACTCGGGGTATCCGCCGAGCCTGATCGACCGGTGTCCCAGAACGACACAATCGTGCTGAAGGAGCATCGCGGGCACCGGCTCGGGATGCTGCTGAAGGCAGCGAACATCCGCTCCCTGCAGTCAACGGCTCCCGGGCATCCCTCGATCATTACGTTCAACGCCGAGGAGAATCAGCACATGCTCGAGGTGAATGAGGCGGTGGGATTCTCGGCCATTGGCTACGAGGGCGCTTGGAAGAAGGTACTGGCGCCCTCGTGAGTCTCAGCTCCCCGACGGCGCGCAGGCCTGCCAGGCGGTGCTGGCTTTCACCGCCTTGGCGAAGGATTCGATGGTGACCCCGTAGCCTCCGGAGACTGCAGTGTCGGCGATCTCCTCCTCTACCGCGGCCTTTCCGGACTTCGGCGTCGAGTGAAGGGTCTTGAGATCGGCCTTCAGGCTGTCGGGCGCGGGACGGAGCTTCTCACCGTGGTGATCCTTCTGCCACTCGGCCCGAGCTTCGACGCCGGCCCCGTAGCCGCCATCGAGAGACTTCGCCTGGATTTTCTTCAGCGCCTCGCGACGTTCGGTGCCTGGCTTCAGTTGCTTGGCCGACTTCAGGTCGGCGCGAAGATTGGTCGGCACGACCCTCAGGGCCGAGACAAAATGCTGTCCGAAGGAGCAGCTTGACGAACTGATGCTGACCGGCACCGATGCAGGGGCAGCGCTTGCGGCGAGCCCACCTGTGCCGAGCGCGAGGGCGAGCCCTGCTCCAACGGCTAGTCCCGTGGCCCAGCGTGTGGTGATCTTCATGATGTTCCTCCCGTGTTGGCCGCCTTTGTGGCACCTGGTTCAGGGTGCTCCTGCAATGTCCGGCCAGCGTTCGGCGAATGTTCGGGCAACGTAAGACCGACGCAAATGCGCGGCCCGTCCCTCTCCGATACCGTCAGAATGGTGCGATGGGCGAGTCGAAGGGTCTCATCGTGGTCGTCGAAGACGAGCGCGCCATCGCCGATCTGCAGCGCCTCTACCTCAGCGAAGCGGGATTCGGCGTGCACGTGGAGAGTGACGGGTTGACCGGGCTCGCGAGCATCCGTCGCCTGCATCCCGTTGCGGTCGTGCTCGACGTGGGGCTTCCGAGCCTCGACGGCATCGAGATCTGCCGCCGGATGCGAGCCGCGGATGACTGGACGCCGGTTATCTTCGTGACCGCCCGCGACGACGAGATCGACCGCATCCTCGGCCTCGAACTCGGCGCCGACGACTATCTCACCAAGCCATTTTCACCGCGGGAGCTCGTGGCACGGATCCGGACGATCCTGCGTCGGCATGCCGGCACCCCCCTCGCGACTCCGGTAACGGCAGGCTCGGTAACGCTGGATGCCGCACGGCGGCGGGTGGAGGCATCCGGTCGCCTCATCGAGCTCACCAGCACCGAATTCGACCTGCTCGCCAAACTGATGAGTTCACCGGGGCAGGTTTTCACCCGGGAGCAGTTGCTGTCGAGCGTGTGGGGCCAGGCCGACTACGGGCTCGGTCGCACTGTGGATGTGCACATCGCCCAGCTGCGCGCGAAGCTCGGTGCCGACAGCCCCATTCGCACCTCTCGCGGGGTCGGATACTCGGTGTTGGAATGAGCGCCTGGTTCCGTTCGCTGCGGGGCCGGATCACCCTCGTCACGGTGAGTGTGGCGATGCTCGCGGTGCTCATCACCGGTCTGGTTTCCGTACAGCTCGTCCGGCAGTCCACCATCAGCCAGGGCCGGGCGCAGCTCGCGTCGCAGGCGCAACTGCTGAGTCGGCTGCCGGCCGCCACCAATCTCGCATCGATCCGCGAGCGGGTGAGGCTCGCTCTCGGCGACACTCGGGTGGCCGTCGTCGCCGCCGATGGCCAGCTCTCCGGACCGGGATCAGGCTTCGTCACTGCCGCCGACGTCAGGACTCTCCGTGCCGGAAATCGGGTGTCGCAGACCGAAGTCCGCCTCAACAAGACCATGATCGTTGAGGGGCGCCCCACCCGCACCGGCACCGGTACGGCAATCGTGCTGGTGCGCTCGCTCGGCAACCTCGAGACGACCACCCAGGAAACAGTTCGGCGGGTGCTGCTCGCGCTGGTGATCGGAGTCGTCGTCGCGATCGTCGCCGGAACACTGCTCGCGCGCTGGCTCACCCGGCCCCTCGTGGCGACGGCAGAGACGGCGAAGCGGATGGCGGCCGGCGAGCGCGGACTGCGGGTGGAGGCACACCAGCCAACCGAAATCGGTGCCGTTGCCGATGCGCTCGCCACGCTTGACCGTGCCCTCAGCACGAGTGAGGGCCGCCAGCGCGAGTTTCTGCTCTCGATCTCGCACGAGCTGCGAACCCCCCTCACCGCGGTGCGTGGCTATGGCGAGGCGATGGTCGACGGACTCATCCACGAGCGGGACATCGCCGGCGTCGGGGCCATCCTTGTCACCGAGACCGAACGTCTCGACCACTTCGTCGCCGACCTCCTCGAGCTCGCCCGTCTCGAGGCCGACGACTTCGCCATCGACCGACAGCGTGTGGAGGCGGATCGGCTGCTCGAGCAGGCGGCCGACGCGTGGCGCGGCCGTGCCGCGATGCTCGATGTGGTGGTTCGGGCGCTGCCGGGCATCGGCGACCTCGCGGTATCAAGCGATGCCCAGCGCGTGCGCCAGCTGATCGACGGGCTGGTCGAGAACGCCCTGCGCGTGACCCCGGCTGGATCAACGGTATCCATCGCCGCACGACGCTTCGGCTCTAGCGTGGTCATCGAGGTGCGGGATGGTGGCCCTGGCCTCTCGCGCGACGACCTTGCGGTGGCCTTCGAACGCGGAGTACTCCAGTCGCGCTACCGAGACATCCGTCCGGTCGGTACGGGCCTCGGCCTCTCGATCGCCGCACGGCTGGTCTCTCGCCTGGGCGGCAGCATCGCGGCAGGAAATGCTCCCGGCGGCGGAGCGGTGTTTGCGGTGTCGCTTCCCGCCGCCTGAGCGACGGTAGTCTGACGGCGGAGACGGAGGATGCAATGCGGTCAGGAACGAACCTCCCGGCCGTCGGAAACTACAACCAGGTCGTCATCCTGGAAGCGATCCGGCGGGCGGCGGACGGCATCAGCCGGGTCGAGGTAGCGGAACGAACCGGCCTCTCAGCGCAGACCGCGACGAACGTGTGTCGGCGCCTGATCATGGATGGCCTCATCCATGAGACCGGAACCCGGATCTCCGGTGTTGGCAAGCCCCGGCGGATCCTCGAGCTCCGAGCCGATGGTCGCTTCGCCGTCGGCATCCATCTCGACCCCTCCGTGCTCACCGTCGTGCTACTGGACCTGTCTGGCACCGTGGTGGCAGACCGCAGCGTCCCCGCGGCAGCGGATGATCCCGTCAGTGAGATCGTCGATCGGATTGTCTCAGCCGTCGAGGGCATCATTGAGGAGTCGGGGGTCGCCCGCGAGCGGGTTCTTGGTGCCGGAACGGCGGCTCCCGGCCCGATCGATCTGGCGAACGGTACGATGCTCAACCCCCCGCTGCTGGTCGAGTGGCATCGCGTTCCGGTGCGGGACATGCTCGCCGCACGGCTTAATCTGCCAGTGCTCCTCGAGAAGGATGTGACGGCTGCCGCTGTGGCAGAGACCTGGGCCGGTGTCGCGAGCGACAACTTCGCATTCTTTTACTACGGTACCGGCGTCGGTGTCGGATTCGCCCTGCAGAACGACGTCGTGCGCGGTTCGAGCGGCAACGCGGGCGAGGTGGGAGACCTCGTGATCGGCGGTACCGGTCCGGGACATCCCGTCGCGGGACGACGTCGACTCGGCGAGGCGATCATGCCACGCAACGTTGTCGATCGTGCGATCGCCCAAGGTGCTCTCGAAGCCGTGGAAACTCCGCTCGACACCGCGGCTGTGCAGCGAGCGTTCGTCGCCCTGGCCGGGCGTGCGGACGACGGACACACCGCGGCCCTCGCCATCGTCGACGAAATCGCTGCCGATATCGCCGAAGGGCTCGTCGCCATAGTCGACCTTCTCGACGTCGATCGGGTCGTTTTCGGAGGCCCGTTCTGGCACCCACTCTCCACCTTGCTGCTCGAACGGATACCCCCGCTCGTCTCGCAGTCCCGCTTCCTGGTGCTCCCGCACCCGATCACTTTCCAGGAGGCGACGGTCGGGCAGGATGTCGCGGCGACCGGCGCCGCCTGCCTGGTGCTCGATCACGCTCTCTCGCCCCGCCCGTCGACGATGCTGATCTCGCACCGCGCTTCCTGACCCGCGCCACGGTACTGCTCGAGCCGTTGCGCTCTAATTACTAAAAACTATAGAGTAATACCGTGTGCGGGGATCCACGGAAGATCCTGGCTGGCCATGGAGCAAGGGAGCATCATGAAACGACTACTGGCAACCGTGATCGTTGGAGCCCTTGCGGCCACCGCGCTGGCGGGATGTTCGAGTGCCGCATCCGGCGACAAGGTGGTGAAGGTCGCGTACCAGACCTTCGGAGCCTTCACCCAGATGGACACCAACATGAAGGCGGTGAAGAAGGAATACGAGGCCGCCAACACAGGCGTCACCGTGAAGCTTGTTCCGATCGCCGCCTCTGAGAACAACTACTACACCAAGCTTGCCCTGATGAACCGCTCGGCATCGACCGCTCCGGATGTGCTCTATGAAGACACCTTCCTGATCAAGTCCGACGCCGAGGCCGGTTACCTCGCACCCCTCGACTCGTAGGTGGCGAAGTGGAAGGACTGGGGCCAGTTCCCCGACAACGCCAAGAAGGCCGGCCTGGGTGTGGATAACAAGCTCTAAGGCATCTCCATGGGCACCGACACTCGGGCGCTCTGGTACAACAAGGAGCTGCTGGCGAAAGCGGGCATTGCGCTGCCGTGGCAGCCGAAAACCTGGAAAGACCTTCTTGACGCCACCAAGAAGGTCAAGGCCGCCGAGCCGGGCGTCGTGCCGTTCAACGTCTACTCCGGAAAGCCCAGGGCGAGGCCGCGGTGATGCAGGGCTTCGAGATGCTGCTGTCGCCCGAGCTGCAACCGGCGGCGGTCAGCATCTTCGCCTTTTTCGGGCTACGGCGCGGTGGTCTACGGCCAGCTCGCCGCGTTTTCGCTCGTCTATTCGGTACCGGTGCTCGCCCTCTACGTGTTCACCGCACGAGTGCTCGGTGGAGGATCGGCTCTCGCCGGAGCAGTCAAGGGCTCATCACCAGGCGCTCTACTTCTCATCGGTATTACCTGCCCTCAATGTAACTAGGAGTCTTAATGCACGACAATTCCATTTTGGTCCGGGCACGGATCGCCCGCTTCGTCAGCGAGCGGATCGAGCCGGCGATCTACCGCGATCGCCGCCCGCTCACGATCGAGGCCTGGGAG
>JANYIZ010000063.1 GCA_025408445.1 Frigoribacterium sp. | reverse complement strand
GCCGTTCGAACGCTTTCTTTCGAGCATGCGAGAGGAGGAGCCCGACATCGACGTCGACTTCGACTCCAACCGGCGCGAGGAGGCGATCCAGTATGTCTACGAGAAGTACGGCCGGCAGAATGCGGCGCAGGTGGCGAACGTTATCCAGTATCGACCCAAGTTCGCGGTGCGTGACATGGCCAAGGCTCTCGGGGCGAGCCCAGGGCAGCAGGATGCCTGGTCAAAGCAGGTGGAGCAGCACGGCGCCCTGCTCTCGAGCGTCGATCACGACATTCCGGAGGCGGTGACCGCTCTCGCACTCGAGGCGTTGACACTGCCGCGACACCTCGGCATCCACTCGGGCGGCATGGTACTCACCGAGCAGCCGGTCGGCGAGGTCTGCCCGATCGAGCACGGACGCATGGACGGTCGAACGGTGTTGCAGTGGGACAAGGACGACTGCGCCTGGATGGGCTTGGTCAAGTTCGACCTGCTCGGCCTCGGCATACTCAACGCTATCCAGCACAGCTTCGACCTGGTGCGTGAGCATCTCGGCGAGGACTGGGAGCTCGCCACGATCCCCAAGGAGGAGCAGGGCGTCTACGACCAGCTCTGCCGCGCCGATTCGATCGGAGTGTTCCAAGTGGAGAGCCGGGCACAGATGGGACTGCTTCCCCGGCTGCAGCCGCGCCGGTTTTATGACCTCGTGGTGCAGATCGCCATGGTGCGGCCCGGCCCGATCCAGGGTGGGGCGGTGCATCCGTTCGTGCGGCGCAAGCTCGGCGAGGAGGCTGTCACCTACCAGCATCCGAAGCTCAGGGAGCCCCTGGAGCGCACGCTCGGTATCCCCGTCTTCCAGGAGCAGCTGATGCAGATGGCTATGGCCGTTGGGGGATGCAGCGCGGATGACGCTGACCTGCTGCGCCGCGCGATGGGCTCCAAGCGCGGGCAGGAGAAAATTGCCTCGCTCAAGACCACTCTCTATGCGGGCATGGCGAGCAATGGCATCGTCGGCGAGGTCGCGGACGATATCTACGCCAAGATCGAGGCCTTCGCCAACTTCGGGTTCGCGGAGAGCCACAGTCTCAGCTTCGGCCTGCTCGTCTACGCGAGCTCCTGGCTCCGGCTGCACTATCCGGCGGCATTCCTTGCCTCGCTACTGCGCGCCCAGCCGATGGGCTTTTATTCGCCGCTGTCCCTGGTGGCGGATGCCCGGCGGCACGGCGTCACAGTGCGGCGTCCCGACATCCTGCGGTCGGGCTGGCAGCCGGGGCTTGAGGCGAGCTCTGTCGGTCTCGGAGTGACCGCACCAACGGGCGCAGCCTCCTGCCTCCATTCCCACCAGCCGCCGGTCGGTCCCTTCGACCGCAGTGCTCCTTTCGACCCCGACGACCACCGCCGCGACGGAGCCCTTGCGGTGCGTCTCGGCCTCGCCGAGGTCACCGGTATCGGCGAGACCCTGGCCAGGAAGATCGTCGCCGATCGTGAGGCGGGCGGCGACTTCACCGACCTCGCGAACCTGGTGCGCCGGGTCGGACTCGGCACGGCCCAGCTCGAAGCCCTCGCCGCGGCCGGTGCCTTCGAATCCCTCGGTCTCAGCGTGCGCGAGGCGCTCTGGGCCGCTGGCGATGCCGCCCGGGATCGGGAGGAGTTCCTCGCCGGCAGTATGGTCACCGTTCAGCCGCCGCTGTTCTCGATGCCCAGTAGCTCCGAGATCCTCGCGTCCGACCTCTGGGCTACCGGCATCTCCCCCGACGATCATCCGATCCGCTTCCTGCGGGCGGCCCTTCGGCAGCGGGGGGCTCTCCGCTCCGACGATCTCAAGACGGCGGAGTCCGGCCGCCGCATCGAGGTGGGGGGCGTCGTGACCCACCGGCAGCGACCCGCAACGGCGAGCGGCATCACCTTCATGAATCTCGAGGATGAGAGCGGGCTCGTCAACGTGATCTGCAGCGTCGGCGTGTGGAACCGCTACCGCCGCATCGCGCGTGACTCCCCCGCGCTCATTGTGCGTGGAATCCTCGAACGCTCCCCCGAGGGCGTCACGAACCTGCTCGCCGATCGTCTCGAAGCGCTTCCGATGTCGATCCGCACGGCATCCCGCGACTTCCGCTGACCGATCGAGATGGCTACTGTTCCGAAAATCCGCAAGCCCATTTTCAACTACGCAGGCCCCGTCGCAGCAGGTCGATGCGCGCCTGCAGCTGGGAGACGCTGGCCTGCGGCACGGCCGGCCCCCCCGCCATCCGCCGCAGCTCCGCGTGGATGATGCCGTGTGGCTCGCCGCTGCCCTTGGCCCGCATCCCGACCAGGGAGTTGAGCAACGCGCGCTGCTCTTTGAGAGTGCGGTAGAGCGGCACGATCTCCGCCCCAGCGCCGGACTCGTCGGCCTGCCGCTGTCGGTCACCGATTCGTCGCGCCTGGCGCTGGTGCCGATGCCGAAGCAGTTCTTTCACCTGGTCCGGCTCGAGAAGACCGGGGATACCGATGAAATCGAGCTCCTCGAGGCTGTCGGGTACCGCGCCCGCGCCAAACTCCTCCCCGTCGAACAACACTCGATCGAAAGCGGCTTCCGAACCGAGCGCCTTGAAGTCGAAGAGCAACGCATCGCCAGAGGCGGACTCGACCAGATTGGCCTCGTCTGCGGCGTCGTCATCAAGCAGGATCTCTTCGAGTCCTTCACCGGGATCCCGGTCGAGGGCATGATCTCGCTGCAACTCCATCGCCGAGGCGAGCCCAAGAAGCGATGGCACGCTCGGGAGGAAGATCGACGCCGTCTCCCCCCGACGTCTCGTGCGCACAAAACGGCCGATAGCCTGGGCGAAGAACAGCGGCGTCGAGGCGGATGTCGCGTAGACACCCACACCGAGCCGCGGGATGTCAACACCCTCCGACACCATCCGCACGGCCACCATCCAGCGCGAATCGGATACTGCGAACTGGGCGATTCGGTCGCTCGCGGCTTTCTCGTCGGAGAGTACGACGGTGGGTTTCTCCCCGGTCACCTTCTCGAGAATGTCCGCGTAGGCCCGTGCGGCGTAGTGGTCCGTCGCGATCACCAGCCCCCCGGCATCCGGAATCCCGTGACGCACCTCGGTGAGCCGCCGATTGGCCGCCTTGAGCACGGCGGGCACCCATTGGCCCTCCGGATCGAGCGCCGTGCGCCAGGCCTGCGCCGTGATGTCCTTCGTGTCGCCCTCGCCGAGCCGCGCCTCCATCTCGTCGCCGGTGCGGGTACGCCAGCGCATCCGTCCCGCGTAGGCCAGGAAGATCACCGGGCGCACGACACCATCGGCAAGGGCACGGCCGTAGCCATAGGCGTAGTCGGCCTGGGAGGTGCGGATGCCGTGCTCATCCGGGTAGTAGGTTACGAAGGGGATCGGGGAGGTGTCCGATCGAAAGGGCGTGCCGGTGAGCGAGAGCCGCCGGGTCGCCGGCTCGAAGGCTTCGCGGATGGCGTCTCCCCAGCTCAGCGCATCTCCTCCGTGGTGCACCTCGTCGAGGATCACCAGGGTGCGTCCCCCCTCGGTCATGGAGCGATGGAGCGCCGCACGTGTGGCCACTTGGGCATAGGTGACTGCCACTCCATGGAAGTGCTTGGCGGCCCAGCCCTGCGCGTTCTTGAAGCTCGGATCGAGCCGCACTCCCACGCGGTGCGCGGCGTCCGCCCACTGGCGCTTGAGATGCTCGGTCGGCGCCACGACCGTTACCCGGTCTATCTTGCGTTGCGCGAGCAACTCGGTGACGAGCCGGAGCGCGAAGGTGGTCTTTCCCGCCCCCGGGGTCGCTGCCACCAGGAAGTCTTTCGGCTCCCGCAAAAAGTATTCGGCGAACGCCTCCTGCTGCCAGGCCCGCAGCTTGTCCGCGGTGCCTCTGGCGGCGCGCTCGGGGAATGACGGCGAGAGGTGCTCCGCGGCCGAGGTGCCCACCTGGGGTCCGAAGGGCTGCGGGTTGGTCATCAGTCGAGCTTAACCTCGACCGGTGACGGTGCCGCGACATCCGATTTAACGACGGCGGGCCCTCCGCCCGAAGACGGAGGACCCTCGATCGCGGGAAGTGCCGTTATGTGCGACGACGCGAGCCGCGAGTCACGAGGCCGTAAATGAGAAGTACGACAATCGAGCCGAGAATCGCGATGATCCAGGTGCGGATCTCGAAAAAGCCTCCCATCGGGATGCCAAAGAGAGCGCTGGCGAGGAATCCGCCGAGCAGAGCACCCACGACGCCGAGAACAAGGGTGATGAGCCATCCGCCCCCCTGAGAACCGGGGAGAATTGCCTTCGCGATGGCGCCAGCGATAAGTCCCAGAATGATCCAACCGATGATTCCCATGGTTTTTTCTCCAAACAGTCGTTTTGTTGCCATTCGGATCTCGAATGCCGCTAGTTACTCTGACCTCGCCCCGTTTGGGGGACAAGAGCCTTGACTCGGAGTGAATCGCCTGTTAGGCGCCGGTTTGGCGGAAGGAGTGAATCTGATGCAGGGTAGAGCTATGACTCAGCAGCATCCCTGGTCCCGCTATGTCGCTCTTGGGGACTCATTCACGGAAGGAATCGGGGATCCGGAGCCGAAGAGCCCCGGTGGCAATCGCGGCTGGGCAGACCGGGTTGCCGAGGTGCTGAGCGAACAGACCGAGGATTTTGCCTACGCGAATCTCGCCATCCGTGGCAGGTTACTCCGCCAGATCATGAATGAACAGGTGGATGCCGCGCTCTCGCTTCGCCCCGACCTCATCTCGATCTCCGCCGGTGGCAACGACATCATCCGACCCAACACCGATCCGGACCGGCTCGCGACGATTCTCGAGACCGGTATCGCGCGACTGAGGGCGGATGGCGCCACTGTCATGCTCTTCAATGGTCCCGACATCGGTATGACCCCCGTGCTCAATCGGTCACGCGGCAAGGTTGCGATTTACAACGAGAATCTGCACGCGATCGCCCTTCGGCACGATCTCGTCGTCGCGGATATGTGGGCACTTCGTGAACTCAAGGATCCGCGGATGTGGGCGCCAGACCGCCTGCACTTCTCGCCGATCGGCCATACCTCAATTGCACGCATGGTGCTCGATGCCCTCAACGTGGAGAACGATCTCGAGCCGTATTATCCCGTTCCATTGGAGCGGGTGCCGTGGCGTCATGCCAGAGTCGAAGACATAGGCTGGGCGCACGAATATCTCGTGCCGTGGGTGCTAAGGCGCATTCGACATCAATCATCCGGTGACGGCATCGTCCCGAAGCGCCCCGATGCGGTGCCGTACCGTACGGCCAATCTGGCGCAGTAGCCGGACGGGGCTCCCCCGGGTCAGCGACCGAACTGCGTGGCTGCCGGGCAATCGAACGGATCGCCACCGGCAGAAAGCCCAACACGGTTGAGATACGCGATTACGATCCCGTATGACTCTGTCAGCGTCGTCTCGGTATAGAGAATATTGTGCGAGTCGCAATATTCCTTTGCGATCTCTCGAGCCTTCGCGAGATGCGGCCGCGGCATGTTGGGAAACAGGTGGTGCTCAATTTGATAGTTGAGTCCACCCATGAACGTGGTCGTACCCAATCCCGTGATATTCCGCGAGGTGAGCACCTGGCGGCGGAGGAAGTCGACCTTGCTGTCGTGCGCCAGAATTGGCATTCCCTTGTGGTTGGGGGCGAACGACGCTCCCATGTACAAACCAAACACGGCTACTTGTACCCCGATAAAGGCGAAGGCCATGCCGACCGGGAGAAACATGAAGATTACCGCGACGTAGAGGGCAATACGGGGCACGAGCATGCTGATTTCGACCCAGCGACGGTCAACCCGGTCGCGTCCAAACACCGTTTTGAATCCGAGGATATGAAGGTTGATACCCTCGAGGAGTAGCGCAGGGAAGAACAGGTAGCCCTGGCGGCGCGTAGCCCACCCGTACAGGCCGGTGGCGCGGGCAGCATCCTCCGGAGTGAACGACACGAAATCGCGTTCGATGTCCATGTCTTTGCCGATGACGTTGGGATTGGCGTGGTGCCGACTGTGCTTGGTCATCCACCACGAGTAGCTGATGCCGACGAAGAGGTTTGCAAGGGTGCGTCCGGCGATGTCGTTGGCCCAACCCGATTCGAATACCTGCCGATGGGCGGCCTCGTGTGCGAGAAAGGCGTACTGGGTGAGGATGATTCCGAGCGCGCCAGCAATGAGCAGTTGGTACCAGCTATTTCCAAGAAGAACGAATCCGGCAATGGCGCCCCCGAGGGCGAGGGTGATGAGGGAAAACATCATCACGTAAAACCCGGTACGTCGACGAAGCAGGCCCGCATCGCGCACAGTTCGCAACAGGGACGAATATTCGGTGGTCGGATTAGAGCGCGAGCCGCCCGGCTTGGTCTTGGTGAAAATTACCACCGGGGACGCAGTTGCATCGCTCACGATACCTCGATTCGAAATGACTTCCCAGCCGGGGTAGAACGAGCGATTGCTCAAAGGATATTTTCACCCTAGAGGCAAATCCTGAAAGAGCAATGCATTTATGCACCAACGGGCATACGCGGCGCGCCCTGCAGTCTTCGCCTGCGTTATTAGTCGATGAACTGGGTTGGGTTGCCGAGACGCCACCACGGGCCAGGGTCGACGAGGCTGTGATCGAGAGTGAGAGGCACGACAACGGACTGGCTACCCGCGGTAAAGGTGACCCGACCGATCGACGTGCGAACCTCTCCGACTCTGGCCGGGTAGGCCGAGATCACCGCCGTAACAGGCGTGTTGCTCCAGACCAGCACTGACACTGCGCTGCTGGACACGGCCCTGGCCTTCTGGGACCATGCCGTTGTGAAATTGGCGAACGGCTCTCCCTTTTTCGCAAGAGTGATCTCGTGGAATCCTGCCTTCAACCCTGCAAGGAGCGTCGTGACCGTGGCATCCACCGCCTTATGGTTTGACGCACCGACGACGGCGCCGACCACCGTAACGGCGTGACTGCCATAGCGAAACGTTGCGGCGAAAAGCAGGTTGGACGATCCGTTGAGCGTGCCCGTCTTGATGCCGTCGACACCGAATTGTCCCAGCAGGGTGTTCGTGTTCGCGAAGCTGCCCACTCCAGCGAGCGTCATCGACTCGGTCGAGACAATTGAGGCGACCACGGGGTTGGCGAGGGCGAGTTTACCGATTTCGACGAGGTCTGTCGCTGTGCTGACGTTTCCGGGATTAATGCCGGTGGGCTCCACAATCGTGGTGTGGTGGAGGCCGTGCGACGAGAGCCACGCGGTCACGGCAATCTCGAAGGCGACAGGAGAGCCGAAGGCCCAGCCGGTGAGGGCATCCGCGTAGTTGTTCGCCGAGGCGACGAGTGTGACCCGCATGAGGTCCAGCTGGCTGATGGTCGAGCCAGCGGCAAGAGGTTTTGTCTCCCCGTTGAGCGCCACGTATTTGGCCCTGAGGGCGGCGTCTGTTGCCGAGAACGTTATCGTCGGTCCAGGATCGCCGAGAATGAGAGGCTTTGCCTCCAATACGACGAGACTTGTGACAATTTTGCTGATGCTCGCGATCGGCAGCGGATCGGTGCTCCCTGCCGTTGCGAAGACTTCAGGATACCCGATCGCGCCCACCGCGCTTGCACCGTAGCCCGGCAGCATCGCAACGGCGGCGGTGCGGCCGGGAGTGGTGAATGGCACGAGCTGGGGCGACGTTGGCGCGAGCGGGCCAAGCAGCGTCAGCGGCAGATATACGCCAAGCGCAATGACAATGGACGTCGTCGAGAACACGATGACCCGGCGGCGAATCAGCTGCCGACGAGCGGGGTGCCTTCGCCATCCAGGCACCGGCAGCACAGAAGTCTCCTCGGTCACCGGCATTGCACCATGCTACGTTTTCGCCGAACTAACCGCCGTGATCACCGCACCCGTAGCGCCCACAAAGCGACGGCACTCGCCGCGGCAACGTTGAGCGAATCCACCCCATGGAGCATCGGGATCGTGACGACGGTGTCAGCGTGGGAAACGGCATCGTGGCTCAGGCCGTCTCCCTCGGCTCCGAGCAGCAGGGCGATCTTCTCCGGCGGATTCTCTGCCAAGACGTCGAGTCCCACGGCGTCGTCGGCAAGGGCGAGGGCGGCAAGGTGGAAGCCGGCGCTCTTGAGCATTGCGGCGCCCTCCGGCCACTCGGGAAGTCGAGTCCACGGCACCTGGAGTACCGTCCCCATGCTGACCCGCACGCTTCTTCGGTAGAGCGGATCCGCACAGCGCGGAGTCACGAGTACGGCATCAGCACCAAGTCCGGCGGCTGCTCGGAAAATTGCGCCGACATTCGTGTGGTCCACGACGTCCTCGATCACGACCACGCGACGTGCTCCCTTGATCACCTCCGAAACCGCGGGCAACGGCGGTCGATGCATCGCCGCGAGGGCGCCCCGATGCAGGTTGAATCCGGTGAGATTCTCGAGCAGCTCTGGTGAACCCACATAAATTGGCACGTCACAGGATGCAAGCAACGCTTCCATCTCGGGCAGCCACTGCTCTTGCACGAGAATCGATCGTGGCCGGTGACCAGCCGTGATCGCCCGGGAGATTACCTTCGACGATTCGGCGATGTAGAGCCCGCCAGCCGGTTCACTGCGCCGCCGCAGGGCCACATCGGTCAGCCCCGAATAGTCGGCAAGGCCGGGATGACCAAGGTCGTCGATTCGCACGATGTGCATGAAACTCCTGCCGCCGAATTCGGCGTCGTGGTGATGGTTTTCGATCAGGGAAGGCTCACACTGCCAGCATTCGGAAACATATCCGAAAACTCGATTGTTTATTCTTAACGGGATTTGGTCGGTGCAGTGGACCGTGAGAGGAGCGTTGCTTGTGACTCGTGTTGCTCTACACGACTGGCCGGTAGCGACCGCCGCAGAGTTGGATTCAGCCGCCGACGCGCTCCGCGGCCGAACGGTTGCCGTGCTCACGGGCGCGGGAATGAGCACTGATTCGGGGATCCCTGACTACCGGGGGGACGGCGCTCCCCCGCGGAACCCCATGACTTTCCAGCAGTTCTTGAAGGACGCAGAGTACCGCAAGCGCTACTGGGCCGGAAGCCACCTGGGGTGGAAGCGCTTCGACGGCGCCTCCCCGAACGACGGGCATCGAACCCTCGCCGACCTCGAAGCTCGCGGAATCGTCAACGGCATCATCACCCAGAACGTCGATGGTCTTCATCTCCGGGCCGGCTCGCAGCGGGTTGTTGACCTGCACGGCACCATGGACCGCGTGCGCTGTCTCACCTGTGGCCAGACCTTCGCCCGATCGGATGTCTCGGAACGCATCGCACGCGCGAACGAATGGCTCGACGAACCCGACTCTTTCGAGTTGGGTCCAGACGGAGATGTGGAATTCACCCAGATCGCCGACTTCGTCACTCCGGATTGCACGGTCTGCGGCGGCATCCTCAAGCCCGACATCGTGTTCTTCGGCGAATTCATCCCCACGGAGAAGTTTTCAGAGGCAAGTGCGCTTCTGCAGGCGGCCGGAGCGCTCCTGATCGCCGGATCGTCCCTTGTCGTCAACTCCGGTATCCGTCTGCTCGACCAAGCTTCCAAGCGGCGCGTGCCTGTTGTCATCGTGAATCGAGGTGTCACCAAGGGTGATCCTCGCGCGACAGTTAAGCTTGACGCGGGCACCTCGGAGACACTCGCCGAACTCGCTCTCCGACTCGCTGTCTGACTCTTCCTGGTCGGAAGCAGGTCGGTGAGACCGGGCCCGTCAACGGCGAAGGACCTGCGCGCATGACATTGATTTATCTCGTGCGACACGGTGAGACCGACTGGAACCTCGCCAGGCGTATTCAGGGAAGCACCGACATCCCACTCAACAACACCGGTCGGCTCCAGGCCGAACGTACCGGTCGGCTGCTCGCGGGACGCTCCTGGGACGGGATGGCCTCCAGCCCCCTGTCCCGTGCTTTTGAGACCGGCGTGATCATCGCCGACGCTGTGGGGATCGATCCATCTCGGATCCACGTGCTCGACGCACTCGCCGAGAGGCGATACGGCGAAGCCGAGGGACTTGACGACCGCGAACTCCTGCGACTCTTTCCGGGAGACACCGCGGTTCCCGGGCGTGAACGGAGGGAGGATGTCGCAGCCCGGGTTATCCCGGCGCTCGTAGAACTCGCCCAACGCCACGAACAGGAGCGTGACGCTTCGGCTGGTGATGGCCGGCTCATCGTGACCACTCACGGCGGTGTGATCCGCACGGTGGTCAATCACGTGTCGCCGAAGACGCGCGCTCACCGTGGGATCCCGATCACCAACGGTTCGGTCCATAGCTTTCGACACGTGGACGGTGCGCTCGAGCTTGTGCTGTTCGACGACCCGATCGAGGTCGAATCAATCACGGACGATTGCGGTGACCTCGACGACCAGAACGCCGTCGAACAGCGCGAAGTCGGCTCAGATCCGCTTTTCTGAAAAGGGCGTCTAGATACCGACTGACTCGCGCATCGGTACCAGGCCGGTGAGCAGAGCGAGCAGTCGGTGAGCCGATTCGTCCCAGCTGAAGTCAACCGACTGTCGGCGCGATAGCTCGCTTCGGTGACGCCATTCCCCGGGAGTCTCGAGGGAGCGTACTGCCGCCGCGAAAGCGACAGGGTCAGCGTGGTCGAAATACACCGCTGCGTCACCTCCGACCTCGTGAAACAGCGGGATATCGCTGAGCACCAGCGGTACCCCCGCGGCTTCACCCTCAATCAGCGGGATACCGAATCCCTCGTCCCAACATGCCGTGA
Source organism: Frigoribacterium sp. (assembly GCA_025408445.1). Lineage (GTDB taxonomy): Bacteria > Actinomycetota > Actinomycetes > Actinomycetales > Microbacteriaceae > Lacisediminihabitans. The sequence goes on along the minus strand of JANYIZ010000063.1, from coordinate 6,786 downwards.
CCATCGCCGTGGCATCCACGAGCGCGTCGCGGTACTGCTCGTCGGTGATGCCGTTGTCGAACTGAATTGACCCCTCCGGCGCGAGTGCCACGATCCTCTCGCGATCCTTTGCGGTGATGCGAGACAACAACCGGAGGGTGTAGCCGGGCAGGTGATGCATGCCGCGTGCGAGCGTCTCTACGTTCTTGTTGGGCTGGAAGGTTCCCATATAAATGAGGTTCTTCGATTGCGGTCGGTCCCGCTGCGGCAGTCCGGAATCAACCACGCCGGGTCGGATCACGGTCGGCGGATGCCGCGTGAGCCGTGCCTCGACCATCTCGCGCTCGCAGTTATACGATCCCGTGACCACGGCGTCGGCCCGGGCGAGAACTGCACGTTGTGGCCAATAGGTCAGATAGAACGCCCGCCAGATTAACCTCACGAACCAGCTGTAGCCCGCGGGAATCTTGGTGATCCGATAGAAAACCATGTCGTGCACGGTGAGAACCAGCTTGTAGCGCCGCCCGGTTGCACCCATCGTCTGCATCGGGCTGAAAACGACGTCCGGCTTCCACTTGTTGATCGAGAGCATACCGATGAATGGCTCGAGCCAACTGGTACCTGGCCGCCCCATCACCCACGGCAAATCCGGCAGCATGGGTAGCTGACCTTCGTCGTTGATGAGCATGGTCACCGGATGCAATCGGGAGAACGCCTCGACCAAGCCCGCCGTGTACCGGCTGATTCCGTCATGACGAACTAACCGGGTGTAGCGGCAATCGAAGATTACCTTCACGGCTGGGCCGGCTCAGAGCCCGTCACGACGGAGCTGGCCTCGGGTGGCAGTGATCCGAAAAGGCCCTGCTCGACGAGGAAGGTGTGGATGGCCGCCGCCGCGAGTTCTGGTACCTCGTAGTGGATGAGGTGGCCGACGCCAAGGAGCAGTTCGAGCCGGGCATCCGTCATCGTCGCCACGAGATCGCGGTGGGCCTGCACGGGGGTGATGTCATCGAGTTCCGCAGCGATGAGAAGGGTCGGAATATGGATGCCCCCGGCATAGGTGCTCACGTCTGAACCAACCGAGGCCTCGAAGGCTTCGACCACCGAGTCCCGACTCGCGAAATTATTGAAATAGGTGTGATGTTGGTCGTGGATCCACCGGCGCAAGTCTCGATCCTTCGTCTTTGCGAGAGTCGAGCTCATGAACTGCACCACAATCCAGCGTTTGAGCAGAAAAGCTCCCCATCGATCCGGCAAACGACCGGCCAGTCGATAGAAGGCAACCGTGACCACCGTGGCGAACTTGCTTGGACCCTCGAGCCCGGATGTGGAGATGGGATTGACCAGGATGAGCGCCGGCGTCTTCAGACCGGCAGACACGGCCTTGGCCGAGATGATCGTGCCGAACGAATGGCCGAGCATGACCGCGGTGCCGCTGAGGCCGAGCGTGTCGACGAAGGCAGTGAGCCACTCTGCGAAACCATCGATCGAGTGGGGTACTTCGGTCAGAGGAGTGGACTCGCCGAAGCCCGGCATGTCGGGCCCGATCCATCGAATCCCGGGCAGCTGGGCGATCACCGGCTCTAGTCCGTGATGTTCTCCACGGTACCCGTGCGCAATGACGATCGTGAGGGGAGCATCGACCGGTCCGTATACCCAATAGCGAGTCGTACTCCCGAGGATCACGACCTCTCGTCGCTCAATGGGCATCCGGTCGAGCAATTCGGCGTACGGCGAGTGAACAGACATTGCCCTGAGTCTACGGATACGAAGTTACGCGGGCGTTTCACACTCGCGCCTAGACTTGAGGAGCCCGTGAAGAATTGATCTCGGCGCCATTAGCGACCCTGCTCTTGAGAGGAGCACAGTGAGCTTCACCGCACCCATTCAACTGCCCGGACTGACCCTCGATCCACAGTGGTACCGGCGCTCGGTGTTTTACGAGGTCATGGTTCGCGCGTTCGTCGACAGCAACGGGGACGGGTCTGGCGACCTTCAGGGTCTGCTCTCGAAGCTCGACTACCTGCAGTGGCTCGGCATCGATGCGCTCTGGCTTCCGCCCTTCTACCAGTCGCCGCTGCGCGATGGCGGGTACGACGTGTCTGACTTCCGCGCCATCCTGCCCGAGTTCGGCACCCTCGACGAGTTTAAGGATCTCGTCACTAAGGCCCACGAACGCAATATGCGTATCATCATCGACTACCCGCTCAACCACACCTCCGACCAGCACGAGTGGTTTCAGCAGTCACGCTCCGACCCGGACGGACCTTACGGCGACTATTACGTGTGGAGCGATACTGACGAGAAGTACCCGAACATCCGCGTGATCTTCGTCGATACCGAACAGTCCAACTGGACCTTTGATCCGGTGCGACGCCAATTCTTCTTCCACAGATTCTTCTCCCACCAGCCTGACCTCAACTTCGAGAATCCCGCCGTGCAGAATGCGGTGATGGATGTCATGCGGTTCTGGCTTGACCTCGGCGTCGACGGGATTCGCCTCGACGCGATTCCCTACCTGTTCGAATCCGAAGAGGGAAATGGCGAGGGCGAGGCGCCCACTCACGAGTACATCAAGCGAGTGCGGACCATGTTCGACGACGAGTTCCCCGGTCGCATCATGGTTGCCGAAGCCAATCAGTGGCCCCGAGAGGTTGCCGCGTTCTTCGGTACGGAGGAGGAGCCTGAATGCCACATGGCCTTCGATTTCCCTGTGATGCCCCGTATTTTCTATTCGCTGCGATCCCAGAACGCGGCGGAACTCACCCGGATTCTCTCCGAAACGACGGATATCCCGGACGGTGCGGGCTGGGGGGTATTCCTCCGTAACCATGACGAGCTCACCCTTGAAATGGTGTCAGAGGAATACCGCCAGGCGATGTACGGCTGGTACGCCTACGACCCACGGATGCGCTCCAACATCGGTATCCGCCGCCGACTCGCTCCCCTGCTCGACAACTCCCGCGCCGAGCTCGAACTCGCTCATGCCCTTCTCTTCAGCCTCCCGGGCAGCCCATTTCTCTACTACGGCGACGAGATCGGTATGGGCGACAACATCTGGCTGCCAGATCGCGATGCCTCGCGTACACCGATGCAGTGGACTCCCGACCGCAATGCCGGCTTCTCTTCCGCGGACCCCGGCAAGCTCTACCTGCCCGTCGTGCAGTCCCTCGTCTACAACTACAACCTGATCAACGTGGAATCCCAGCTCGCCCAATCGCGATCGCTGCTGCACTGGGTGCGCAACGTGATCCACGTGCGCAAAGCGCACCCGACATTCGGGCTTGGCTCCCTTACGGTGCTCGAGACCACCCACGAATCGGTGCTGGCGTTCGTTCGTTCGTATGCGGGATCCGGTACCCAGTTCGGAGATTCTGCCGAGAACGTGCTCTGTGTGTTCAGCTTCGCGCACAACCCGATCGCCGTGACGATCACGGCGGAGCAGTTCGCGGGTTCCACTTTGTATGACCTCTTCGGCGGGGGCGAGTTCCCCGCGTTCACCGAGAATGGCGAGATAACTCTCACCCTCGGTACGCAGAGTTTTTACTGGTTACACGTCGGGTCGCCGGGCGCTGCCGGTGGTCGGCCCTAGATTGGGACTGTGAATGGCGACGGCGACACAGACGCATCCTGGTACGACCGTCTCGGAGTCTTCGACCTCGAGACCACGGGCATAGATACTGAGACCAGTCGGATCGTCTCTGCCTACGTAGGAGTGGTGGATGCCCTCGGCGCGCCAAAGGGTGTGTCTTGGCTTGCGGATCCGGGCGTTGAGATTCCCGCCCAAGCCTCTGCCGTGCACGGAATCACTACCGAGCGTGCGCGGGCGGAGGGTCGGGATGCGGCCGAGGTGGTCGCAGAGATCGTGGCCGTATTGCGTGCCCTTCTTGCCCAGGGCGTACCCATCGTGATCTATAACGCTGCCTACGACCTGACCCTGTTGAATAGGGAATGCCTGAGATACGGCATCGAGCCGCTCAACGATCCAATTCCGATCATCGACCCGCTCGTGATCGATCGGGCCCTGGACCGGTACCGCAAGGGTAAGCGCACCCTGGAGGTGGCTGCGGAATACTACGGCGTCGAACTCATGGATGCCCATGATGCGCAAGCGGATGCCGTGGCCGCGGGTCGAGTCGCCCAGGCGATCGCACGCAAGTACTCAGACGCCCTCGGAGCGGACGCCACCCTGGTACACACTCACCAAGTGGGCTGGGCGACCGACAGCGCCGCGAGTTTCCAGGAATACATGCGTCGCACGAAAGACCCCGCCTTCGTCGCCGATGGGGCGTGGCCCGAGCGCTAGGCTGCCGCCGCACGAGGAACCCCTCCCGGGAGCGATCAGCGGCGTCCGCCCATCGTCGTCCGCCCAAAAGCACTTCTTCGGAGAGAGTAGCCGTCAACAGTGCAATTTCGGCGTTTCGGGGCACCCGAGAGTGTTGAACTGCACAGGTCACGTCTCGCGAGACGTGCGGCAGGCACAAAAAAGGCGATCGGCCCGGGCCGATCGCCTTTTTTAAGTGTTCGTCGTTAGACGACGGGTCAGGCGCCGAAGCCCTTGTACCGCGAGTTGAACTTCTCGACGCGGCCGGCGCTGTCGAGGATGCGCTGCTTGCCGGTATAGAAGGGGTGCGAAGCAGAGGAGATCTCGACGTCGATGACCGGGTAAGTGACCCCGTCAAGATCAATTGTCTTGTCGCTCTTCACCGTGGAACGCGTGAGAAAAGTCTCGCCGCTCGCGAGATCGCGGAAGACAACCGCGCTGTAATTGGGGTGAATATCAGTCTTCATCGTAATTTCCTTGGTAGTGGGACAGGAGAGGGGAAAAATTCGGCGGATCGGCCAAGGCAACACTTTACCAGAGATGGTCAGTGTCGACCCGCTGCGCTGTGTCAGGAAGATTCCGCGGCGCGCGCCGTGAATCGCCCAGCGCTCTCCTCGACTCGAAGATCCAGACCGAAGGCTTCGGTCAGCTTCTCCGAAGTGATCACCTCTCCAATCGGTCCCGCCGCAGTGATGCGACCCTGAGAAAGCAGCAGGGCGTTTCCGAAACCCAGCGGGATCTCTTCCACGTGATGGGTGACCATGATGATGGCGGGAGCCTGCTCAGCACGCGCGTACCCACCGAGTAGCTGCAGCAGCTCTTCACGAGCGCCAAGGTCGAGACTGGCGGCCGGTTCGTCGAGTAAGAGCAGCTCGGGATCAGTCATCACGGAACGAGCGATCTGTACCCGCTTTTGCTCACCGTCGCTCAGCTGTCCGAACCGACGTTCTTCGAGGTGGTCGAGCTTCCATTCGGCGAGAACCCGCTGGGCGCGGCGCACATCGATATCTTCGTAGGCCTCGTTCCATCGCCCGGCGACGGCGTAGGCGGCCGTGAGCACAACATCCAGCACCCGTTCGGTGGCGGGGATACGCCGGGCCATCGCCGTCGAGGCAAAACCGATGCGGGGTCGCAGTTCGAACACGTCGGTGCGCCCAAGAGTGGAATCGAGGATCTTCACGATGCCCGCGGTGGGGTGGATCATCGCCGAGGCGAGCTGCAGCAGGGTGGTCTTTCCCGCGCCATTCGGACCGAGGATGACCCAACGCTCGTTGTCCTCGACTGTCCAGTTGACGGAATCGAGAATGTGGTTGCCTTCTCGGACGACGGAGACGTCGGAAAGCTGGAGGACGCTGGCCATGGACTCAACCCTACCTTTCCGGTGGGATGATTCCTTCGACCGCCAACGCCCGAAGCCCGCCCATGGATGGCGCTACAGCACTGATCGGTAAATCTCCTGCGTGCGTCTTGAGATACGGTCCCAGCCGAAGTCCCGCTGCGCGCGGGCTCGGCCGGCCTCTCCCATTCGTCGAGCCGCCTGCGGATCGCCGATGACCTCGATGAGCGCCCGGGCGAGGTCGGTGACATATCGATCGGGATCACGCGGCGTACCCGTGCCATCGTCAACCTGGTCGATCGGCACCAGCCGACCGGTCACGCCGTCGTCGATCACCTCCGGGATGCCGCCGGTCGCCGTGCCGACAACCGCCGCCCCACAGGCCATTGCTTCGAGATTGACAATGCCGAGCGGCTCGTAAATGGACGGACAGACGAAGGTCGTTGCCGAGGTGAGCACGGCCGAGAGGTCATGTCGGCTCAGCATCTCTTCGATCCAGACGACTCCCGTACGAGTCTTCTGCAGTTCGGCGACCCCGGCTCGTACCTCAGCCATGATCGAGGGGGTATCTGGCGCGCCCGCGCAGAGGACCAGCTGTACCTCGGGCGGGAGCAAAGCCGCCGCACGCAAGAGGTATGGCAAGCCTTTCTGCCGGGTGATCCGTCCGACGAAGACCACCGAAGGGCGGTCCGGATCGATGCCGAGCGAGCGCACGAGGGTGTCGTCCTCGACCGGATGCCAGGAGTGGAGATCGATGCCGTTGTGAACGACAGAGACCTTCGCCTCGTCGATCATCGGATAGGCCCGCAGAATATCGCGACGCATGCCGTGGCTCACCGCGATGACGGCGTCAGCCGCGGTGAAAGCATCGCGCTCGATCCAGCTCGAGACCCGATAGCCGCCACCGAGTTGTTCGGCTTTCCAGGGTCGGAGCGGCTCGAGACTGTGGGCTGTAACCACATGAGGAATACCGTGAAGCAGTTGCGCGATGTGGCCAGCCCCGTTCGCGTACCAGGTGTGTGAGTGCACCAGGTCGGCACCGGCGGCATCCCGAGCGATTTCGAGGTCGATCCCGAGCGTTGCGAGCGCCGGGTTTGCGGTCGTGAGCCCCGGGGGCACGTCATACGAGTAGACCTGCGCCTCGTCT
>JANYIZ010000062.1 GCA_025408445.1 Frigoribacterium sp. | reverse complement strand
CTCGGTGGCGGTTCGCTCGCCTTCGTGCTGGGTGTTCCCCTCGGAACCGCCCTCGGCCATGCCATCGGCTGGCGCGCGAGCTTCTTCGTGCTCGGGATTTTGCTCATTATCGGGGCCGGCTTCGTGTACCGGTTTCTGCCCCGTGTCGATCACCTCGCCGGCGCCGCCGTGGTGGGCACTGCAACCGGCGGCATCACGGTTCTCGACGATGAATTCCGTCAGTCGAGTGTCCCGCGGCGGGACCATTCAGCCATGGCCGTCGTCTTCGTCTGCGTGATCACCGCGATCATCATGATCGGCGAATACTGCTTTTACACCTTTGTCGCGCCGTACCTCACTCGGGCCGTCGGTCTTGGTACATCGGCGGTGAGCCCCGCCCTCTTCGCGTTCGGTATCGCCGGGGCGATCTCGCTCGTGATCGTCGCCTCTGTACTCGGCCGCCGACCGCGGCTCGGACTGATGATTTCGCTTGTTGTTCTCCTTGCCTCGGTACTCGTGCTCGGCTTCGTGCCGCGAGTGCTGCCCGTGTCGCTGCCTGCGTTCTTCCTCTGGGGGTTGGCCATCGGCATCCTCCCTCCGCTTCTCCAGACCAGGATGCTGCACGCGGCTCCCGCACGCATCCGCGATACCGCAAGCGCGTTTTACACCACTGCGTTCAACGTCGGCATCGGCGGTGGTGCGCTGCTCGGTGCGGTGTTGCTTGGAACGCTCGGACTCGGATCGCTACCCTTCGTCTTCGCGGGCATCCTGGTGCTGTCGATCGTGCTCGTGCTCATCTCGGATGACCTGCTTCGGCAGCGTCCACCGCGCCGCGTTCTCGACCATTAGGCAGACCGGGAGGGGGCTCAGGGAGCGGTCGTGGGATCCGAGAGCCCGAGGCGTGGGTAGAGCACGCTGTAACCCTCCTGCAAGCCGCCGATGAGGGCACCGATCGCATGGCCACCGTCGGGGACTTCGAAGTACGTCGTCTTCCAGCCCGATAAGTGGGCCGCGGCCTCCACCGTCTTCGCCTGCGCCATGTATTTGGCATCGTTAGAACCAACGGTGAAGATGCCGACGGTGTTGGAGTAGTGGTGGGCCGCAAGCACGGTCAGGGGCCGGGTGGCCAGGTAGGCGGATGTATTGCCGGCGAATGCTTGCGCCAGGGTCTGTATCGGCCGGTCCGATCCCGGGTACTCCTCGCCGGAGATGTCGAGCACGTTGCCCCAGATCTTGGGATGCTTGGCCCCGAGTGAGACTGCGCACTGCCCGCCGTTCGAGAAACCGGCAATCGTCCAGTGGGCGGCATCGGGCAGCACGTGCAGGTTCGCTCGAGCCCACGCCACCACATCGCCCACGAGGAAGGTCTCGGACTTGCCGTACAGGGCAGTGTCGAGGCACAGGGGATCTGTCGTGGGATCACCGAGCTGGTCGGGCACCAGTACGATCGGCGCCAGCCCGTTGTGGCGGGCCGCGAAGGCGTCGAGGACCAATTTCTGGGAGGTCGGGTCGGGGTTGCCCGGCTGCCCCATGAGCATGATGACGAGGGGTAAGGCCGGGGGGTTTTTCACCAGCGCTGCGGGCGGCAGATAGATGGCGGCGGGGCGGGAGTGGAAACCGGAGAGGGTGTTCGGGATGATCACGGTGCCGGTGGTCCCTTTGGCGCGCTGGTCTTTCGGTGCCTCCCAAGTGGACCACAGCGCTTCTCCGGCGAGGGGAGTGCGACTCGCATCCGGCTTCGGCAGTGCGATGGGCTTTTCGATGGAAATGCCCGCCAGGTCCGCGACTGTGCGATCGAGGCCGAAGTCGGCGTTGATCGCGACGGTACCGGTCACGGCGAACAGCACGATAGCGACCGAAGCGATCACCCTCCGTACCCAGTTCGACCTCCAAAGATTGACGACGGCGAAGCAGATCGCAGCGAACGTCAGGATGACCCAGATCGAGGTGGTTGTGCTGAGATCGACACCGAAGGCATTTGTCGCACTCACGATCCAGAGCGTGACGAGGGCCGCCACCGATCCCGCAAGCAGCGCGGCGACTCCGGCGATGATCCCGTGTCGCGTCGGCCGACGCACGGCGAGGTAGATCAATGCACCGAGCGCCAGAGTGTAGACAACGCCGACGGAGGGCCCGTCGATGATGTTCATTCGCAGGAATGCATCCATGGGTGTCCTTCGATTCGGGTCTGGTGGCCCATAACTTTAGCGCCCGCAGCGTGCGAGCACGCCGTGGATTAATCCGCATTTTCGACTGCACCGATGGTTCATTCTGCCGGTCAGCCGAGCAGGCTAAGATTCAGTGGTCGTGACTGGCGTTGAGATGGGCATCCATCGGGGAACGACTGACATCGATTCGGCCGTTCGCCTGGGCCGAACCGGATACCTTAGTTCCATCCGGATATGTCCCCAAGGAGCAACGCCAGTGCCTTCACCCAGCTTCACTTCCCTCCACAGCTTCACTTCACCCCTCAGTGAGGTCGACCCCGAGATCGCCCGCGTTCTCGAGCAAGAGCTCGATCGCCAGCGCGGCACGCTCGAGATGATCGCGAGCGAGAACTTCGTTCCGCGCGCCGTGCTGGAGGCCCAGGGCTCGGTTCTCACCAACAAGTACGCCGAGGGATACCCCGGTCGCCGCTACTACGGCGGCTGCGAGTTCGTGGATGTCGCGGAGACTCTCGCGATCTCCCGGGCCAAGAGCCTCTTCGGCGCGGCCTACGCCAATGTGCAGCCGCACTCCGGGGCATCCGCCAGCGCGGCCGTGCTCGCCGCGATCGCGACCCCGGGTGATCGCATCCTCGGACTCGAACTTTCGCACGGTGGCCACCTCACGCACGGCATGAAGCTCAACTTCTCCGGCAAGCTCTATGAGTCTCACTCCTACGGTGTCGACCCGAAGACCTACCTCGTCGACATGGACGTCGTGCGTCAGAAGGCTCTCGAGACCCGTCCGAAGGTGCTCATCGCCGGCTGGAGCGCCTACCCGCGCCAGCTCGATTTCGCCGCCTTCCGTGCTATCGCCGACGAGGTGGGAGCCACCCTCTGGGTGGACATGGCGCACTTCGCCGGCCTCGTTGCCGCTGGCCTGCACCCGAATCCCGTGCAGCACGCGCATGTCACCTCCTCCACGGTGCACAAGACCATCGGCGGACCACGCTCTGGCTTCATCCTCAACAACGACCTCGAGCTGCAGAAGAAGATCAACTCGAACGTTTTCCCTGGCCAGCAGGGCGGACCGCTCATGCACGTGATCGCGGCGAAGGCGACGGCATTCAAGCTCGCGGCCGAACCCGAATTCAAGGACCGCCAGGAGCGCACCATCCGCGGCGCCCAAATCCTCGCCGAACGCCTCACCGCGCCGGACGCGACTGCCGCGGGCATCGATGTACTCACCGGCGGTACTGACGTGCACCTCGTGCTCGTTGACCTGCGCAACGCCACCATCCACGGCCAGGAAGCCGAGGACATCCTGCACTCGGTTGGCATCACCGTGAACCGTAACGCTGTACCGTTCGATCCGCGCCCGCCGATGACACCGTCTGGCGTGCGCATCGGAACGCCGGCTCTCGCGACGCGCGGATTCGGCGACGAGGAGTTCACCGAGGTCGCCGACATCATCGCCGCAGCACTCAAGCCGTCCCTCGATGTAGCGGCCCTCCGCGCCCGCGTGCTGAAGCTGACCGACGGCTACCCGCTGTACCCGGGGCTCGTCTCGCCCGGAACCTGGTCCTGACCCCTCGATAGCTCGCGAAGGGTCAGCTTCGTACCGTCCCGGTCACATCGGGCGCGCGAGGGTGATCCTTAGGACGAGTAAGACTGTGCGGATTTCGTGAAAGGACTGAACTCATGACCGCAGTACGCATGGACGGCGTCACCACCGCAACGGCAGTCAAGAACGAGTTGGTCGGACGCATCGACGCACTCAAGGCCCGCGGCATCCATCCCGGACTCGGCACCCTGCTCGTGGGCAGCGATCCGGGATCACTCTCCTATGTCGCAGGCAAACACCGCGACAGTGTCGAGCTCGGCATCGAGTCGATCCGGGTCGACCTTCCGGCGGATGCGACGGAGGATGAGGTGCGCTCCGCCATCCGGGACCTCAACGAGAACCCGGCCGTGACCGGCTACATCATCCAGTTGCCGCTGCCGGCTGGCATCGACGAGAACGCGATGCTCGAGCTCATGGACCCGGCAAAAGACGCCGACGGGCTGCACCCGACCAACCTTGGCCGACTTGTGCTCGGCGTCAGCGGTGTGCTCGATTCGCCCCTGCCGTGTACTCCGGCCGGGCTCGTCGAGATGCTGCGACGCTATGACGTACCGATAGCTGGCAGGCACGTGGTCGTGATCGGTCGTGGCCTCACCGTAGGCCGCCCGCTCGGACTCCTACTCACCAATAAGGGTGTGGATGCCACAGTCACCCTCACCCATTCGCGCACCGTCGATCTCGCCGGGGAGGTGCGTCGCGCCGACATCGTGATCGCCGCCGTCGGCGTGCCCGGTCTGGTGAAGGCCGACTGGGTGAAGCCCGGTGCCGCGGTGCTCGATGTGGGGATCACCCGGGTGATCAGTCCCGACACGGGAAAGGCGAAGCTCCTCGGCGACATCGATCCCGGAGTCGCCGAGGTCGCGGCGTTTCTTTCGCCGGTGCCCGGTGGGGTGGGCCCGATGACCCGCGCCATGCTCATGTACAACGTCGTTGCCGCGGCGGAGCGGTTGTGAGCGGCCCCGGTCACACCAATCCGGCCCGCATGCCGCCTCCGGCCCGTATGCCGACTCCGGCCCGCATGCCTGAGAAATTCGTCGCACCGGATCTCGCCGCGCTCGCCGCGCTGGTGCGTGATGCGCGCGTCGGGCATTTCGCCTTCGTGGAAGACGGCCTGCCGCGGGTGCTTCCGATCGCGATTGTGACGGATGGCGCGCACATCCTGCTGCACGGGTCCACCGGTTCCCACTGGCTTCGACTGCTCGCCACAGGTGTGCCCGTCGCCCTCTCGGTGACGGCGATCGACGCTCTCGTGATCGCCCGATCCGCCTTCGAGTCCTCGATGAACTACCGCAGCGCGGTGCTCTTCGGCAGCTGCGCGACTGTTATTGACCAGGTCGCAGCCCTCGATCTCGTGACCGAGGGACTCATCCCCGGCCGCGTCGTCGAATTACGCTCTCACTCGGCGAAAGAGCTCGCGGCGACGCTCGTGCTGCGGATGACCGTTGACGAGTGGACGCTGAAGGTATCCGACGGGTGGCCGGAAGATGGCCCGGCGGATGTTGCTGGCTCGACCTGGGCGGGTATCCTGCCGCTCCGCACCGGATACGCTGAGGCCATCGCGGCCCCGGACCTAGCCCGCGGCATTTCGAAGCCCGAGTCCGTGCTCGCGATGCTGGACGGGTAACCCCCCGTCCCGGGCCGCCGTCCCGGGCCCCGTGCCGCTGTGGCGGGCCCCGTGCCGCCGTGGCGGGGGATATGCCCGCTCGTGGAGCTGAAAAGTCCTCGCGGCGGGAGTTACACCTCCCTCCGCGAGGCGACAGTCCCTCCGCGAGCCACCAAACTCTCATCTCCTCCGCGGGCCACCCGACGCTCATCCCCTCCGCGAGGTAACAGTCCCTCCGCGAGGTGACAGCTCCTTCCGCGAGGTGACAGCTCCCTCCGCGAGGCGACAGCCCCTCCGCGAGGCGATAGCCCCCTCCGCGAGGCGTTAGCGGCACCCGCATACTGCGACTGGCGTTACCGCCCGGCGGTGAGCGACTACTCGCCGACGTACCCGATTGTGCAGGCGTAGCCGGTCGCGGATTGGGCCGGATCCCAACCGGGCACATCGGCGATTACCGTCTTCGCGTTATCCGTGAGCGTCACCTTGCAGGCCTCGATCGTGGATTTCGATTCCGCCGGCACACTGAAGCCGTAGAGGGCATACTTCCAGCTGCTGAGGGTCGGGCCCGGATTACCGCTCTCGAAGTCGGCGATCGCGTGAGCGCTGCCCGATGTCGACCAGGTGAAGCCACTCGAACACGGTTGCGAGGCTACTGTCGCGGCAATCCCCTTGCCGATCACGGACTGGCCGTAGTAGACATTGCCCAGCGTGACATTGATCGGGGAGACGAACTGCTTCCCGGGCGTGCTCGAGGTCAGGTCCATCGCGAGCAGGATGCTTCCGTTGGCGGCCAGCGTGTCGGCGGTGATCGGGGTCGTGCCGACTCCGGTGCCGCAGGTGCTCACGAACTCCTTGATGAGGGATTTGGCGGAGCTATCGCTGTAGGGCAGTGGCTTGTGGGCGGTGAGCCCGATCGCGATGGTATTGCCGGTCTTGTCCCGCACATTCGCCGTGATCGTGAAGAGCACGTCCTTTGGCGTCGACGCCGCGCTCGAGCTGGCCGAGGGACTCGGCGTCGCCGTCGGTCGCAGGGTCGGATCGGCGTTGGTCGTCGGCCCGCTGCATGCTGCCAGCAGCGCCACCAAGAATGCACCGGTGACCGCACCGAACATCGTCTTGGCTCTCACTGGTGGCTCCTGAGTGCTCGGGGGATCAGTTTTCGCGCGAGGCTCCCTGCGCGGCCGTCACCACGAAAGTATCAGGCTGGCCAAAACCATGTTCCGCGAATGCGCCGTCGATCGCAACCTGAAGGCGGGAAAGTTCATCCGAGCGGATGAGGGCGATCGCCGCTCCGCCGAAGCCGCCTCCGGTCATCCTGGCTCCGATCGCGCCATTCGACTGTGCCGTTTCCACGGCGAGGTCCAGCTCGCGCACCGAGATTTCGAAGTCATCGCGCATTGAGCGGTGTGAGGCGTCGAGCAGATCCCCGATACCCACCGGCCCGAGGTTGCGGAGCACGTCGACGGTGTCGAGCACGCGCTGGTTCTCGGTGACAACGTGACGCACCCGGCGGAAGGTCACGTCGTCGAGGATCTCGCGCGCGCGCGGAAGCTCGTCGACCGTCACGTCGCGCAGTGTCTCGACTCCGAGCATCCGCGCTCCAAGTTCGCAGGATGCTCGGCGCTCCGCATAGCCGCCGGTGGAGTGGTCGTGGCTCACGCCGGTATCAATGATCAGCACCACCAGGCCCGCGGCTTCGAGACCGAGGTCAACGATCTCCGACTCCAGGCTGCGGCAATCGAGAAAAACGGCGCAGTCCTTTTGGCCGAGCAGCGATGCGGACTGGTCCATGATGCCGGTGGGGGCACCGACGACCACGTTTTCCGCCCGCTGGCCGACCTGAGCGAGGACGGGGCGGGAGAGAGTGAGTCGCCAGACGTCATTGAGGGCGATCGCCACCGCGCTCTCGATGGCCGCAGACGAGGAGAGCCCCGCTCCGACCGGCACGTCGGACTCGATGAAGATGTCGACGCCGGGAACGGTGGCGAGCTCCGCCCCGTGTTCGCTGAGGGCCCAGGCGACGCCGAGCGGGTAGGCACTCCAGCCGTGCAGCGCCTCGGGGGCGAGTTCGGCGAGGGGGATTTCCACGACCTCGTCGGCGAAGGAGCTTGCGACTCGGATCACGCGGTCCTCGCGCAGTCCGAGCGCGACAAATGTGCGGCGGTTGATGGCAAAGGGCAGCACGAAGCCGAGGTTGTAGTCGGTGTGCTCGCCGATGAGATTCACTCGTCCGGGTGCTGACCACTGTCCCGCAGGCTCGTAACCGTAGAGCGCAAGGAACTTCGCCTGCACGTCGTCGCGAATGTCGATTTCGGTCACTGGGGGTCCTCTACTCGAGTGAGAGCATCCCGAATGAAGCCGGCCGTCTGTTCGGGGGTGACGTCGCCGATCCAGGCACCCATGGCGGCTTCCGATCCGGCAAGATACTTCAGTTTGCTCTCTGCCCGGCGGGGCGAGGTGACTTGCAACATCAAGCGGATGTCGTCACGACCGGTCGTGACCGGTGCTTGGTGCCACGCTGCGATGTAGGGAGTCGGAGTGTCGTAGAGCTCGTCGATGCCGCGCAGCAGCCGCAGGTAGAGCCCGGCGAGCTCATCGCGCTCCTCGGTCGAGGTGGCCGCGAAGTCGGGCACGTGCCGGTGCGGCAGCAGGTGAATCTCGATGGGCCAGCGGGCGGCGAATGGCACGAACGCTGTCCAGTGCTCGCCGCGCAGAACGACCCGCTCAGACGCAGACTCGAATTTGAGGATCGACGCAAATAGTCCCGGTCCGAAGCGGGCGATCGAGTCGAGCAGCTGGGTCGTGCGCGGCGTGATGTACGGGTAAGCGTAGATCTGGCCGTGCGGATGCCGCAGGGTGACGCCGATGGCCTCCCCGCGGTTTTCGAATGGAAAGACCTGTTGCACGCCTGGGAGGGCCGACAAGGCCTCCGTACGGTCGGCCCAGGCCTCGATCACCGTGCGGGCACGCGAGCGGCTCACGCTGCCGAATGCCCCCTCGTGTTCGGGACTGAACGAAACCACCTCGCAGCGCCCGATCGAGGGCAGGCTGCGGCCGAGACCGATGCTCGTGAGCTCGGCGCTGGTGAAAGCGGCCGCGATCTCCGGGCCGAAGCTCGGGGAGCGATTCTCAAAGACAGCGACGTCATAGTCATCCGGAATCTCCGAGGGGTTCGTAGCACTCGCCGGTGCGAGTGGATCCTGGTCTGTCGGTGGCAGGACTACGCGATTCTGGCGGGCCGCGGCAATGGAGATCCACTCGCCGGTGAGCGGATCCTGGCGCATACGGGCGCTGTCTGGCCGCGGATCGAGGTGACGGGCATCCGGAGCGCGATTTGGCGAGAGTGTCGTGTCGGCATCGTCGAAATAGATGAGCTCGCGACCATCAGCCAGCCGGTATTCGCGTTTGATGATCGATGGCATAGCGACTCTCTGCAGGCGAACCGGGGTGGCATGTCGAAGACACGGGTTTCGAAACCAAATAAACGATACCTGCCATTGACAAGAAAACACAAGTAATCGAAGATGAGCCCATGCCTGATCCGAGATCCAGCCCGCCTGCAGCGGCCCGTCGGGAGCGGATACTGTCAATCATCGAGGAGCGTGGGTTCGCGAAGGTGGCGCAACTGAGTCAGCTCTTCGATATTTCGGAGGTCACCGTGCGCTCCGATCTCGATGCCCTCGCCGAGGCTCACGCGGTTCACCGCGTTCATGGCGGGGCAGTGGCAGGCAGCGGCGCAGTCATCGTTGGCCGGCACGGCAGCCTTGAGCGTGCCTTCGAGCACTCCATGCTCGCGGGTCAACAGGAGAAGGCGCGCATCGGGCGCGAAGCCGCGTCCCTCGTGCAGTCTCACCAGGCCATCGTGCTGGACGTGGGCACCACGACCACCGCAATCGCGTCGGCTCTCCTCGACCGCGACGACCTTCAGGGTGTTGTCGTCATCACTAACGCGCTGAATATCGCGCTGCTGCTCGAACCCGTGATCCCACGATTCACCGTGGTCGTCACCGGGGGTACCGTGCGTCCGCTGCAGCATTCACTCGTCGACCCGCTCGCCGGTGTGGTGTTCGACCGCATCCGAGCCGACCTTGCCTTCATCGGCTGCAGCGGGGTGCATGCCGTCTCGGGCATCACCAACGTCAACCTGCCGGAGGCGGACCTGAAGCGACGGATGCTCGAGGCATCCGCCCGCTGTATCGTGGTGGCCGACAGCTCCAAGCTCGGGATCACCCAGCTGAGTCGCGTTGCGCCGATTGACAAGATAGACACCCTCATCACCGGGGTAGAGGCGGACGCGAGTGAGCTCGGGCTGCTCGCGGCCACGGGTCTCCGCATCGTTCTGGCTCGCTAGGCTGGCCGCATGCGTGCCCCCACCGGAGTTCAGTTCGTCCTCTCGAAGTCCACCCCGCACGGCGAGGCGGTCGCCGTGATCACCGAGGTCGCCGCATCGCTGCGAGTGCTCTCGATCGGCGGCATCGACCTCACCGAGCCCTACGCCGAGCACGCGGTACCACCATTCGGTGATGGCATCGTGCTCGTGCCTTGGCCCAATCGGGTCGAAGACGGCCTGTGGATTCACGAGGGCTCAGCGCAGGTACTGGACATCACCGAACCCGCCATGCACAACGCCCTGCACGGGCTTCTGCGGGATCGCCCGTACTCTGTGGTGGAACGCACTCCGGATGCCGTGACGCTGGCCGCGACGGTGCACCCGACCCGTGGGTATTCCTTCATGCTCGACACGACGGTGCGCTATGAACTCGTGGACGATGGCATCCGCGTGACCCATGGCGTAGTCAATGTGGGTGAGAAAAGCGCCCCGTATGCGGTTGGAACGCATCCGTTCCTGCGCCTCGGCAACGTGCCGACCTACGAGCTCACCCTTGCGGTGGCCGCCGGAACCCGTTTTGAGACGGATGCCCGGCTCAACCCGATCCGCGAGAGCTCTGTCGACGGTACAGGCTATGACCTGCGCGCCGGTCGGCTGGTGGCCGACCTCGATCTCGACGATGCCTTCGGCGGAGTCACCTCGGTGGACGGGGTGAGCCACCACCGACTCACCGCGCCGGACGGACGTTTCGTGGAGCTGTGGCAGGAATCCGATTTCGCGTATGTGCAGGTGTTCACCACCCGCATCTTTCCGAAGGACGGCGGTCTCGGTACGGCGATCGCCGTCGAACCGATGACGGCTCCGCCCAACGCCTTCAACAGCGGGCAGGGCCTGCGCTGGCTCGAACCGGGCGAGAGCTGGTCGGGGTCGTGGGGTATCCGCTACTCTGGGAGCAACGAAGGGGAGTAGTTCCCTCGCGCCGGGTCACGACGACCGGCGTATTCGGGAGTATCGACATACTGGCAGGTCACAACGACCGGCCCGGTACCCCACCGCAGCGGTGCAGGTTGTCGCTTCGGCGAACGAGACCTTCGGTCCGACAGGAACGTCCGGCGAAGCTGGGCGATTCCGAGACCGAAAGGATCCCCGTGAGCACCACGCACCCGGACTCGCCCCCCGCTTCCCCCTCACCCTCTGATCTGCGCCGCTGGCGCCAGTACCTCGCCGACGAGAAAGCCGAGGCCGCCGTCTATCGCGATCTCGCCGGCCGTCGTGCCGGGGAGGAGCGGGAGATCCTGCTCGCGCTCGCCGAGGCGGAGGGTCGGCACGAGCAGCACTGGTTCGACCTGCTCGGCGACCAGGTTGGCAAGCCGCGCCGTGGCGACTTCCGCACCCGATCGCTCGGCCTGCTCGCCCGGCGGTTCGGATCGGTCTTCGTGCTCGCCCTCGCACAGCGAGCGGAAGCGCGTTCCCCCTACGAGTCGGATTCGGATGCGACAGCGGCCATGGCCGCCGACGAGCGTATCCATGCCGAGGTGGTGCGAGGCCTCGCTGAGCGCGGACGCACCCGGCTCTCCGGCACCTTCCGCGCCGCTGTCTTCGGAGCCAACGACGGACTCGTCTCTAACCTCGCCCTGGTGATCGGAATCAGTGCGAGCGGGGTGCCCAATCACGTCGTGCTCATCACCGGCATTGCGGGCCTCCTCGCCGGTGCCCTGTCGATGGGTGCGGGGGAATACGTATCGGTGCGGTCCCAGCGAGAGTTGCTCGAAGCGTCGACGCCAGATCCCGAGAGTAGCCGGGCGCTTCCCAACCTCGATGTCGACGCCAACGAACTTGCGCTGGTGTATCGGGCGCGCGGTATGACGCCGATCGCGGCGGCGGCGCGAGCATCCGCGATGCTCGACGCGCACAACCTCGACGACCACAGCCTCGCCGACGGGGATGACCGGAGAGACCCACACGAATCCATCGGCACCGGCTTCGGTGCGGCAATTTCGAGCTTCTGCTTTTTCGCCTCTGGCGCGATCATCCCCGTGCTCCCGTACCTGTTCGGACTCCAGGGCCTCGCGGCCCTCCTGGTTGCAGCCGTACTCGTGGGCCTCGCACTACTCGGCACGGGTGCCGTCGTCGGGCTGCTCTCCGGTGGACCGCCCCTGCGTCGCGCCCTTCGCCAGCTCGGCATCGGCTACGGCGCAGCGGCAGTCACCTACCTCCTCGGCCTGCTCTTCGGCACGACGACGGGGTAGCCGCGGTTCGCCGCCCGTGCAGTCCGCGTGACTGCCGTGGCGGGGGATACGCCCGCTCGCGGCGGCGTCACGACGCCGTGGCGGGGGCCGTGCCTCCCTCCGAGAGGCGCTTTGGCCGCCGAGACCTAATGGCGTGGCGTCCGTGACTGGCGTGGCGGGGGATTCGCCTGCTCGCGGCGGTGTCACGCCGCCGTGGCGGGAGGTGTGCCTCCCTCCGCGACGCGCGTTTCCCTCCACCACGCGCTTTCCCCGCCGCGACCTGGTGGCGCCCGCCGCGACCTACTGGCGTAGCATCCGGGACGTCATCGTGTGGTACCCCCTCGCTAAGGGGTATCCGCGATCATGCCTTACGGCTTGAGGATGCGAACCCGGCTGAGCGCGAAAACCACGAGCCCGAACAGCACAGTGAAGACCGCGATCGCGATGCTGTAAGCGGCCACCGAGCCATACCCGGTGGCGGGGTCGAGGAACGGATAGGGAACCCAGCCGTCGGTCGCACCCCGGATCAGGATGACGACCAGCCAGACGATCGGATAGATCAGTACGATCCAGAGCTTGTTGAACGGCAGTTTCTTGCGGTCGGCAAAGAGCACCCAGTCCACCAGTGCGTAGATCGGGATGATGATGTGCAGGATATTGCTCGACCATTTCAGGTCGAAAGAGCCCGCGAGGGATGCCCCGGCCAACAGGGTGTTGTAGACGATTCCGACGATCACGATGATCGTGGTGGCGACCGCGCGCAAGTAGATGACCCGGGTCGGTTGCTTCTTTCGGCTGAGGATGAAATAGGCGGACGCGAGGAAGGCAACCATCGTGATGATGTTGCTCTGGATGGTGAAGTACCCGAAGAAGTTGAACGGATTGATGGCCACGCGCCCGGCGGTGTAGACGAACTGGCCGATGATGGCACTGAGGATCGCGAGCCCAGCCACGAGCCGCAGTAGTCCGAAGAGTCGCTTCACAGGGGTCCGCCATTCCGAGTAGGGAAGCGGCGCCGTCCCGCTGTATCACCGAGCGTATCGTGTCCAATCACGTGGGCAATACAGGTGTCGCGCTGTGACGAATACACAGAGATGCTGCCCCGTCAACCCCACAGCGCTTTGTCGATGCAACCCGTAGTGTACGAGTCGTTGCCGGGGACTTCGGCAACCTCTGGTTTTCCCACATTGAAGGACACGGCGCATGGCCGACAGCAATAAGGATGCCGAGACGACGGCGGCTGCGAGGGCTGTACTCGACGGCTTGCTGGCACGAGTGGCCGGGGGCGACGCCGCGGCGTTCCGGAAGCTGTACGACCTGCTGGCTCCGCGTGTCTTCGGCCTAATCCGACGCACCCTCGTGGACGATGGACAATCCCAGGAAGTAGCGCAGGACGTATTCCTTGAGGTGTGGCGGTCGGCATCCCGATTCGATGCCGCCCGGGGTTCCGCGACAAGCTGGATCATGATGATAGCTCATGGTCGCGCGGTCGATCGGGTGCGGGCATCTCAAGCCAGCCGTGATCGAGATCTGCGCATCGGAGCGCGCGATCGCGAGTTTCATTTCGATCCGGTATCCGAGGCGGGCGAGCTGTCGGTTGAATCGGCGCGGGTTACGGTAGCACTGGCTCGTCTGACTGTTATCCAGCGCGACGCGATCTCGATGACCTACTTCGAGGGGCTCAGCGGTCCCGAACTCGCTGCGCGCCTCGATATCCCGGTCAGCACGCTGAAGTCACGCCTGCGAGAGGCACTCATCCGCCTGCGTGACGAACTCGGCATCGTGCCGTCGCTCGAAAGGTCGCTCGCGTCGTAGGGCCGGTCTTTCCATAGACTTTTGTCTATGGGAACGAGGGCCGGATCGGCGCGCGAACTCAAGCTACTCGCTGAACCTATGCGGGCTGTCCCTGATCAACACCACGTGAAGGCACTGCTCGATGCCGGGCTGCTCGAGATGAAGCCGCAGGGCCGCACGGTCTGGTGTGGCCGCGCCCGACCAGGCCGACCGTGTCGCCGAGCTGGTAACTCGGCCGTCGGAGATCTCGATGTCCCGAGCCCTGTTGGACCGCATCTCTGCCGATCTCGCTACGCGCTTCTCCGGCGCCTTCCCTCCGTTACCGCTCGGTTCGCCAGTGACCGGCTAGCGGCACTCGCTATACGGCAGCGCCGCACGCTCGATCACGTGCCCGAAGTGCTCTTCGTGTGCGTGCAGAACGCGGGTCGGTCTCAGCGGGAGGCGGGCATTCTGCGCCAGCTCGCTCGCGAGAGCGTCACCGTGCGCACCGCCGGTACGGCACCGGCCGGCGCAGTGCGGTCGATCATTGTCACCGTCCTCGACGAGATCGGTGTGTCGATCGACGGGAAATATCCGAAGCCGCTCACGGATGATGTGGTGCGTGCTGCCGACGTGGTCGTGACAATGGGATGCGGCGACGCCTGCCCAATCGACCCCGGTCGCCGCTACCTCGACTGGGACATTGAGGATCCGGTTGATCTGCCGCTTGCCCACGTGCGCGACATCCGTGACGACATCGATGCCCGGGTGCGCCAACTGCTCACCACGCTCGCGATGGCATCCCCGTAGATAGTCATTGGCTTTTACCCCCAGACTCCGGGGACGACCATGCTTGGCACGCCCGCCGCGACTCGTCATCTGCATCCGCAATGCACGCCCGCACGAAAGAGGAGGATGGGCAGTGGGATG
Source organism: Frigoribacterium sp. (assembly GCA_025408445.1). Classification (GTDB taxonomy): domain Bacteria; phylum Actinomycetota; class Actinomycetes; order Actinomycetales; family Microbacteriaceae; genus Lacisediminihabitans. The sequence goes on along the minus strand of JANYIZ010000062.1, from coordinate 2,882 downwards.
GCGCAAGCTACTCTCCGGGCACTGCGCGTATCGAGGGTGACTATCCGACTGTGCGTCGTTGCATGGGGAACCCAAACTCCCCGACTCGGCGACGCCGGTCGGGGAGTTCGCGCGTGCTGTTACTCGCAGCAGACGCAGCCGTCGGCGCAGCCTGCGTTGCAACAGCTTCCTTCGCAACAGACGTTCATCGTCGCCTCTTTCCCCACCCATTGTCTGCGGGTGACCTATTCGCAGCAGCCAGGGACTGTGCAGGTGTCATCAATACAGGGTGCCGCGTCGTCCACGGCGAGAACAACCTCGGTGAGCGCCCAGATAGCGCGTGTGAGGTGAGGATCAGCGATCTCGTAGCGAGTCTGTCGACCTTCGGGAACGGCGACGACGAGGCCGCAGCCGCGCAAACAGGCGAGGTGATTGGAGACATTGGATCTCGTCAGGTCGAGAGCATTGGCAAGCCGGGCCGGATAACCCGGTGAGTCGAGGAGGCTGACCAGGATCCTCGCGCGAGTCGGATCGGCCATGGCGCGGCCGAGCCGGGTCAGGACGTCGATTAGAGACGCGATAGTCAGCATCCAGTGACGATACAGCCACGGCTGAATGATTTCAATGGTCTCGTGACCATGCCGATGGTGCGCGTCCGGATAGTGCTCATGGCTGTGCGTAATCGCCTATTGAGTATGCGAGTTTCGGTGACGGATGCCCGGCCCCACCGGTTCGGGATGCTCGTGTTGATGATGTTCATCGTGTGCGCGAGTGAATCGTGGGTGGTCGCCTCGTGGCGTTCGGTGAGGTGAAGCCAGACTCCCCGGCCCATCAGCAGGGCGGCGATCACCGGGATGACCGTGACCGGCGCGGGCCGTACCCACGTGCCGCATCGCAACGATGAAGAGCACGAGGCTCACCCCGTGCCCAAAAGAATCTGACCACCATCGCGACGGCTCCCGCGACGATGGTCGCCATTCCAAGACACCGAACACCAGCAACACGGGACCGAGAATGCCACCCAGCCCGACAGCGCCGGAGAGTGGCAGCATTTCCGAGCGCAGGATCCGAACGCCCGGACTCCGGCGGATGAGGCGGAACAGCCCGAGCCCGGACCCGAGATAGAGCAGCCCTGCCAACGAGACACGGACTCACGCTGTCGAGCAGCGATTTGGCGATCGGTGTTCCCGCGCCGAACAGTACGCCGACACTTACGCGGGTGTGCGGGGCCCTGGCGGTCCGCGGGGGCGGCCGCTGCCAATGTCTCTGGTTCCGGGTGCGGTTGACGTGCAAACGGATGCCGCGGGAATACGGCTCACGCGCTTCTTGCCCGGGTGACGAAGTGAGTCCGCTGACATCGCAGGCGAGAGGGACGTCTGCACTAGATGAGGGATCGTTTGTTGGGTGCTCCGATGAGCCAGTCAAGCCATATTCCGGTGGCGAGGGCGAGGGCGAGGGCACGTCCGGCGACTCGGGAGTAGACGCCGGGGATGGTGGGTCTGCCGAGTTTCCCCAACCTCGGTTTTTCTTCTTTTCCGGCGGAGCCCTCGTCGGCGGCTTCGCGTTCCCCGATCTTCGGGTTCGCTAGTCCCCAAACGACTGGCATTCGCTCTGGTGTGCAGCTCAGGCAGAGGCGGAATCCCCAGAAGTAGCGGGAGTGAAATGCGCAGTATCCGTATCCTTAGCCGGCATGCCCGGCCAGGTTGGAGCGTTTCACAGTCTCGTGGGATTTGCCGCACGGCAGCGGGGTGGAATGGAGCAGTCTCGTGATCTCGCCCCAGGATGGTGTGTCGTGAGCCAGCTCGGTGATCGCGGGAAAAGCCGAGCCAGGGCATGACCCGGTGTCGGGAAGTCCACACAGCTGGTCGAGCTTGCCCGACGAGGGCACGAGACAATCGATACCGATTCCGGTGACCGGGAGAGTCCGATCGAATTCTGCCGCGCCTGTGATCTGAGGGTCACCGCGTCCAGAGGGTCACGCGTCGACGAGAGGTCGCACCTCACTCGCGATGAACTCGATAAACCGGATGGGATCCGGGTCGTCGGAAGTCGGCTGGAACACAACCGTATCGGCGCCGGCATCCGCCCATCGCTCCACGGCAGCGGCGAACTCGGGGGCGTCCCCAGCAACTCCGACATCGTCTGAGGGGTCGAAATTCCAGCGGCGACACTCCGCCTCCCATCGGGCCAGCGCTCCCGGGCCGGTCGCGGCCAGCACGTAAACGGTCACCCGGTGGGCATCCGTTCGGCCAGCACGTGCGCGTCCTTCGTCGATTTGGGCGCGAGCGTGGCGCACACCACCAGGGGTAGTTCCTCCCGTGAGAATCGTGCCGTCTGCCAGTTCTCCCGACAGGGCCAGGCCCTTGGGCCCTCCGGTTCCCACCAAGATCGGAACGGTCTCGCTCGGCGGCCAGTCGAGCTTGACCCGTTCGAGCTTCACGAATTTGCCCTCGACACTGACCTCCTCCCCTCGCAACAGGGAGCGAAGGGCAGGCACGTATTCGCGCATCAGGATGAGCGGCGAGGAGACTCCGGCGCCCACCTGCACCATCCAATCCGGGACTCCGCTGCCCACTCCGGCGTGAAATCGACCAGGGAACAATCGCTGAACGGTCGCAATCTCCATAGCCGTCACTGCGACATTCCGCAGGGGAATGGGCAGCAGGCCGATCCCGACCCGCAGTCGTTCCGTCCATGCCAGTGCCGCGGTCGTTGCAGTCAACCCGCCCTCGAGGAAACAGTCTTCCCACAGCCACAACTCCTCGAGTCCGGCGCGATCCGCCGCGACAGCGACGTCCCGCAGTCGTTCTGGTGGAAGCTGCGGGAGGAACACGGCGCCGAGCACAGTCATCGTCCAACGTTTACACGCGTGACCGATGCGCGCAAGTAACGGGTCAGGGTGG
>JANYIZ010000061.1 GCA_025408445.1 Frigoribacterium sp. | reverse complement strand
GACGATTCACGGCTTCGGCCTCAGCGGTCCGATCGTCGTCGGTCGGGTGCTCGAGTTCACGCCAGAGCCGCAGTCCAATGGCAAGACGATCAACTGGTGCCAGGTGGATGTGGGCGAGCCCGAGCCGCGCGGCATCGTCTGTGGCGCCCACAACTTCATTGTTGGCGACAAGGTCGTCGTCTCGCTTCCCGGCGCGGTCCTGCCCGGTCCGTTCCCGATAGCCGCCCGCACGACCTACGGCCACGTCTCCGACGGAATGATTGCCTCGGCGCGTGAGCTTGGTCTCGGCGAGGAGCACGACGGCATCCTGCGCCTGGCCTCGCTGGGTCTCGACCCGGAGGTGGGAGCGGATGCCACTGCTCTTCTCGGCCTCGACGATTGGGCCGTCGAGATCAACGTCACTCCCGATCGTGGCTACGCCTTCTCCATCCGCGGAGTCGCCCGCGAATACGCCCACGCCACCGGTGCCGCCTTCCGCGACCCAGCCCTCACCATCACGCCGGAGGAAGGCACCGGGTTCGACGTTGTCATCGACGACCGCGCTCCCATCCGCGGCCGGATCGGCGCAACCGTATTCGTCACGCGAGTGGTGCGCGGCATCGACGCCGGGCGCCCCACTCCGCCCTGGATGATCGCGAGATTGATTCTCGCGGGTATCCGCTCTATTTCGCTCGTCGTCGATATCACCAACTACGTGATGCTGGAGCTCGGCCAGCCGATCCACGGCTACGACCTCGATGCGCTGAGCGGCGGAATCGTTGTGCGCCGCGCCGAGGTCGGCGAGAAGATCGTGACTCTCGACGACCAGACCCGTATTCTCGACCCGCAGGATCTGCTCATTGCCGACGGCTCCGGGCCGATCGGTCTCGCCGGCGTGATGGGCGGCGCGTCCACCGAGATCGGCGCGACCACTACGAACGTGCTCGTCGAAGCGGCTAACTTCGATCCCATCTCCATCGCCCGCACCGCCCGCCGCCACAAGCTGCCGAGCGAGGCCTCGCGCCGCTTCGAGCGCGGTGTCGACCCCGAAATAGTGGATGCGTCAGCGGCCCGCGTCGTCGAACTGCTGGTGCAGCTCGCCGGCGGGCAGGCCGACCCGCAGGGGTCTCGCCTGTTCGATGTCGCCCCGCGCGAGCCGATCGTGCTGCCGGACGGCTACATCGTCGGCCTCGTGGGCGCCGACTATTCGGATGTTGAGATCCTGCGTTCTCTCACGGACATCGGCGGATCGATCGAGCCGATCGACCATGCTCTGTCGGTGACGCCGCCGAGCTGGCGGCCCGATCTCACCGACAAGGCGACCCTCGCCGAGGAGGTGGCTCGCATCGTGGGGTACGACCGCATCCCCGCGGTGTTACCGACGGCTCCTCCTGGGCGTGGTCTCAGCCGATCGCAGCGACTTCGTCGATCCGCTGCCCAACTTCTCGCATCCACCGGACACACCGAGGTGCTGTCCTATCCCTTCGTGTCGCAGCGCGCCAATGACGCGTTCGGTGGCTCGGTTCCGGGTGCCGTCCCGGCTATCCGCCTGGCCAATCCGCTCGATGGCGAGGCACCGTTCCTGCGCACTTCGCTGCTCCCAGGCCTCATCGAGATCGCCCGTCGCAACCTCTCTCGTGGGCTCGTCGACCTCGCGGTCTACGAGATCGGATCGGTATTCCGCCCGGAGGCCGGAGCCCGCTACGGCAGCGGAGATCTGCCTTCCGGCATTATCCGCCCGACGAGTTCCGAGCTCGCAGACCTCCTCGGCAGTATTCCGCCCCAGCCTCTTCGACTCGGTGCGTTGTTCACCGGCGCAGCGATTGTGAAGCAGCCCGGCCAGCCAGGAGTGCAGCACGGCATTGCGTATGCGATCGACGCGGCCCGACAGGTCGGTCACGCTCTCGGCGCCACGATCTCGGCGCGGCAGGGATCGCATCACTCCTTCCACCCTGGGCGTACCGCGGAGCTGTTCTTCGGCGATCGCAGCGTCGGATTCGCTGGCGAGCTGCTGCCCGCTCTCGCCGGCGAGCTCGACCTCCCGCGCGTGACCGCGGTGCTCGAACTCGAGCTCGGCCTGCTCATCGAGCTCGCCGCCACCGAGGTGTCGCCCACCGCTATCGCCGCTTACCCGGCGGCGACCCAGGATCTCTCCCTCGTGCTTGGAGCACAGGTGTCCGCGGGCGAGGTGCTGTCGGCCATCGTCGAGGGAGCCGGACCGCTGCTGGAGGTCGCGCATCTCGTGGACGACTATCGCGGCCAGGGCATCCCGGAGGGAGTGAAGTCGCTCACCTTCGCGCTGCGTTTCCGGGCTGTCGACCGCACCCTCACGGCGGCGGAGGCCACCGAAGCGAAGCTCGCCGGGGCCGCAGTGGCCGCCGGGCGATTCGGCGCGAGTATCCGAGAGTAGCGGGCGCCCCATCGATGTCCGCTAGGCTCAAAGGGTGGACATCCGTAGCATCACCGGCTCGACCGAGCGCCACACCTCCGTGCGCCGTGGTCTCCGCCTGCGCTCGGACCGTCGCGGTCAGCGACTGCAGGCGACGCTCTCCGTCTGATCGGCTGCCGAAGCCGGATCCGACATTAGCGCCGCCGCACCGGGCCCCGTCGATCCACTCTCAATAAGGTGTAACCATGTCCTATTCCGTTGCCGTGGCCGGTGCCAGCGGCTATGCGGGCGGGGAGCTTCTGCGGCTGCTCTCCCAGCATCCCGAGTTCCAGGTGGTTACGGTCACGGCGTTCCAGAACGCCGGACAACCCCTCGCTCTCGCGCAGCCGCACCTGCGCTCCTATGGCGGGCTCACGCTTCAACCGACCACAGCCGATGTGCTCTCGGGACATGATCTCGTCTTCCTCGCGCTGCCGCACGGCACCTCGGGTGAGCTCACCGCCCACTTCGGCGACCACAGTCTCATCGTCGATTGCGGTGCGGACCACCGGCTCGCCAATGCCGCGGAATGGGCTGCCTTCTACGGCGGCGACCACTTCGGCGCCTGGTCGTACGGCGTGCCGGAGCTGCCTGTCGCCGGAGGCAAACAGCGGTCCGCCCTGGTCGGAGCAACTCGCATCGCCGGCCCCGGCTGCAACGCGAGTACCGTCTCACTTGCCCTCGCCCCCGGAATCGCGGCCGGTGTGATCGAAGAGCGCGACCTCGTAGCAGTGCTCGCGGTCGGGCCCTCGGGAGCAGGCAAGAGCCTGAAGGTCGAGAACCTGGCGAGCGAGATCCTCGGGTCTGCTAATCCGTACGCGGTCGGCGGCACCCATCGTCACATCCCGGAGATCCAGCAGTCGTTGCGGGCAGCCGGGGCCACGGCCCCCACCATCTCATTCACCCCGGTGATCGTGCCGATGGCGCGGGGCATCCTCGCCACGTCGACCGCCCGTATCGTGCCGGGGGTTTCGGTGTCCGACATCCGCGCGGCCTGGGAGTCTGCCTACGCCGACGAGCCCTTTGTTCACGTTCTGCCCGAGGGTCGGATGCCCCGCACCGGCGACGTGCTCGGCTCCAATACGGCACTCATCGGCCTCGTCGTCGACGAGGCGGCCGGTCGCGTTGTGACCGTCACAGCCCTCGACAACCTCGTCAAGGGCACCGCGGGCACCGCCATCCAATCAGCGAACATCGCCTTCGGTCTCGACGAGACCAGCGGCCTTCCGATCGACGGAGTTGCACCATGAGCGTCACCCACCCCCGTGGCTTCGTCGCGGCCGGCGTCGAATCCGGACTAAAAGGCAAGGGCGGCAAGGACGTCGCGCTCGTCGTCAACCAGGGTCCGAGCCGGGCGGCGGCGGCGGTCTTCACGAGCAATCGCGCCAAGGCGAACCCGGTTATCTGGTCCCAACAGGTGATCGCGGACGGCATCGTCAGCGCTATTGTGCTGAATTCCGGCGGGGCCAACTGCTATACCGGCGCCCGCGGATTCCAGGTGACCCACGCCACCGCGGAGCATGCGGCATCCCTCCTCGGCGAATCTGCCGGCGACGTGCTGGTCTGCTCAACCGGGCTTATCGGCGACCAGCTCGACCTGCAGAAGGTGAGCTTCGGCGTTACCGCCGCCCACGCCTTCCTCCGCGATGACGGGGGGCTCGATGCCGCGACTGCGATCATGACCACCGACACGCATCCCAAGCAGGCCCTCGTCCTGCGCGACGGCTGGTCGATCGGTGGCATGGCCAAGGGTGCCGGCATGCTCGCTCCCGGACTCGCCACAATGCTCGTCGTCATCACGACTGATGCTGCTCTCGAGTCATCGCAGCTGGATGCCGCGCTCCGGCACGCGACGCGGGTTACCTTCGATCGCCTCGATTCCGACGGTGCAATGTCCACCAACGACACGGTTGCGCTCCTCGCTTCCGCAGCATCCGGTATCACCCCGGCGATCGAAGAGTTCACGACGGCTCTCACCGGGCTCTGCGAGGACCTTGCCACCCAGCTGCAACAGGATGCCGAAGGCGCGGCCCACGACATCACCATCGAGGTGATCAACTCGGCCTCCGAAGACGAGGCGGTCGAGGTCGGCCGGGCGGTTGCGCGCAATAACCTCTTCAAGGCCGCGGTCTTCGGCAACGATCCCAACTGGGGCCGGGTGCTCGCCGCAGTGGGCACCACCGGGGCTGCCTTCGACCCCTACGACATCGATGTGTCGATGAACGGCGTGCGAGTCGCACACAAGGGCGAGCCAGACCAGCCTCGCGAGAGCGTCGACCTCACCGCTCGCGCCATGCACCTGCTGATCGACCTCCACGCCGGCACCTGCACGGCTACGATCTGGACCAACGACCTCACCCACGACTACGTGCACGAGAACAGCGCGTACTCGAGCTGATGGGTGCGCACTCGAGGGAAGCATCGGCGAAGGCATCGGCCCTCATCGAATCGCTGCCGTGGCTTCAGCGATTCCACGGCAAGACCATCGTGGTCAAGTTCGGCGGCAACGCCATGGTCAACGACGAACTCAAACATGCCTTCGCCGAAGACATGGTCTTCCTGCGCCAGGTGGGAGTCCGGCCGGTCGTGGTGCACGGCGGCGGTCCCCAGATCTCCACTGAACTTGCGGCCAGGGGCATCCCGAGCGAGTTCCGCGGTGGACTGCGGGTCACCTCTGCTGAGGCCCTTGCGGTGGTGCGCAAAGTGCTCACCACGCGGGTGGGTCCGGAGATCGCGGCGCTCATCGACTCGCACGGCATCGAGGCTCAAGCGCTGTCGGGGGAGACCGACGGCCTGTTCGCCGGCACCCGTCGAGGCACCATTGTGGACGGCGAAGCGGTCGACCTCGGGCTCGTCGGTGACGTCACGGCGGTCGATCCGTCAGTCGTGCTCGCCATCCTCGACGCCGGCCAGATCCCGGTGATCTCATCGATCGCGCCGGATGCGGCGGCGCACGGGCAGTCCCTCAACGTCAACGCCGACTCGGCTGCGGCATCCCTCGCTATCGCCCTGGAGGCCGAGAAGCTCGTGATCCTCACGGATGTCGCTGGGCTCTACCGCGACTGGCCCAATCGCGATTCCCTCATCTCCACCATCGATGCGGCGGAGTTGCGCGCGCTTCTGCCGTCCCTCGAATCCGGCATGATCCCCAAGATGACCGCCTGTCTCGACGCGGTCGACGGGGGAGTACCGAAGGCCGCGATCATCGACGGTCGCATCCTGCACTCGATTTTGCTCGAGGCGTTCACCGCCGAGGGAATCGGCACCGAAGTGGTTTCCGGAAAGGACCTGTGATGGACACCGACAACTGGCGCGAACGCTTCGGCGACGCGATGATGGGCACATTCGCACCACCCCTGGCGATGCTCGAACGCGGCGAAGGCGCCCATGTGTGGGATGTCGACGGCAACCGCTATCTCGACTTCCTCGCCGGCATCGCCGTCAACGCGCTCGGCCACGCGCATCCGGTGCTCGTGGATGCCGTGAGCCGCCAGGTCGCGACGCTCGCGCATGTGTCCAACTACTTCGCCTCCCCACCGCAGCTCGAACTCGCCGAGCGCCTGCGCCGCATCACCGGCGCCGGCGACGGCGGGCGGGTATTTTTCGCCAATTCCGGCGCCGAGGCGATCGAAGCGGCGATCAAGCTCGCGCGGCTCAATCGTGGCGACGGTCGTCGCACGCGCATTCTCTCCCTCATCAATTCCTTCCACGGACGCACGATGGGATCGCTTTCGCTCACCGGCAAGACGGTGCTGCGCGAAGCCTTTGAGCCGCTGCTGCCCGGTATCGAGCACATCGACACGACCGTCGCGGCTCTCGAAGCGGCGATGGATGACACCGTTGCCGCGATCTTCATCGAGCCGATCAAGGGAGAGGCCGGCGTGCTCGATCTGCCAGACGGCTTCCTGCGTCGCGCGCGCGAGCTCACCACCAAGCACGGCGCACTGCTGATCCTCGACGAGATCCAGACCGGCGTCGGCCGAACGGGCACCTGGTTCGCTTTCCAGCAGACCGATGTCGTGCCGGATGCCCTCGTCCTCGCGAAGGGC
>JANYIZ010000060.1 GCA_025408445.1 Frigoribacterium sp. | reverse complement strand
CCTTCTCGAGTTGTCGCAGCTCGACTCGAGCTCGCCGGACATCCAGAGCAGTTGGGCGGAGCTTGCGGCCGAACTCGCCGCCTCGGTCGACCGGGCACGGATGCTCGCCGTCGCCACCCACGTGACGATCGACTTCGACGTGGCCGGTGATCCGACCCCCGCCACCTACCTCATCGCTGTCGAGAATTTTGGTCGTGTTGTAAACAATCTCACGAGCAACGCGATTACGGCGCTGCCGGATGGCGGCTCGGTGCGCCTCGCCCTGCGTCACTCAAATTCCGAGCTGTTACTCACCGTCGTCGATTCCGGCGCCGGGATGCCGGAGAACTTCCTTCCCGTGGCCTTCGATAGATTCAGCCGACCGGATATCGCGCGTACGGCGAACAATGGCGGCAGCGGTCTCGGGCTCGCGATCGTGCACTCGATCGTGCATGCGGCTCACGGGCGCGTCACTCTCTCCAATGCGGACGGATTCACCGTGATGGTGTCATTTCCTGCCGTGGGTAACGGCACGGCGGGCTAATCCAACCTGTATGAACTCTCACGCCGAGGGCCCCCGATCCGCACAGAACGTCAAGACCCGTTGTCGAGGATGAAAACACACCGATAGGTAACGGTGCCCATCATCCCGAGGGGACGGCGCGTGAGCACCACCGAAGTCGGCACCAGAGCGGCGATTCGCGGCACCGGACGACCACCTGTGGCGGCACCGACGCGGTGGCTCGCGGCGGACATGGGCATCGCGCCTGTCGCTGTGCTGCTCGGTATCCTCGGCTCGCTGATCACCGTCATCGGATCGTGGATCCCGGCCTTCTGGGGTGATGAGGCCGCGAGCATCATGTCGGCCGAGCGCCCGCTCGCCACAATCTGGCGGGAACTCGGGCGGGTAGATGCGGTGCATGGCGCCTACTACGTTTTCCTGCACTTCTGGATCGATGCGTTCGGGGCATCCGAACTTTCCGTACGATTGCCGAGCCCGATCGCGGTCGGTGTAGCGGTGGCCGGAACCGTGGTGCTTGCGGATCGGCTGTTCACCCCCGTCGCCGCCGCGCGCCGCATCGCGGTAATGGCGGGCGCGGTGATGATTATGCTCCCGCGAGTCGGTTACATGGGCGCTGAGGTGCGCTCCTATGCCATCGGCACGGCGGTGGCCGTCTGGCTGACGATCTTCTTCGTGACGCTCCTGCGGCACCGCATCACTGGCCTTCTCCCCTGGCTAGCCTTCGCGGTGTTATTTGCCCTCTCCATCTACGTATTTCTTTACCTGGTGCTCCTCACCGTGGTCTACGGGATTGCCGTCGTCGCGGCCCGTCCCGGGCGCGCCATCATCCGCCGCTGGCTCGGTGCGATCGCGGTCGGAGTGATGCTCGCGGCGCCGGTGATCGTCTACGCTCTCAGCGAGCGCGGCCAAATCTCCTTCCTCGCTCACCGCAACTACGTCACCTTCAGCCAAATGTTCGTGATCCAGTGGTTCGGCAATCCGTGGTTCGCGATCGCCTGCTGGGCCCTGATCCTGGTCGCAGTGGTCACACTGTTTCGCTCGCGATCGCGCACCGTTGTGCTTCTGGTGGGCTGGCTGGCACTGCCGATGGGCATCCTGATCTTCGGCAACATTTTTATCGCCCCGACGTACTCGATCCGCTACCTCTCATTCACCACACCGGCGGTCTCGATCCTCGTCGCCGTGGGGGTCTCGACTGTGTTTTCCCGCGGTGTCGCCGCCGGCTGGATACGGGTTGCAGCAGTCGTTGCCCTGTTCGGTCTCGCGCTGCCCACCAACGTCTTTGAGCGAACGCAATTTGCCAAGGACGGCGGCAGCGACTTGCGCCAGGCGGCACAGGTAATCGGAGCGCAGGCGCGCCGGGGTGACGCGGTCGTCTTCGACGAGACAACGAGGCCCTCCCGCAAACCACGGCTCGCCCTTCGCCTCTATCCGCAATACTTCACGGGGCTCTCGGATGTCACGCTGCAGACCCCGTACACCGAACGCTCGGGCATCTGGGATTCCGTGCGGCCCGTTGTGGAAATCGCCCCCTCATTGCGCAGAATCTCCACCGTCTGGGATATCGAGCTCACGACCCCGGAATCTGTCTCGACTCCCGTCAATGTGGGGGCGCTCGAACATCTCGGCTTCACGATCTCTCGACAGATACCCGTCCATCGCACCATCGTCTACGAATTCACCCGAGGGACAACATGAAGCCAACCGACAACCGCACGCTCGTGGTGATCCCGACCTATAACGAGCGAGACAACCTTGCGGAGATCACCGCTCGTGTGTTGCGAAGTACGACCGGGGTCGACGTGCTCGTCGTCGACGACAATTCGCCCGATGGAACTGGCGCCCTCGCCTCGGCGCTCGCCTCCGGCCACGACCGTATCAACGTGTTGCACCGGGCCGGTAAGGAGGGCCTCGGCGCGGCCTACCGCGCTGGGTTCGACTGGGGCCTCGAGCGTGGCTATGAGCGACTGGTCGAGATGGATGCCGACGGTTCACACCAGCCAGAACAGCTCGCACTTCTCCTCACGGCACTCGACGACGCGGATGTGGTGCTCGGATCGCGCTGGGTGCGCGGCGGGTCGGTCGTGAACTGGCCGTTCAGGCGGATGATGCTCTCGCAGGCGGGCAGCCTGTACGCCCGCGTCGCCCTCGGGCTTCCCATCCGCGACATCACCGGCGGCTTCCGCGCCTTCACAGCGGACGCGCTTCGCGAAATCGGGTACCAGGATGTCCTGAGTCAGGGATACTGCTTCCAGATTGACATGCTGTGGAAGGCATATACCGCCGGCCTGCGCATCTCCGAGGTTCCGATCACGTTCGTCGAACGGGTGCATGGCGAATCCAAAATGAGTTCCGGCATTGTCAATGAAGCAATCGTTCGGGTGACGTTGTGGGGGCTGAGAGCCATGCCGGCGCGGTTACGGGGCGACCGCCGGGCGGCCGTGGCTGCGGCATCAGCTCTACGGATGGCTCACGACGAGGTAGAGTCGCGGCTCACCGAGGCGCAAGAGCCGCCGGTGCGGACGAGCAGTCCCGGCCAGGAGCGCGATCATGTCGCGTGATGCCCGGATTGCCCTGTTGCGACAGCTGCTGAGCTTCGGGCTCGTGGGCGGCGTCGGGTTAGTTGTCGATATCGCGGTGTTCAACGCGCTGCGAACAACGATTTTCGAGCCGCAGCTCGTGCACGGAGGTCCGATTGTCGCGAAGGTCATCTCCACATCGATCGCGATCGTTGTGAACTGGATCGGCAATCGATACTGGACTTTCCGCACCGAACGCCGCACGGAGACCCGCTCGGCTGTGGTGCGTGAGGGTATCGAGTTCGCGGTCGTGAGTCTGATTGGGGCCGGAATTGCACTCGGCTGCCTCTGGATTTCGCATTATGGGCTCGGATTCACTTCGGTTCTCGACGACAACATCGCGACAAATATGGTCGGCCTCGCACTCGGCACGGCCTTCCGGTTCGCTCTTTACCGGTTCTGGGTGTTCTCTGGACGGCGTCGCACCGCGAATGTCGCGGCCCCGGTGCTCCTGCGCAACGAGATACTCGCGCCGTAACGCGTGCGGTGGTGCGCGTGCGGTGGTTCCCATCGTCGTGCCCGTGAGTCGTCGCGGCGGTGATACGACCTCGCGGCGGGGGGCGTAACTCCCGCCGGGATCCCGTTACGCCACCGCGAACCGGCGTATCGCCCGCCACTGTGATTCAGTAACTGCCGACACGCCGTACGGATGTCGGTGGCAATTGACATATTCGAATGTATGTTCGAATATGAGGGAATGGCCTCCGCAGCAGCAATTCTCGATGACTCGCCCACGCGAGCCACCGTCGACGAGTTGCAGGCGCGTATTCGCTCGATGCAGACGACCACTCTCGATACTCGCACGATCCCCACCCACCCGGCGATCGCCCGGCTGCTGCCCGGCGGCGGGCTCAAAGAGGGTGCGACCTACTCGGTGGATAATTCGGCGACCCTGCTCATGGCGCTGCTCGCCGGCCCCTCGGCAGCCGGTTCGTGGTGTGGCGTCATCGGGGTTCCCGAGTTCGGGGTGGAGGCAGCTCAGCACTTCGGAATCGACCTGGAGCGGCTCGTGCTGGTGCCGCATCCCGGGGAGCACTGGCTCGGTGTCACCGCGGCGATCGCCGATGTGATCAGCGTCGTCGTCACCCGACCCCCCAAGCGCGCGAGCGATTCGAGTGTCGCGCGTCTCAGCGCACGGTTGCGGCAGCGTGGGGCAACCCTGATCGTGCTGGGACCGTGGCCGCAGAGCGAGGCGATGCTGAGCCTCTCCGACAGCCGCTGGAGTGGCATCGGACAGGGAAACGGGCATCTCAGTGCCCGGCAGGCGACGGTCACCGTGTCGAGCCGGATGGGACGGCCGCAAAGTGCGCGGCTCTGGTTGCCCGATCCGCACGAGCAGTTTCGCGAGGTGGACAGGTTCGCGCAGCCCGAGCCTGGCTCTCCGCGCCAAGGGTCGAGTTTCCCCGAGCCTGCTCATCTGCACGAGGCGGCAGGATAATGCGCCGCACTTCCTCCCTCGCTTCGCCCAGCGCTCCGATGCGCACCATGGTGCTATGGTGCCCCGACTGGCCCATCACGGCGGCTCTGCGTGGTCTGGCCGCGGGTGGTCCGGCCGTGGGTGGTCTGGCCACGGGTACTTCGGGCGCTGGTACCGGGCACGATCCTGTCGCAGTGGATGTCCCGCTCGCCCTGATCGAGGCCGGCCAGGTCTTCGCCTGCTCGGCGTCGGCTCGCAGCGAGGGCGTGCGCCGCGGGCACCGGGTGCGCGAGGCACAGGCCCGCTGTCCAGGGCTCCGGGTGCTCGACTACGACCGGGCCCTCGACATCCGGGCCTTCGAGCCGGTGCTCGATGCGATCGAGGAGACGATGCCCGGGGCCCAGGTGGTGCGTCCGGGCACCTGTGCGGTGCGAGCCCGCGGGCCCGCCCGCTATTACGGCGGGGAGGAGGAGGCGGCACTCTGGTTGCTCGACGCGTTGGATGCACTCGGCATCCACGGCTCACGGGTGGGTATCGCCGACGGGCCGTTCACCGCGGAGCATGCGGCCCGCACTCCGCAGCGGCAGCGCATCCGCATCGTGCCGGAGGGGGGATCCTCCGAGTTTCTCGCCGGCATGCCGGTGGGGCTGCTCGGCGAGCACGCCCTTGCAACGCTCTTGCGTCGACTGGGCATCCGTACCCTCGGCGATTTCGCTCGGCTGCAACCGCAGGATGTCGAGGCGCGATTCGGAGACGCCGGCGCGCGGGTGCACGCTCTCGCGCGCGGCCTCGACAGTCGCCCCGTCGTGCCGCGCGTCGTGCCGGAGGAGCTCGACAGCGTCGTGGGGTTTGAACCACCGCTCGACCGCATCGACCAGGTGACCTTCGGCTTCCGGGCATCCGCTGACCGCTTCATCGATCAGCTGGTGCAGGCCAGGCTCGTCTGCACGTCGATCCGCATCGAGGTGGATTCCGAGTCGGGAGAGCTGTCGGAGCGCACCTGGCTGCATCCGCGTTCCTTCACGGCGGCGGATGTCGTTGACCGGGTGCGCTGGCAGCTACAGGGCAGCGGCAGTATCGCCGGCAATCCTTTTGGCAGTGGTCTCAGCTCGGCAATCACGCGGGTGCGGGTCGTGCCAGAGAGCGTCGACGCCATCGGCAACCATGAGCAGGGGCTCTGGGGTACCGGGCACGACGAACGAATCCACCACGGGCTCTCCCGGGTACAAAGCATGCTCGGACACGGTGCCGTCGTTACCGCCGCGATCGGTGGCGGGCGAACCCTGCTCGATCGCCAGAACCTCGTGGCCTGGGGAGACCCCACCGAGTTAGCCACAACAGAGAGGGCACGACCCGATGCGCTGCCCTGGCCGGGGCAACTGCCAACGCCAAGCCCCGGCACCGTGTTCGAGGCGCTGCGGCCGGCGATGGTGATCGATGCAGCCGGGGTCGCCATCGACCTTGACCTGCGCGGGGTGCTCTCGGGCACGCCGGCTCGGTTCTCTACCGACGGTCGCACCCTGCGCCCGGTCGCAGCCTGGGCTGGTCCCTGGACGAATGACGAACGATGGTGGGATGCCGACACCTTCCGCCGGGCGAGCCGCTTCCAGGTCGTCGACGACGCGGGGGCGGCCTGGCTGCTGGTGTTGGACAGCCATCTGTGGTGGGCCGAAGCGAGGTACGACTGATGGGGGACGACTGATGGGGTGGAACAACCCACCGATCCCGTGGTCCCAGTTCGAGAAAGCGCTGTCGGATACGCGGCGGCCCGGAGGCGCACCGGTCGGAGCCAATGGCGGTGACAGCCCCGGTTGGTCGCACAAGCGCGGCGCGTACGAGGCTCCTCCCGTGCAGGCGGCACCGACCGGTGACCCGGTGCCCTACGCCGAGTTGCACGCCCACTCGAGTTTCAGCTTTCTCGACGGGGCATCCTCCCCCGAGCAGTTGCTCGAGGAGTCAGCCCGGCTCGGGCTGCACGCTCTCGCGCTGACCGATCACGATGGCTTCTACGGGGTCGTGCGCCTCGCCGAGGCGGCGGAGCAGCATCCGAAAATCGGCACGGTCTTCGGGGCGGAACTCTCGCTCGACCTCAGCCGACCCCAAAACGGAGCCGCCGACCCGGAAGGCAGCCACCTGCTCGTGCTCGCCCGGCAGCAGGAGGGCTACCACCGGCTGGCCGCTGCGCTGACTGCCGCTCAGCTCGCCGGGCTCGAGAAGGGACGTCCGGTCTACGACCTCGACGAACTCGCCGGTCGGGCGGAGGGACACTGGAGCATTCTTACCGGATGCCGCAAGGGCGCGGTGCGGCAGGCCCTCGAGCAGTCGCCCGCTGCTGCTGTTCGGGAGATCGACCGGCTGGCCGACCTGTTCGGCCGGGCCAATGTGATCGTCGAGCTCTTCGATCACGGCACTCCACTGGCCAGCGACCACAACGATGCGCTCTTCGAAATCGCGGATCAACGCGGCTTGCAGGTGGTCGCGACCGGCAATGTGCACTACTCCAGGCCAGAGCAATACCGGCTGGCCACAGCGCTTGCCGCGGTACGCGCCCGCCGCAGCCTCGACGACATGGATGGATGGCTGCCGGCATCCGGAGCGGCCCACCTGCGCTCCGGCGCCGAGATGGCGGCACGCTTCGCGCGCTATCCCGGCGCCGTTGAGCACACCGTCGTGATCGCCGACGACCTGTCGTTCCCGTTGCGGCGGGCGCGGCCGAAACTGCCGACGCAGCAGGTGCCGGCGGGCCATACCCCGATGAGCTACCTCCGACAGTTAGTCTGGGATGCTGTTCCCGTGCGCTATCCACAGCTCGCGCCGGCTGAGCGCGACCGCATCGCCCACGAACTCGACGTGATCGAGGCAAAGGACTTTCCCGGCTACTTTCTCATCGTCTGGGACATCGTGAAGTTCGCCCGGGATCGTGGCATCCTCTGCCAGGGGCGCGGATCGGCCGCGAACTCCGCGGTCTGCTTCCTGCTCAACATCACCGCCGTCGATCCGATCGGTTACAAACTGCCGTTCGAACGCTTTCTTTCGAGCATGCGAGAGGAGGAGCCCGACATCGACGTCGACTTCGACTCCAACCGGCGCGAGGAGGCGATCCAGTATGTCTACGAGAAGTAC
>JANYIZ010000059.1 GCA_025408445.1 Frigoribacterium sp. | reverse complement strand
CGTCGAGGTGCTTGGGGCACGATCGCTGCTGAAGCCAGGGACCTTGGCGCGGGCCAAGCGCATCGGGTAGATGCTCGTGCGCCGGTGACACAGTGTTGCCACGCTCAGTGGTCGAGGGGATTGGCCACAACCTGTCGCGCTGACCGTTCGGCTTACGGACCGCGCGTACCGGCCAAGCCGCGGCGCACACGTTAGTACGCCGGAAGAAGCGGCCAATTGGCGAGCGGAGCTACGGCAGGTCGTCGGCCGCGGTAAGCGCGTCTCCGATGAGTCCAGGGTGCAGCCCGACGATGACCTCATCATTGTCCGATCTCCCGCCGTTGACGATTGAGAGACCGATCAGCGCTAGCGACGCAGCCCTATGACGGTGGATGCGCTGCTCCAAGTCCTCAGGGTCTAGCGGCCCCTCGTCGTCTCGCTCCCACGCGGCAACGGCGGTGTCAGCAAAGGCCCTTGGCATCCGAACCTCCACGTCGGGCAGCTTCATAGTTGCGAAATGAGATCCCAGCGCGGCGAGCAGGCTCGCGTCGCGGCGATATTGCGCCTGTGCCTCCGTATCGACCATGCCGACAGATTACTGGTTGACCCCGTCGCGCTGGCCCTCACCCAGCAGGACCATCGATCGAGCTATGAGCTACTGGGCTGCGTCGTGCCTTCTGGCAACCGACAGCCGTCTTGCAGCGACGACACCCCCCACGATCGCGACGACGCCATAGTTGATCCCCGCCCCGAGATACGTTGAAGCCAATTTGCCGGGCAGATCGCCATCGATGAGGGCCAGGACTCCGGCGGTCACAGCACTGACCAGCAGCACTACAGCCGCCGCGAAGACGACACGGTACACGAGAAGGCGGAGAGCGTGAAACGGGCCGGGCTCGGAGGGAAACCGTGTTGTCGAGCCCCAGAGACCAGCCATCGCAAATACACCCGCGAGAACCTGAGGGCTTGACCCGTCGAAGACTCCCGTCACAACGAGGGCGGAAGACAAGATGGCGACACCAATCACCGAGACCTTCAGGAAGCGTGTCGTGTCGGCAACGGTGATGCGGGAGTAGGCCAGAAACCCGGCCCACGCCAGGACCACGCCGACGGCGACGAACACGGTCGCTGCGACCAGCTGAATCCAGCCGAGAAGTCCAAACTCGCCGTGCACCCTTCGCAGCAGGACGGTTCCCGCAAGTACACCGATGATCACTATTAGCGCCGGAAGCGCGATCCACGACACAACCCGGATCGGGGTGCCCCACAACAGCTCAGCCTCGGGATCGACGGCGTCGTCTGAGCCGAACGTCTCCCTTGACGGCACGGGTTCACTGGGGCCGGAGCTCATGAGGGAACGTTAGCAACCTGAGTGATCAGATGTACACGACGGTGCGTCCGCCTCTCAGAGAGTGTCTAGGCCGCAGGACCGTCCCGCTGAAGGTCCGTCCAACGGGCACTCATTTGGCGACCGAGTGGGGATGGTCAGGCGAAGTTTCTACGTCCCCTGAGGTTGCCAATCCATCGGATGATGACGGCGAGAACAAAGAACGCCGCGACCATGCCCAGGCAGTACAACAGCACTCCGCCGTAGCCGCCGGCGGTATCGGGGTTGAAGAACGGATATGGGTAGACGCCGTCGAAGGCACCGCGCACCACGGAGAAGATCGCGTAAACCGCGGGGAAAATCATCCACCACCAGACAACACTGAACGGCAACCGGTTTCGTGGTGGCCACAAGATCCAGTCCAGCATCGCGACGATGGGCAGCACCATATGAAGGATCACATTCACAGCCGGATTGATGCCGGACAAGTCTGCGCCGGTGAGCAGGGTGTTGAACACTATGCCGACAAAAGCGATGTAAACCACCGCAGCTCCGCGCAGGGCAGTGTCGCGCTGCGACGGGCTCTCCGCTCGGAGGAGGCGAACCGCCGAAACGATGAACACCGTACCGATGATGAGATTCGACAGGTTGGTGAAGTAAGTGAAGTAGTTGACGACGCTGTAGCCGCGCGGGATGTGGATGGCAAAAAGTTGGAACGCGACACCGCCGATCGCCAATACGGCGAAAACCAACCTGAAAACGACGGGAGCGATGCGAGCGGGCATACCCGAAGGTCAGCTGACAATAACAGGCGCGGTGAACCGGCCTGTCGCTCGCGCCAACCATCCCGCAGGCCCAGTGCGCCACAGCAATTCGTGGTTTCGTCCCGCATCCGTTTGTGCCGCCATCTGTCGAGTGTTCTGTCGAGTGTTGCGTGGTGAAGCTGTAGGTACATATCGACAGGTGTTCGGCGATGGCCGGGAAGGATGGCCGTAATCCTGCAGATCAGAGTCCCCCGGATCACCGCCGATCGAACGTGAGACGATCGGCCTACGCTCACCCAGCTCGCCACGGAGCGATCACAGAACCCCGCCACTTAGCAATCAACTCCACAGCCGAAATCAAAATAACCGGAATTGCTCTGTCACCGTTTTTGATCAGGAGGGCAAGGAGCTCCAGCGAGGAACTTGACGCTGTGACCGTCGAGCTCAGGTGCCCGGAAGCCGTACTGCTAGGGGACAACCGCGGTGAGGGCACAATGGGCGGATGACACTTGATGAGGAGCTCGACCGGATCTTCGATGTCCGCGATCGGGATCAGGTGCAGCCCACAATCGATGCGCTGATACCAATTCTGGCGGAGCACCCGGCTGACGCTCGTGTGCTGTACGAAGTGGGCGGCGCCTACGACACTGCCGGTCAAGAGCAAACCGCACGATCGTTCTACGAACAAGCTCTCCAGGACGGCCTCACAGGTGATCTGCTGCGCCGATGCTACGCCCAGTACGGATCCACGCTGCGAAATCTCGGCGAGCTCGCACGCTCCGAAGACGTTTTCAAGCGTGCCCGACAAGACTTCCCAGACTCGCCATCATTGGCGAGTGTTCCAAGCGATCTCCCTTCATGGTTCCGGCCGCTTCGATGAGGCTCTCGCTTCACTGCTCGAAGTGATCGCTGAGCATGTCGAGTCACCAGATATTGAACCGTATCGGCCATCTATCCGCCGCAACGCCGCCTTTATCCAGTCCCTTGCGACCTCCGCGCAGCCGGCGAAGCAGCACAACGTCAGTTAGTGGGGTCGGCTACCATACGGAGAGTGACGGGTGGTTTCGCTCGATGATGGCTGTTGCCGGTGTCGCCCCTTGGAACGCTTGCAATATGAATGGCAGAGGAGCCGCACTTGGGCAAACCTGGGTTCTCGGAGTGGTCGCTGCAAGATTCACTGTGAATGGATTCTTTTGTCTCCCTCAATTAGGAGCCGTCTAAGAGACACCTGGCGATGCCCAGAGCGGACGCTCCGGCGCCGTGAGGCTACGCCCAATTGCCTCCCTCAGCCTCTCTTCTGAACCAACATTGTCGGCTGTCGTTTCAGTGATTTTCACAAGCTTGTTCGCTTCGGCCCCCAGGACCAGTAGTCGAGGTGCCCTAATGTCTCGATGCGACGGCGCGGGAGCGTCCCGTTGCGGTACGCGAATCTCTGCTTCGCCGCCCAGGCGGCCAGGCTGCGTTCGATGAAGTCGATGCTGCGAAGGAGCGGCGCTCGGTGGTGGAGGTCGGTAAAGCGATGGAATTCGAGGAGCTGGTGATTCCACCGGTCCTGAAGGGGACGGAGTCGGAATCCCTCGACGCAGGCGAGACGTCTGATCTGGTATTCGCATCGGCGCCCTTGATCGATAGCGGATCGCTGGGTGCGCACCCAGATCGCGAGGCGCCGCTCCTCATCGGAGAACTCTTCGGCGTCCGCCCTATTGTTCTCTCTCGGCCACCGGCGCTCCAGGGCGACGAAGTTCTCCAGAGCGATCAGGCCCGCGAACCACTTCGCCACACGCACCGGGGCGGGGGAGTCGCTGGGGGTGCGGCGCTTCAGTTCGAGTTCGTGGCGGTAGTAGACCAATGATCGGCGCTGGTCAGGGGTGAGACGGGACGGTTCTTGGCGGTCGAGCTCGGCATATTCGGCGTGAAGTCGATCGAGCGGGGTGGGGTGCGGCACTGTGTTCCTTCCGACCCACACGGCGTGTGGCGTCGGATTTTTTGTGCGCGGCAGAGGCTGATCCTGGGAAAGGCCGTGCAGGAATGCATTCCTGCACGAGTCCAACGGAGCGGCGCGCCACACTACCGTGTGGTCAACGGCCCGACTGAGGCGGGCCCAGGACCGAACCTGCAGGCCCCAGCCCGGGGACTGATGCTCGGTCTGTGAGCGGCGGACCTAGTGCTTGCCGGGATGCTCATCGAGACCTCAGGGACGGGACCGGGGGTCGTGTGGGAGATCGATGACGGGACACCCATGGTGGCGTTCGCCGGCGATTGGCACGGCAACGACGCCGGCGTCGAATGGAAGCTGCAACGCCTCGCTACGGCTGGAGTCACCCGGCTCTTTCACGTGGGTGATTTCGCCCTCCGGCCCGATCGGGCAGGCCGGCGCTTCCTCGACCGGGTGGATTATTACGCCAGGTCGGCGGGAATCGGCATCGCCGTCACTCCAGGCAATCACGAGGATTGGGCCTACTTGAGATCCGCCTTCGCCGCGGCCGGCGACGGAGCTCCGGCCCGCATCCGCCCGCAGATCGTCGCTCTCCCTCGCGGGTTCCGCTGGGCCCAACGGGGGCGCTGTTTCGTCTCCTACGGGGGCGCCGCGTCGATCGATTTCGAGTGGCGTGTTCTCGGCGAGTCGTGGTGGCGGGATGAGTTACCGTCCCCGGAGGAGTTCGCTGCGTTGAAGGCCGGCGGGTTCGCCGAGATCATGATCACCCACGATTCCCCGGTCCCCGGGACGCCGGAGGTCAATCAGATCCGGGCCTCCTCAGACAGGTGGTCCGTCGACGCGGTGATCTACGCGGAACTCGGATCCCGAGGAATCACCGCAGCCTGGGAAGCAGTCCACCCGCTCCTTCTGGTCCACGGTCACTTCCACGTGCGCGGAGAGGTCACGCTTGCCTCTGGCCAGCGGATCATCTCCCTCGCGGAGGAAACCAGCCCCGGGAACATCCTGCTTCTCGACCTCAGGACGCTCGAAACAACCTGGCTGGAGGACCGCCCCGATGTCTGAACCAATGAACCGCGACGAGACCGTTCCGGTGACCGTCGAGGAGTTGACCGGCACCGAGTCGGGAAGGTGGCGGGTGGTCACCCGCGACAGTTCCCACCTTGTCGATCTCGACGAATGCACGGTCACCCGAATCCCCGGACCGAGCGCCAAGCCAACGATCAATGACCGCAGCCGTCCCTTGCGACTGATTCGCGAATGCCGGGTCGGATCCCGCGGGCGCTGGCTGATGGAGCCCGACTCGCCGGATTCCCCCGTCGACTACTTCTGGCACGTGTCGAGCGTGATCCAGCGGATCGAACTGATCCCGCCAACCGGCCACCCAGCGGAGCCGGAGGCACGTCCAGTCGACGAGGTGATCCCCTGATGGACGACTTGACCGACGATGCTGGCGGACTATGGGCGATCTCCACTGTCAGCGGGAGCAGCTACCTTCTCGACCTCGATGCGCGGATCATGCTCCGCCAAACGGACCCCTACGTCGACGAGCCAGACGAGGGCGATCACACCCTGCGCCGCGACGGTGACCCGGTGCACCTCATCCGCCTGCTGCACTGCGCCATCGGAGACGGCATGGTCCTCGCGGTCAACCTCGGGGTCGACGGTGTCGCATTCACCACCCGACTGTCGACCACGGTGATCCGGATCGAGGAACTGCGCGATCTTTCCGACGCAGGCCCCTAAGGCTGACGGCTCTCACGCGCGCAGCACCGCCCTGCGGAGGGAGGGTCAAGCCAGAACGATTCCACTCCGTCGACCGACGACACCGGGTCGATCGAGTACGTGATCTCCCTCCCGCGAGGTTGTCGATCAGCCGGCGCCTCGCACGGTCCGAACTCGATCGGCTTCCCCTCCCCACAAGTGACGAGCACGCGTCGGCGTAATCGATGTGTGGCAAGCATGGCGACTTTCTGCACCCTGACCCCATCCCAGACCGCGTGCCTTTCACCATTTGTATTCCACCGTGCGAAAAAACCCCAGCCGGTTGGAACCCCATGGCATAGAGACCACATGACCGACAAACAGCATCACCCAACAGAACTCACATCGAGTGCGCTCCCTGCAACCGTGCAGTGGCGAACTCCCGACGGAACCGACAAATCAGGGTGGGCCACGTCCACCCTCCTCGATGCGAACATCCACTTCGCGCTCCCCATCCGCACCGGCAACCGGTACCCACGACAGCGGAACTACCACGGGAAGTACTACTTCTCCCAGACCCGCCGGCATGTCTGGCACGAGTCGCTTCTGGAAGCCTCCGTCCTGACCTGGCTCGACATGCACTGCAGCATCCGGGCCATCACCAGCCAGCCGATGACCATCGTGTTCGGCGACGGTCTCAGTCACACCCCCGACTTCCTCGCCTTGCACACCGACCACAGGCAGGTCGTCTACGACGTGAAGCCGGTGAAGTTCCTCACCGATAAGGTCCTCGCCCAGTTCGCTAAGACCAGGGAGCTCTGCGAAAGCATCGGCTGGGGCTACGAGGTCTACACCGGCTTCACCGACCAGGTGCGGGTCAACCTCGACTGGTTCGGCGCGTTCAAACACCCCGGCTACCACCCGGGCCTTGTCGCCACCGCCCGCCTGCTGGCGGCGATGACCGGTCCGATGACTGTGCGGGAAGCCGCCCGCACCCTCGGACTCGGCACCCTCGCCGAAGGACGCTCCGCCGTCTACCACCTGACCTTCACCCAGGTCCTCACCGTCGACCTCACCCGCCGCATCTCCGACACCACTCCCCTTGAAAGGAACGCTCATGCCCACGCTTGACATCACCGAATACATCCATCTTGACGACGGCGACTACCAGTTCGTCGAGAAGTCGTTCGGGTACGTTCGCCTCCGGAAGGATTCCGACGGCAGCTACCTCGACCTTCACGTTTCCGAACTCGCCCGCCGAACCGTGGGCATGGTGTCGTCGAAAGTGTTGAACACCGTCACCCCGGTGACCCCACGAACACTCGACTCGTTGAGGGAAATCGACCGGCACACCACATTCGTGTGGTCGGGGCACATTCAGGAAATCCTCACCGGACAACACCCCGACCGTCCGGACACCCGCCCGCAGTACGACCTGGGGTCGACGTCGCAGAACGAGCGGGTCACGGCGAAGATTGCGGAACTTCGGGCGGCGAACCTGCCTGCATCCCGAACGTCCATCATGAAGAAAATCAGCGGATTCCGCTCCCAGGGGGCCGCGGGCATCATCGACTTGCGCCACGCCCGCACCTTCGCCCCGCTGGAACACCTCGACGCTCTGGTGAAGGATGCCCTCTGCTACGTCATCGCCGCCCAGGCGAACAAGTCCACCGGAACCAAGTCGAGGCTCATTTCCCAGACCAAGGCGGAGCTACTCAAACGGCACGGCAACGATGGGCCACCGTTGCCGTCGACCACGTCCTGGTACCGGTACATCGCCGCTCTCACCGAGGGGAAGCACACCACCAGGAGTGCGAAGACTCGCGCGTCGTTGGCGAACCGGCCCACTCGGGCGTTCGCTATGAAGACCCAGTTGCTTCCCGGGATGGAACTGCAGGTCGACTCCACCCCGATGGACATCTTGGTCAAGGCGCCGTCTGGGGCCATCGTCCGCGCCATCCTCACCATCATGATGGACATCGCCAGCCGCAGCATCGTCGGGTTCACCATCCGGCTGGTGGCGACGAAAGGCGTCGACCATGTCGCCCTCCTTGCCCAAACGCTGACCCCGGCGCAGAACCGTCCGGACAAGTCGAAGCACCGGCAGGCGGTCCAGGCGTTGAACCCGCAGGCAGAACTGCTCTCCGACGAGGAGCGCCAGAGTCTGCTCGACCGGCAGCCGTTCATCCACCCGCGGCGAATCATGATGGACAACGGTCGCGACTACATCAGCGAAACCTTCCTCGCCGCTGCGCAGAAGTTCGGTATCGGGGTCACCTTCTCCGCCCCGCACACCCCGACCGACAAGGGCATTGTCGAACGGCAGTTCCACACCATCAGCACGATGTTCACCCAGCACCTGCCCGGGTACACCGGGCGGTCCGCGGAGCACCGCGGCTACGAAGTGGAGAAGGAGAACCTCCTCGACGTCTACGCGTTGTATGAGCTGTTCGACGACTGGGTGCTGAAGACGTGGCAGAACCGCACGCACAGCAGCCTCCACGACCGGTTGAACCCGGCCGTCAAACTGTCGCCCAACGAGGCGTTCGCCGCGTCTGCCGAGCTCACCAGCACCCTGTACATCCCGTTGACCGCGGACGACTTCATCGACCTGCTTCCGTCGGAGTACCGCCACATCACCACCACCGGCATCACCTTCGCCAACCGCGAGTACGACTCACCGGAGTTGCACTCGCTGAGGGGGACGCGGTCCCGGAACGCCGGCCGGAAGTACCGCTGGGAGTTCAAATACGACCCTTACAACTACCAGGCCGTCTGGGTCCGCGACTCGACCGGTGGGTGGATTGAGTGCCGTGCCCGCAACGAGGCGGCGCTGCTGAACCCGCACCTCGGGGAACGCTCCCCGGTCGAGCCGTCCGACCGCACCGCGGTCGCCATCACGAACGCTGCCATCAGCGGCGTCCACCTGCACCGTGCGCTTTCCGCCGCCCCCCACTTTGTGGAAGTCGACGAAAACGATGACGAAACCGCCATCGCCCTATTCAACCCTTTGGAGAACTGATGATTACCGCCCTGCCCACCCCGCTCCAGTTCCACGGCACCGACCGGCCCGCAGCATTGCACCGGGTCGAGTCGCTGAACGAGTTCCTCAGCACCCACCTGCACCGCCCCACGGTGTTGACCGACACCGGCTACGCCGCCCTGTCGGACCTCGAACGGCACAGCTACAACCGGAGCCGGTTGCTGTACCTGTCCGGTGGAATCCTCATTGGCACCCCCTCGCTGCTGGAGGCGAAACTGCTCCTCGGACAGTGTTTCGCCGAGAACATCGGACGCAACTCCGGCCACGCCGGCCTGATGCTCGACGGGGACTCGACCCTTGGGAAGACCACCATCGCCAAAGCGCTGATGCAGTGGGTGTACGCCCAGTACCAGCGGCAGTTCCCCGACTTCCGCTCCTTCGGGCAGGTGCCGGTGGTGTACATCGAAGTGCCGGCCGGGTCCACTGGGAAGCTGCTGATGAAGACCTTCGCGGAATTCTTTGGACTCACCGTCCGCAGCGGCGAATCGATGGTCAGCATCCGCAACCGGGTCGTCGACACCATGAACGCCGCCGGCACCCAACTGGTCGTCGTCGACGAGCTGCACTTCCTCGCCAACCGGAACGCCGGCAACGGCGAATCGGTCGACCTGCTGAAGAACCTGCACAACGACCTGCCGAGCACCTTCCCGTACGCCGGTGTCGGCATCAGCGGCAGTGGTCTGCTGTCCGGGCCTCGCGGGCAGCAACTCGGGGGCCGGTTCAGCGTCCTCGAAATGCAGCGCTTCAACCTCAGCAAGCAGGGCGACCCGAAGGCCTGGCGCTCCATAATCAGCCAGTTCGAAAAGGCCCTGCCCCTGCACCACCACGAAATCGGGACCCTGGCGGCGATGGCGGAGCACCTGTTCGAGCGCACCAACGGGTCTATCGGCAGCCTCGGGAAGCTCCTCACCGGAGCTGCAGCGGAAACGGTGAACAACCCGAACATCGTTCGCGAAGAAATCACCAAAGCCCTGTTGGAAACCCGGCGACTCGCGCACTCCGCGGAAGACACCCGCAACCACGCACGACTCCGCAACAACAACCCAATGACCGTCACAAACATCCTGAAAGGCCTGACCGCATCATGACCACCATCATCCGCCCCTACAATTTCCCCGTCCGGCCCGGCCACCGCGAAACCGTCGACAGCTACACCCGACGGGTCCTCGACGCGAACTTCGAAACCGTGCAGCACCAGAGGCTGCTCATCGCCCAGGTCGGTGGGCCAACCCACCGCGTCGGCCGGGACAGCACCTGGCTGCGCCTTCTCGCGGTCAAGACGCAGCGCGACACCCTGCACCTCTTGCCCCACGCCACCGGGTGGCTCACCCACCGGGACGGCACCGGGTGCAAGGGGTGCACCGCCGGGCTGCCCGAACGGTGGATGTGCACCCTCTGCGCCAAGGGTGCCCGCATTCAGCAGAATCCACACTTCGACGACCTCGTCTGCCTCCACCACCACCGGTTCGTCGGACTGGAGCTTCTCCCGGAAGAACAGATCAGCATCGGCGCCGGCCCGGACCGGCAAACCCTCGTCGACGCTGCGTTGCGGTTCCGGAAGCTGCGCCGCGCCCGCCTCCTCGACGTGCGCCTGTTCCGTCTCCTTGACACCACCCTCGCCGCGACCATGAGGCCCATCACCGGGGTACCGGCAGCGATGCGGGCCTTCCCCACCGTCGTCTCAACGGTGTGGGCTATCACCCGCCCGCATTTCCAACGCCGGTTCTTCAGCCCCGACAACTCGTTCGCGGACGCGTTCGCCGTCCTCACCTCCGAACTGGAAACGGTCTTCGGTGAACCGCAGCCCGTTCTGGCCCGGGCCGTCTGGCTGTACGCGAGGGCGGCCTTCTGGTCCATCCGCCGCAGCATCGTGGCCCAGACTTCGTTCGAACCCGCCTGGGCGCACGACTTCCCTGTCACCCTTGCCATCACAACCGACTTCGCTGGCGGTCCCGGCGACCTGGAACCATTCATCAACTTCCTCACCGTCACCGGTGACGACCCGGCGACGCTAGCCCAGTTCGAAGTCGGGTTCCCGACCGGTCGCCTGGCCCCGCCAACGACCGCAACCCGGAACGGCGTGCCAAAGGCGCTGTCGATCTGTGCCGCCGGGCACCAGTTCGAGGTGTCCGCTGCGAAGCGGCCGGAAAACGCGGAAAGCGCCCCAGTCTGCCCGGTTTGCGAGGACCGGCTCATTCAACCCGGTTACAACGACCTGGCTTCCACCCACCCGAAGGTCGCAGCCGAGCTCGACGTCACCCTCAACGACGGGCTCACCGCAAACGAGGTCGCCGCCAGTTCCCGCCGAAACTTATACTGGCGCTGCGCCAAGAGTCACTCGTATATGGCCTCTCCCTTCCGCCGGACCTCCGCCAAGTTCGGCTGCCCTATTTGCTCGAACCGGATTATTGTCGCCGGCATTAATGACGTCGCAACTACCCACCCCGACGTCGTCAAATTGTGGGACCTCCGATGGCTCGCAACTGCTTCCCCTACGAAACTGTCGGCCGACAGCCACCGGATGATTGACTTCATTTGCCAGCCCGAAGGCCACGAGTACGAGCTGCGCCTGGTCGAGGCGACCAACGGGAGGGGCTGCCCGATATGCGAACGGAACAAGAACCGCACCGGAGCTTCACACCTCGCCACCACCCTCCCGGGGCTCGCAGCTGAGTGGCACCCGACCTACAATCACGGACTCCAACCCTCTTGCTTCACTCACGACTCGAAGGACAAGGTCTACTGGCTGTGCCCCGTCGGACACACCTACCTGATGTGCATCGAACGACGCGCCGCCGGCTATAACTGTTCCGTCTGCTCCCGTCCGACACTTGTCCCCGGGGTCAACGACCTCGCCACCACCCAGCCAATCCTCGTCACCGAGTTCCACACCTACCTCAACGGTATGAAAAGCCCGGACCGAATCTTCGCTGGCACCGCCCTATATTGGTGGCTGTGCACTGCTGGCAAGCACAAGCACCAGCAGAGCGTCCCGCACCGTGTCGAAAGCAAGGGTTGCCCGATGTGCCAGCCCGAGGAACGCCTCCTCGCGAAGTAACACCACGAAAAGGAGATGAAACCAGCCGAGCTGGTTTCATCTCCTTTTTTGCTCTCAAGGTCCGAAGGGTGTTGGTTACCTTGGGTGGATCTGGCCGGACCCCGATCAGCGAGGTCAACAGCCACGTGGTCTCGAATGCGCCGATCGTGTCGCGAATGCCTGGGAAGTCACAGGGGTGCGGGTCCGGAAAGGGCTTACCCAGTGGCGCCCCACCCTCCGCACGCCCCACCCTCCGCGCCCTTGGGTGACACGCGCGCCCGTTCTTTCGGACGCGCGTGTCACCCAAGGGTGCGCAGAGGTGTGAAAAGGTGCGCAGAGGCGGGGGAGCGCGCGCTGGCTGGCGGTACGACGAATGGTGCGGCCGCTGCGGATGCTGCCTAGTCGAGCAGCAGCGCCGGCTCTTCGATGATGCTCGCGACGTCGGCAAGGAAGCGGCTGGCGACATCCCCGTCCACAACCCGATGGTCGAAGCTCGCGCCGAGTGTCGTGACGAAGCGCGGACGCACTTCGCCATCCACGACCCACGGCTTCTGCTTGATCGTGCCCATGGCGAGGATTGCCACCTCGCCGGGGTTGAGGATGGGGGTGCCGGTGTCCATACCGAAGACCCCGATATTAGTGACCGTGATGGTGCCGCCGGCCTGCTCGGAGGGGCTCGTCTTGCCATCACGAGCGGTGATGGTGAGCTGCCCGATCGCACTCGCGAGTTCGCGCAGCGAGAGCTCCTGTGCCTCTTTGATGTTCGGCACGATCAGTCCGCGAGGAGTGGCGGCCGCGATGCCGAAGTTCA
Source organism: Frigoribacterium sp. (assembly GCA_025408445.1). Taxonomy (GTDB): domain Bacteria; phylum Actinomycetota; class Actinomycetes; order Actinomycetales; family Microbacteriaceae; genus Lacisediminihabitans. The sequence goes on along the minus strand of JANYIZ010000059.1, from coordinate 25,594 downwards.
CATAGTGCTTGACGATGATCTCGCTGTCCGTCCACTGCGCGTTCACCGTCGGGTTGCGGCGCACAGCCCAGATCATCGCCTTCGCCACGATCAGCAGCGGCGACACCTTCACCCCGGCGAAGTCGGTGGAGTCCTTGAGCCGTCTGACGAACTCCATGGTGCGGGTGGCGTCGACGTCGACGAAGAGACTCACGTGCGGGGCGGTGAATGCACTCGACACCATCGCTGTCGCAATAGCCTTTCGCACCCCCTTCACCGGGATGCGCTCCTCGCGATCGCTGCCCCAGGCCGGGGTCTCGATATTGCGGAACAGTGTGCCCTGCGAGGCCTGGCGCACCACATCTTCACGCGTGATCTCGCCGGCGAGGCCGGTGGGGGTCACCTCGGAAAGGTTCACCGCGAGGTCTTTGGCGAGCTTGCGGATGGGCGGCTTAGCGATGATGGTTGAGGCGGATGCCGCCGGCACCGAGCTCGGCCGAGGAGCCGCTTCGGGGGCGGATGCCGCGATACCGGAAGCAATATGGTTGGAACTGGAGTTGCCCGCGGAGGGGTTTCCGGTCGCGGGACGTGCGCGCCGGGAAGCCACGTGGCCCGTGATGCCGTAGCCGACAAGCACCGCGCCGCCGGTGTCGCTCGATTGCGGGGGAGCGCTGCCCGCCGTCTCTGCGGCGATATCGGTGCCGGTGGGCGCCGGCACCGCGTCATCCGCGCCCGATGAGACGGAGATGATCGGTGTTCCCACATCCACTGTCTGGCCCTCGGCCACCAGGATCGCAGTGACGGTACCGGCGAACGGTGAGGGGAGCTCCACCAGCGACTTCGCGGTCTCGATCTCGACGAGAACCTGGTTGATCGTGACCTCGTCACCTGGCTTGACCTTCCATGCCACGATCTCGGCCTCGGTGAGGCCCTCACCGACATCCGGGAGAGTGAATTCTGAGCTGGTCACGATGGTCCTTTTCGAATGCAGGTGATGCAGTACCTAATAGGCGAGGGCGCGGTCGACGGCCTCGAGGATGCGGTCGGCATCCGGAAGGTAGACAGTCTCGAGTTTCGCGGGCGGGAAGGGCGTATCGAAGCTCGACACCCGCAGCACCGGTGCTTCAAGCGAGTAAAACGCGCTCTCGGTGACAGTTGCGGCGATTTCTGCCGAGATGCTTACCGATCCCGGCGCCTCGGATGCCACGACAAGTCGCCCGGTCTTCTGCACCGAGGCGATGATTGGCGCATAGTCGATCGGCGAAAGCGAACGCAGATCAATGACCTCGACGCTCGTTCCCTCGTGCTGGGCCAACTCGGCCGCCTGCATCAGCACAGTGACCATTGCACCGTGCCCGACCAGGGTGACCTCAGTGCCGGTGCGCACGACCCTGCTCGAATGAAGGGGCGACGGGCTGGCACCGAAATCGACAGGGCCCTTATTCCAGTACCGGCTCTTCGGCTCGAAAAACATCACCGGGTCATTGGAGGCAATGGCCTCCTGGATCATCCAGTAGGCGTCGTTGGGGGTGCTCGGGCTCACGACCCGGAGGCCCGGAGTGTGGGCGAAGTAGGCCTCGGGGCTCTCCTGATGGTGCTCGACCGCGCCGATGTGTCCGCCATAGGGAACACGGATGACAACGGGCATTCTCACGCGACCCTCGTGGCGACTGGTCATCTTGGCCAGCTGGGAGGTGATCTGATCGAACCCGGGGAAGATGAATCCGTCGAATTGGATCTCGCAGACGGGGCGGTACCCCCGAAAAGCCAGCCCGATCGCCGTGCCGATGATGCCGGACTCGGCGAGCGGGGTGTCGAAAACACGCCGCTCGCCGAATTCGGCCTGAAGCCCTTCGGTCACCCGGAAGACGCCACCGAGCGGACCGATGTCCTCGCCCATGAGCAGTACTTTGGGGTCGTCGGAAAGTGCTTTGCGGAGCCCGGCGTTGAGTGCCTTCGCGAGGGGAAGCTCGCCAGTCATCAGGCTGTGCCTCCCAGGCTGGCTTCGTAGTCGGCCAACCATTTCTTCTGGGCATCCATCACCGGGTGCTGCTCGGAATAGACATGGTCGAAAATGAGGTCGGTCGACGGTGCCACAAGCTCGAGAGTGCGACGGCGCAGGTCGGCCGAGAAGTCCTCGGCCTCCGTTGCACTGGCCGTGAAAAAATCGTCACCCTCGCCACGGCCGCGGAGGTAGCTCGCATAGCGGGTGATCGGATCCTTCGCCACCCAGGACGCGGTCTCGGCATCCAGGCGGTATTTCGTCGGGTCATCGCTCGTGGTGTGCGCACCGATGCGGTAGGTGAGGGCCTCGATGAGGCGCGGACCCTGGCCCGAACGAGCCTCGTCGAGATTCTTGCGAGTGACCGCATAGCTCGCAAGCACATCGTTGCCATCGATCTGGACACCGGGCATGCCGAACCCGCCCGCGCGCAGGTAGAGCGGGGTTCGGGATTGCACCCGCACCGGCACCGAGATCGCCCACTGGTTGTTCTGCAGGAAGAACACCTCGGGGGCGTTGAAGCTAGCCGCGAAAACGAGCGCCTCGCTCACGTCCCCCTGGCTGGTTGCACCGTCCCCGAAATAGACCATCACCGCGCGATCGGTCTCGGGGTCACCGTTACCCGTCTCGCCGTCGAGAGTGATCCCCATGGCGTAGCCGGTGGCGTGCAGCGCCTGCGAGCCGAGCACAAGCGTGTACAGGTGGAAGTTGCCGCACTCTGCGGGATCCCAGCCACCGTTCGTCACGCCGCGCATCAGCCGCACAATATCGACGACATCGACCCCACGGATCATGCCGATCGAGTGTTCGCGATACGACGGGAAAAGATGGTCCTGCGCGCGCGCAGCGCGAGCGGATCCGACCTGGGCGGCCTCCTGCCCGTGGCTCGGTGGCCACAGGGCGAGCTGCCCCTGGCGTTGAAGATTGGTGGCCTCGAGATCGAACCGGCGAGTGATCACCATGTCCCGGTAGAGCTGGCGCAACAGGTCGTCGGAGAGGGCCTCGATGTAGGGAAGATACTCGGCCGCCGTGTCATCCGTCTGGAGGGTGCCCTCGGTCGAAAGAAGCTGCACCATCTGTGCGGATCCTGCCACGGTGGCCTCACAGTCCTGTTATCGATCGGGGTGGCTGTCGTGATGGGAATGCGGCGAGATCGCCTCGCGCGGCCCGCCTGTCGCCGGGCGACAGCCGGGCTTTCGCAACGGCGACGTTCTAATCTAACGCGGGTGCGAACCGCGGCGTTGGTAGGGTACGCACAACCTCGGCCGCCGCCTTTAGGAGTTTATCCACAGACTGAGATTCGCCGATCGAAATCCGGATGCCCTCGGCCGCGAACGGTCGCACCACGATTCCCGCCGCCGCGAACAGCTCCGCCGCTGCCGCCGTCGAGGCCCCGGTGGCCAACCAGACAAAGTTTCCCTGCGGCCGCGGCACCGACCAGCCCTGGTCGACAAGCGAGCGCCAGACCTCGTCGCGCAGCATGGCGAGCCGGTGCACACGCTCAAGCACGACCGTTTCGTGATCGAGCGACACGATGGCCGCGCGCTGGGCGGCCTCGGTCACCGAAAGCGGGATGGATGTCGTGCGCGCGGCATCGAGAATGTATTCCGGCCCGACCGCGTATCCGATCCGCAGTCCGGCCAGACCGTAGGCCTTGGAGAAGGTGCGCGCGACGACGAGATTCGGATAGCGTCCGCTGAGCTCGCTGCCGTTTACTGCCGAGTCATTGGTGACGAACTCGACGTACGCCTCGTCGAGGATGACAAGGATGTGTGTGGGTACCGCCGCCATGAAGTCGGCAAATTCGGAGGCCGTCACGATAGATCCGGTGGGATTGTTCGGGCTGCAGACGATCACGATCCTGGTGCGCTCGGAGATGGCCGCGAGCATCGCCGACAGGTCGTGGCGATCATCCGCGGTGTTCGGCACCGGCACGCTGGTGGCGCCGGCGACGGCGACAAGACCCGGATAGGCCTCGAACGAGCGCCAGGAATAGACGACCTCATCGCCCGGACCCGTGGCCGCGGAGATGAGTTGGGCAAGAATCGACACCGATCCGGCACCCAGGTGCACCTCTTCCGTCCGCACGCCGAAGCGCCCAGCGAGTCGAGCGCGGAGCTCGACTCCGGCGGCGTCGGGATAGCGGTTAACCCCGGAACTGGCCGCGATCGCTCTGACGACCTCGGGAATCGGGTCGAACGGATTCTCGTTGGACGAGAGCTTGAAAGCGTCGCTGTCGGCGGGCTTGCCCTGCGCATAGGCGGCGAGCGCCACGATCTCAGGTCGAAGTCGCACGGTGGAGGAAAGCGGCTCTATCACGCTGCAAGCCTACGGGCAGTGAGAATCAGCAACACTAAAACGCGGGCCGATTGCGTGGCTCCCCGCTCTGGCGGCATAGTTGACGCATGAGATTCCTGGTTCGCCTCCTGGTCAACACCGTCGCATTGTGGCTGACTACCCTCGTCGTGCCCGGTGTCACGGTTGTGGCATTCCCTCCACAGGACACCCTCGCGGTGGTGCTCACCTACCTGCTGGTGGCACTCATCTTCGGCATCGTCAACGGCGTGATCGGCAACTTTATCCGCATCGTCGCGTTTCCCCTCTACATCCTCACGCTCGGACTCCTCGCCCTTGTGGTCAACGGCCTGCTTCTGCTGCTCGTGAGCTGGATCTCCGGGCTGCTCGGCTTCGGCCTCGTCGTCGACGGATTCTGGTGGGGCGTGCTCGGTGCGCTGGTGCTCGCCCTTCTCAGCTGGCTCATCGGCATCCTCATCCGCCCAATCGTCGGGCGGGATCGGCGCTAGTCGGGCCAGCAGGGATGCGCACCCCGTGATGGAGCGTGGAGTCGACGCGCGTTGTGTCGTCACCGAACGAATCGAACGCTGCGAGCGCGGAGACCACCCGGGTCTCGTGTGAAGCGTCGACGAGAGCCGCGGTCTCCCGGTACCCGGCGAGCTGGTGCGCGGGGAACATCACGTCCGTCGAGACCGGTCGGCCGTCGAACAGTTCCCGCCGCACCAACACCGGATCGGCTGAGGCCCAGGTGCCACCAACCGCAGGCACGATGTCGTCGGTGTGCTCGAGAGCTACCCAGGGGATACTGGTCGGCACGTCCACCTGTGCGGCCGGAGCACCGAGTGTGAACAAGCCGCGGGTATCGAAGTCGCCCGAAGCGGCAAGCTCGGCCGCGACGAGCCCGCCTTGCGAATACCCCGTGAACAGCACCGGTGAGGATGAGGTGATTCCCGCGCCGGCCATCGCGGCGGTGACCGCTCGGTACGACCCTGCCTCGCGGCCGGCGATAGCATTCAGATTGCTCGTCATGTCCCAGGGCTCGGCTCCGGGTTCCACCGAGAAGTCTCGGGTGCCTCCGATATAGACCTCGAACCGGTCGGGCCCATCCGCTTGGGTATAGCGGTCGATGCGCACCTGGGCCGTGCCCTGCGGCACACGGGCGGCACGGTCGCTGTAGTTCTCAGCGCGGAGGACCGAAACCGGAGGACCGGATTGCGTCACGGACACCGCCGACTCGGTGAGCGCGCCTCGCACACTGGCGATCCCAACCACTACGCTCGACGAAGTTGCGAGGCCAACGACTCCGAGGCCTTCGTCCCCGAGGCCGTGCACCAGCCCGGGCGGGAGGCGGAGCAGGCCGCCGCCGAAGTCGTCCGCGCTCATCACGGTGAGCCGCACGAGCTGGACTACCTTCGGGTCGGTGAGCATCGCGCTGTTGCTTCGTAGCCAGGCCGGTAGCGCCCGGAACAGGGCAGACCGTTTCTCCGCTGGCAGCAGTGCGAGTCCGAGGGCGACGCCCGTTCCAATGCCCAGTGCTGTGGGAAGCATTGCGAGTGCGATCGCCGGCAGAAACATTCCGAGCATCGCGCCGAAGCGGGCCGCCACCTCCTGCGCCAATCGCTCGGCCACGCGCTCGCCGACGCCGTAGGCATCGGCCGAGGCGATGAGTGCGACGTGGAGGCGCTCGGCGGACGGGCCCGCTCGCGCCAGGGCCGCCTCCGCGTCATCCATCGCCCGTTCCGCGGCGAGGGCGGTCGAGGATGAGGCAAGGGAGTCCAGTGGGAATACCCCAACCAGCCGGTCGATCGAAACCAGTTGCCGATGACATTCCGAGAGCAGTGCGCGCAATTCACCGAGCCGTCGCGCGTCGTCGAAGAGCTCGGAGGTGGCGACCGCGATGGATCCTCCGCCACTGATGACGATGTCATCCGCCATGCGAGCCACCGACCAGCGAAGCGAGGGCATGCCGGGTATCGCGACTCGCTTCGTCGACATACGTGCATGCCGCCTGCACCTGCGAGGAGAGTTGCTGCAGTGCGTAAACGTACATGCGCCGCGCATCCCCGCTCCATACGCCGCGTCCGTCCGCGGCTGGCAGCACCGCCCGAGCGTGGGTGAGTCGACCCGCGACCCGGTCGAGTGCCAGGAGCTGTTGCCGCAGCACGAGGTCCACCCCGCTGCCGCTTACCGCGCCGATGTCCATGTGCGCCCCTTCTTCTGCCCCAATGCTCCGGTGCCGAGTTAATGCCCACCGCCGCGAATGCGGATGCTGCGCAGAAGTCACGGCCCGTAGGGCATGGGGAGGAGTACCCGCGCTCAGCCGTCCGTGAGATGTGCGCGACGCGGAATGTGCGGGAGAATGGCCCCATGAGTTTCGACCGCACCCTCGACGAGTCGGCGCTCTTTCGCATCTGTTTCGTCTGCACCGGCAACATCTGCCGCTCGCCCATGGCCGAGACCGTTTTCCGCGAGCTGGTGAAGAAGGCCGGTTACGAGGGTGCGATCACAGTGATCTCCGCCGGTACCGGCGACTGGCACGTGGGCGAATCCTCGGATGCGCGCACGACCTCGGCTCTCAGCGCCCGCGGGTACGACGGGTCACGTCACCGGGCAAAACAGTTCGACCCGGAATTGTTCGACAATCTCGACCTCGTCGTGGTCTTCGACCGCAGCCAAGAGCGAATCCTCCGTGCCTGGGCCAACACCGAGCAGGATCGCGGAAAGGTGCAGATGCTGCTGAGCTTCGACAGTGAGCAGGCCACCCAGGTGGACGTGCCTGACCCCTATTACTCCGACACCGCCATGTTCGACAGGGTGCTCGGCATGATCGAAAAGGCCAGCGCGGCGTTGTTCCGCCAAATCGAACCAGGAATCCGACGGGTACCCTCATGAATCCCCTGCCAGACCAACCACTCAGCCCGCTCGACGGCCGGTACCGTGGCGCCGTCGCCGGCCTCGGCGAGCACCTTTCCGAGGCCGGCCTCAACCGCGCACGAATCCATGTGGAGGTCGAGTGGTTGCTCTACCTCACGGATCACGAGATGTTCGGCTCGCATCGCCTTGACGCCGAACAGGCGCGGGCCCTCCGCGCTCTCGTCGCCGACTTCGGGCAGGCCGACATCGATGAACTCGCCGCTCTTGAGGCGACAACCCGACACGACGTGAAAGCGGTCGAATACTACGTGCGCACCCGCCTTGTCGCCCTCGGGCTGACGGATGTCGCGGAACTCACCCACTTCGCCTGCACGAGCGAAGACATCAACAACCTTTCCTACGCCCTCACGATCCGCGCGGCCGTTCACGAGGTGTGGCTGCCGAAGATCTCCACCGTGATCGATGCGCTCTACTCCCGTGCGGTGGATCATCGGGCGGATGCGATGCTCGCGCACACCCATGGCCAGCCCGCGACGCCCACCACGGTCGGCAAGGAGTTCGCCGTCTTCGTCGGGCGGCTGCGTCGCATCCTCGCCCAGGTCGAGGCGGTGGAATACCTGGGAAAGTTCAGCGGCGCCACCGGCACCTTTGCCGCCCACGTCGCCGCCGACCCGAGCCGAGACTGGCCGGGCATCTCGCGCGAGTTTGTGACCTGCCTCGGCCTGGACTGGAATCCGCTCACCACCCAGATTGAGCCGCATGACTGGCAGGCGGAGCTGTACCAGCGCATCAGTCACGCCAACCGGGTATTGCACAACCTGTGCACCGACATCTGGACCTACATCTCGATGGGCTACTTCACCCAGATCCCGCAGGCCGGAACCACCGGGTCATCCACGATGCCGCACAAGATCAACCCGATTCGGTTCGAGAACGCCGAGGCGAACCTTGAGCTCTCTAGTGCGCTTCTCGATTCACTCGCCGCGACTCTCGTCACCTCCCGCCTACAGCGCGATCTCACCGACTCCACGACGCAGCGCAATGTCGGTGTCGCACTCGGCCACTCCGTACTCGCCCTCGATAACATCCAGCGCGGGCTCGGGGAGATCGCGGTGAACAGCGCTCGGCTCGCCGAAGACCTCGACGCAAACTGGGAGATCCTCGGCGAGGCGATCCAGACCGTGATCCGCGCTGAGGTGACCGCCGGCCGCAGCTCGATTGCCGACCCTTACGCCATGCTCAAAGAACTCACCCGAGGCAGGCGGGTCGGCCAGGCACAGCTGGTCGCCTTCGTGCGGGCGCTGGATATCGGGGACGATGCGAAAGCCCGGCTTGTGGCGCTCACCCCGGCCGGGTATGCCGGGCTCGCCAGCGACCTTGTGGACTACGCCGCGCCGCGGTAAGCCGGGTATTCGGCGGCAGGGTTTTTTTCGACAGACTTAGTGTCCGCTGTCCGATTGATGATCCTGCTCGGTCAGGTCGATCTTTTCGGCGGCATCCGGCTTCACGGCCAACGCGAGCATCGCGATCACGACCAACGAGACGATAAACGTGATGCCCGCGAAGACCAGTGCGAGAGTTACCTGGCGAGTGCTCAGCACAACGACGAATCCGATGAACACCGCGATCACAGCCGAAATGACGACGTACTCAAAGGGTCGGAGGCGATCCCGACGGCTCGGACGGTTGCTGTTGGGAGCGATCACGTTCGGTTCTCGCTCTCTGCCGGGTGGGAAGTCGTTCCTGGTTCTGGTGGGGAGGATGCCGCGATCGCCTGGGTTCCCCACTTGGCCGACAGCCCCGCGATAACGAGAAAGACGGTGGTGATCGCCGCCCACGCGCCGAGCACTCCGACCGCGACGACGGAGGCGTCCAGGACCCGCTTCACGTGATCGGGGCCGCTGAAATTTTGGCGGTAGTCCGGCGGTATGAGCGCGAACGAGAGAGCCGCGACGACCGTGAGGGCGCCCACTCCGATCCAGTCGCCGGATGCCACGAACCGACGCCTGCTGCGCATTCCGCTATACAGCTCGAGGAACCCGGTGACGGCCGCAAAGGTCGTGAGGATAAGAAACAGGAACCCCACTTCGCTGCTGCTCGTGTGGCCGCTACTCACCAGAAGTGCGCCAAGTCCCGCGACCAGGGTGACCGCGGCCTGCGTCAGGAAGTAGGGACGCACACGCGCACCGGCCAGTCTGAACTGCGTGACCGCCCCGAGAGCGAGGCCCGCAACGATGCCGAAGACACCGAAGGAGAGGAGTCCGAAGCGGGCGGAGTGATCAGCGGAGAAGGTGATGACAAGGGCGAGGCCCGCGGCGGGCACGGCCCTGGCGATCGGCATCGGCCAGTAGGCTGCCCGCTGCACGGCATCGATGCTCGCATCTGCAGCGCGGGTGGGGAATGACACGGCCAACCCACTCCCGCCTGCCCTGTCACCCCGGTGGGCAACGCCGCCAGTTTACGCTGCCCTACCCGTGAGCCTCCCCGACAGCGGGGGGGCGGGGCTCGCGCGGAAAAATCCCGTGCGCTCCTGCGTCGACAGAGGCGCATCGACCCGGATCCTCGTTTACCGCTTCTCGCCCGGTCAGATCGACGCTCCAACGTGCCGTTGTCCTGAACTCCGATCAGGACTTCGGAGAAATCGAGATTGCGACGCTTGTGAGCGTCTAACGGCGAATGGTCAGCTCTGGTAGGTCGTGTCGCCAGCATGACTCATGCCCAGGACTCTTCGCTTGGCTGATGCTGAGTTGTGCCTTGCGCCGACCTGCCGAACTGGAGGGTCGGCGTATGCAGAACGTGGCCAGGCAGGCGGTGCGTGGAGGCGCTTGAACGTCTGGGAAGGTGATCCTGCTCGCCTACGCTGACCGCATCTACGTGGGGTAGCGCCCGTGATCTGAAATAGTCATCAACGGCACAGGCTGGCTGATGAAGATGTCGGTCCGCTTCTGCCTCGAGTTGCCCTGGAAGCACGAGGCTTACGATCCTTGTGAATGGCCCACCTTTTTGACGATGCGAATGTGGTTGGCTCGGCCTCGAGTCGCAGTGCGGTGCAGCGATCTACCAAAGGGGTGCCGGATCGGGCGCGAGCTTCAGGCAGGCGAGGATGAGCTGCCCTACGCCCCGAAGGTGGTGGGCCGGTCGGCGGGGTCACGCTTGTGGGGTCCCTGAAATACACATTCGCGCGGGACGAGTGTCGCTCTAGCCAACTCAGAAATTGTCGGAGTTAGATCCCTGAACCCGACCCTGTTGCCTCACGTCATTACCTCCGGCAGGGTTCTTCGTTGTCTCGTATGAGAACCCCACCTGGGCTAGGCGTTCCAAGCACGGTTGATGGTTGGTTTCAGGCCCGCCAGTTTCTTCGCCAAGGCGAGGATCTGTCGGGACTGGGCGGTGGGGTGGACCTTTGCGAACTCGGCATTCATCTGAATGTGTCGCAGTTGCACCCGCCCGCGACTTCACCATTTTCAATGTCAACGCCGTGCGGGCGTAGTCACGATGCCACCCGGTCAGCTCCACCAACTCGGTCAGGATCCGGCCCTTACCCGCCCGATCAGTGGCCCGATGCGCGAGTGCTTTCTTCTTCGTCACAGCCTGCCGCTGCGTCATTGTCAGATCGATACAAACGGGCGTAACCCGCATCCGACCCCTGGATCACACTCCACGCCGAAGCGGAGGATCTCATTTGAGGCAACGAATACGACTACGCGGAGGTTTCCTATGAGTCAACGCGTCGTATTGACGTCGGGTACGGAATGAGGATACTGGCCTCTATCGGATAGACGCCGTCTGTACAACTTGCTGGGGAGACACCCAGTGACCCAGCCCGCCACCGACGTCCGGGAGTTCTGTCATCGGGCGTTGAATAACGTGTCGACCGACGACCTGGCTGGGTTCCAAGAGTTGTTCCACCCGGAGGCGGTGAACCGGGAAGCGGTGCACGAGCCCGAAGACTGCCGTGGTGTCGGGCCGGAGGCGTTCCAGGCCAGCGCCCGGTGGCTGACCACAGCGTTCTCCGACCTGCAGTGGGAGGTCCACGACGTCGTCGCAAACGGTGACCTCGTGGTCGCCCACGCCACGATGAGCGGTCGCCAGACCGGGCCGTTCGTCGCCTACCGGGCGGATGCCCGCGTGGAGGTGGTGTTCCCGGCAAGAGGGCGCACCTTCGCCGTCACCCAGACGCACTGGTTCCGGGTGGTTGGGGGCGCGGTGATCGAGCACTGGGCTAACCGCGACGATCTTGGGATGGGTCAACAACTGGGCTGGACGCCGCCCTCGCCCGTTTATCTGGCCCGCATGGCAGTAGCGACGCGAGCCGCTCGCACAGCGGCCGCACGGGCAGGCGCTTGACGCCACGGATGCAAGCGAGGAGCGGGGCCTCCGTCTTCCTCGTGACTCCTACTCGTGCACGGGTGCTCTCGCCATCGAATCGAGGAGAGGCTCTGGTCAGTGGTGGCTACCAGATCGCGTTCCAGGCCAACATCGCCTACGGACCGTGGTTCGTAGACGATCGTCCGCGAGACACCTCTTCAGTCAAGACTGAGATCTGTAGCTCTCCGCGCTCTGTGACGGTTTTCTGTGATCGTTGCGTATCGTCGGATTTCCGGGCTCCCTGGCCCCACATGAGCGACGAAATCTTTGGCGAGGCAGGTACAGAAATATCTCTTGTGACGATCGTGCTTGGCTCTCGGACGCTGGCTATTTTCAGCTTGTCCTGAGGTCTCGGCGGCGGAATCCGGCGGCACTGAGAGCGAGCAATACGATCCCGGCTGTGCCGAGGGTGCCGAGGTGGGATGGTTGAAGTGGCGAGCTGGGATAGTGGCAAATCCACCAAATCGCGGGTAGTGCGTTGATCGCGTCGTCGCAGTCCGCCCAGGTGCGGATCGGAATCTGCGACTTCAATAAGATCCCCGGCTTGGTATGGGACCGATCCAGGGACGGTAGCTTGCTCCGCTCAACGGCCAGCCGACGGTTGGTCGTCGCCGCACTGATCCGCGCCAACAGGGCCGCCTGCGCATCGGTCAGATGGCGCAATCATCCGAAAGTCGAATGCATGCGGGGCGAGTGAGGGGGCATCGCGCAGCGAGAGCCCAACGATGTGTGGCAGTCTCGACGCCATGGCAATGACCCGACACCTGATCCCTCTGGCCGTTGGCCGCACCCTCGATGTCTTCATTTCCGGCGAGGATGGTGCGCCCTTGGTGGTCGATCTTCCCGGTACGCCCGAGGGCCATCGCCTCAGTGGTGCCCTGGAGGAGGCGGCAGCAGCAACGGGGCTGCGAATCGCCTCGCTCGCGCGGCCCGGCTACGCCGGCTCCACCCGACTGCCCGGCCGAACGGTCGCCGACGTGGTGCCCGATGTTCTGGCGGTGGCCGACTCGCTCGGCTACGAGAGGTTTGCGGTCATGGGTAGCTCCGGTGGCGGGCCGCATGCGCTGGCCTGCGGAGCCCTCGCCGGCGACCGCTGCGTCGCCGTCGCCGTGGTGAGCGGTGTCGGTCCATGGGCCGCGACAGGGCTCGACTTCCTCGACGGAATGGGAGAGGGTAACGAAATCGAATTCGGCGCCGCGCTCGAGGGGGAAGAACCATTGCGCAAGTTGCTCCTGCTTTGGCGGCAAGAGATCCTGGCGGCGGGCGAGCAGGGCACCTTCGCGTCCCTGCAGAGCGTTCTGAGCCCCCCAGACCGGAAGGTGATGACGGGGGAATTCGCGAGACACATGCATGAGAGCTTCTGTCTTGCGTTGGAGAATGGAGTCGACGGCTGGGGTGACGACGATCTGGCCTTCACGCGTCCGTGGGGTTTCGATCTTGCTCGACTGGCCGTGCCCGTCTTCCTCTGGCAGGGAGAACAGGACCTCATGGTGCCGCCAGCCCACGGTCGCTGGCTTGCCGACGCCATACCGGGATGCCGTGCGCGGCTGTTGCCCGATGACGGCCACCTCACCATGCTCCTGAATCGCCCGGCCGAAATCCTCGCGGATCTCGCTGCCGCGCTCCGCACCCGAGACTGAGACCATCGCGGTGACCCCTGTGACACATCGTTGGCACGGTCGGTAGTTGGGCCATGTGGCCCGAGAACTGCCACGCTTGCTGTCCGGCTTGTGGGTCGATGGCCGGTGGAATAATGACGGCATGAACTCGGATGCTGAACAGCTGTGGGATGGCTATGCGAACGACTTCGATAACGAAGCCGATCACGGCCTTCGGGACCCCCAGGTGCGTGCCGCGTGGCAGGCGCTTTTGGCGCCGCTGCTTCCGGAGCAGCCCGCGCGGATTGCCGATCTCGGTTGCGGAACCGGAAGCCTTGCTGTTCTTCTCGCCGAACAGGGCAATACGGTTTCAGGCCTCGACATTCCGGCAACATGATTCGGGTGGCCCGCTCAAAAGCGCAGGAAGCGGGTGTCAGCATTGACTTTGGGCAGGGTGATGCGACCGTCCCACCGTTTGCACCGGCATCCTTCGACGTCGTTCTGGCTCGGCATGTCTTGTGGGTGTTCAAAGATCCAGACGCCGTCTTGCAACGCTGGCTGAATTTGCTCGCCCCCAATGGTCGCTTGATCCTCATTGAAGGCCGATGGTCGACCGGTGCCGGGTTGAGGGCGAGCGAATGCCGCTCCCTGGTGCTGCGACACCGAGCCGAGGCAGAGCTGCAGCATCTGACTGAGAACACGCAGCTGTCGGGCAGGACAGTGGACGATGACCGCTATCTGATCCTCAGTCCCAGCTGACAAGAGCCCCCACCCGCAAACCGATCCCGGGCCTCGATGTTCCGCTCACCGTCCGCCTTACGAGCGGTTAGTCGCCCGCAGTCGATTGCCAATCTGGAATCCTCGGTTACCGACGAAATCAGTCGTGCTCTCATTCACCTTCGAAGGTCTGCAAAATTTTGGTTGGGTCGAATTGAAAGGCGCAAGGGGGCATCTCAGTCCATTTGTGCCCGTTGCCGCGACCAGTCCATAGCCAAAATGCTTGCGTTCAGAATTGCGACGTGGCCGTCTCGTGGCCGGGTCCAGAGTTCGGCGTCGGAAAGATTTTCGAGGAGCCACTGGGCGTGGGAAGGAGGGGACGATGCGGTCATCGCCACCGTGTGCGAGGAGCACAGGTATCCGGACGCCTGACAGATCAACGCCCCATGGTTTCACGAAGGCAAGGTCGTCAGCGATCAGCCCCTCGGGGCCAGCTCCCATCGCGGCCCCGGCGTCTGCGTTGAGTGAGGTCCACTCCGATTTCAGAGCGGCGTAGTCTCGCGAATTGAAACTGTCTTCATCGAAGGAGGAAGTTCGTTCGAAGATTACGCGGGCATCCTCTCCGTGTTGCGCCGCACGCAGGGATGGCCCATTTCCTGCCATTCCGGCGAACCAGTCGAAGTCTGTTGTGAAGAGTGCGAGACTCGCGAACGTTGCGGCGGCCCACACCCTGTTACCCAGGATCGCTGCGCAGGCCAGGGCGTGTGGCCCGCCTCCCGAAGCGCCCATGACCGCGATCTGCTCGATACCCATCGCGTTGATGAGTTGCTCGACGTCGGCTGCGGCGTTGGTGACGGTGCGACCGGGTTGAGCTGACGAGCCTCCGTAACTTGGTCGTGCCTACGAGATCCAGCGGATGCCGCGCAACGCAACGGCTCGCAGATGCGGTTCGAGGGCAGCTCCGGTTTGTGGCGAGCCGTGGTGCCAGACGACGGTTAGGGGAGCGTGAACTCCGTTGGTGCTGTCGTGAACGTCCAGCGTTCGCCCGTCCGTCAGGGTGATGCGCATCAGCGTCTCGTTTCTGCCAGGCGTTTGCCTAGCCGGTGGCCGACTGTTCCCGGGCGTCCAGAAACGGGCACGGTTCGACCTCGACGAGACCGAGTCCCGATTCCGAGTGAACATAACCGCTCCCGGGACCCACGTTTCGGTGGACGTTCAGCTCGGGGGCCCGTGGACAAGCACACTGTTCCCGACTGTTGAGGCCGCATCCGCTTTCCACGAGCAGGGTGCGGTGGGCTGGTCGCCGCGAAGAGACGGTACCGGCATCGAGCCCCTGGAACTCACATCAAAGGAATGGGCCGTCGAGCCCGGCCAGGTAATCAGCCTGAAGTCCTCGTACTTCGACGCGCTACCGGAAGGAGCTGCAACGCTCGACAGTGTAGTCGTGATGCGTGATCTTCCCTTCTTCTGGAACACGCCGCAAATCGAGCCAGACAATGCCACCCGGCAGATCCCCAGTTCGGCGAACGCGTAAATCGCTGCGAGCATTTCTGTCTCGTCCGGTGAAGGCTGGTATTCGGGCATTTTTTTGTGATTTCAGCATTTCAATTTTTCTGCCGTGGTGGAACGCCTGTGTGTCACCGTTACGCGAGAACGGGGCTGCGGAAAAAGTGCAATCGGCTGGCAGCCCAGATGAGTGCAGCAAACAGGACAGCGGCAACAGCGATGGTCACAGCGTAAAGGGCGACGACACCGTAGCCCTGTGCAGGGTTCAGGAAGGGGTAGGGCACCCAACCGTCGGTTGCGCCGCGGATGAGGACAACGATGATCCAGACGACCGGGTAGATCAGCGCGACCCAGAGCTTGTTCCACGGGAGGGCAGTGCGGTCGCTGAAGATCAGCCAATCCAGCGCAGCGTAGAGCGGCAGGATCACGTGAAGCACAGTATTGGCCCAAGCGAGGGTTATGCCTCCTTCTTGCCCGGCCAGCAGTGCGCTGTACACGACACCGGTAATAACTATGTAAGTTGTGGCGCATCCGCGCGCCAACACCAACCAGTGGGACTGGCGTTTCCCGGAGAGGGAAACGCCGGCAGCGACCAGGAGCACGATGACCAGAATGATGTTGCTTTGCACGGTGAAATAGCCGAAGAAGTTGAACGGGTTAATCGTCGCGCGCGTGGCTGTGTCTAAGAATGTCGACACGATCGCCGCCAGGCCCAGAAGTGCAACAGCCATCCGTGAAGCAGGTACAAGATATTTCACGTTGAGCCTTTGATTTGGGGTGTCAATGTCACGCAATCTGCCGACCGACTGAATCATAAGCGCCCCATCTTTCGGTGGGGGTGAGGTTGTCGGTGTGGTGGCCGATGGGGATACGGATTTCGGCTTGAGCTGGTGACAACCTGTGCAACGAATGGCCTGCACCCCTTCGGTCAGCGCGGCTTCCCAAAGCGAATCGTGCGCGGGAGAAGGCACTGGACGCAGAGACTATCGAGGACGTTCATTTGGGAACGATGCCAACGAGTTAGTGCGTGACAAAGATCTTCGCGCCGACGATGATCACGCTCAATCCGGCGAGCACAACACCGGACCAGAGCATGCCGAACGTCGATTTGCGGGCTGTCATTTTCTCAACCAGGATCCCCAAAAACGCTAACCGCCCCACGATGATCAGGGCCGCGATCAGTTGAGCCCAGAGCGGCGGGACGATTCCCACTGCACCAAGGAGCATCATCAGCGCCGGAACGCTTCCCGAGCTCGCGATCGGCAATGAGTCACGAACCTCGTCCCTGATATGCAATTGCGCCTCCTCGCTGGTACGACCGAGTTGTTGACCGATCGAGTGGGCGAGAATATGGGCCAAAAAAGTTGTAATCGTTGTTCCGGCGACCACGAAGAGAGCGGTCCAATCCAGAATGCTTGCCGAGTCAACCCCCGCAACGGCGGTGAGGACAAGAAT
This sequence comes from Frigoribacterium sp., assembly GCA_025408445.1. Taxonomy (GTDB): domain Bacteria; phylum Actinomycetota; class Actinomycetes; order Actinomycetales; family Microbacteriaceae; genus Lacisediminihabitans. The sequence goes on along the minus strand of JANYIZ010000059.1, from coordinate 8,800 downwards.
GTTGCCGTAGACGTAAGCGGATGTGCGGCTCCGGGCACGGTCAAGGGTCACGTCCGGGCCGACATGGCGTCGGATTCGGTCACGGATGCGATCGCGTCGGGATTGAAACGGGGAAGACATGGCCCGAGCGTAGCGACACACACCGCCGAGCGCCGGATCGAGCGAATCGAAACCAACTTTCACCATCCGTGTGTCCCGGTGGAGGTTCCTCCTGCGCTTCGTGACTGACGTTATTTCGGTCGGCGAGCGAAGGCAGACGGGCGCTGCCTGAGCTTCAGCCAGGCGAGCAGCGCGATGGTCGCAAGGATCGCGAGAACGATCCCCCGGGTCACTATCTCAACCCAATAGCTGCCTGGCATGGGGGCGACGACGTCGAAGAGTGCGTTGTAGCCAGTCCGAAAGCCGACCGCTAACCCAAGGGATGTTGTGGTGATGATCCCGCGCGCGCCCATTCGAAGGCGCAGAAGTCCTGCCAAGTGACCTCGCCAGAGAAGCTCCTCTGGGAATGCCCGGCCGAAGAAGATTGCGACGATGGACAGCAGCGTGGGGAATGCCAGAAGCGCTGTTTGTTCGCTTCTCCACTGGGCAGCGCCCGCTGTCACGGCTATTCCCGCTACTTCTTAGTTCACGCCCATCGCGAAAGCGAATCCTGCGATTCGGCCAGCATCGCTGCACACGTCACATCCTGGTGCTGGTCATTCTGACCGTCATCGTGATCCCGTTCCTCAATCAGTTGTCGTATGCGGGGTGGGCAGGCCCGTCATCCACCAACCTTGGCTTTTTCGGATTGCTTGCGGTGCTCGGCCTGACTGGAACCCCGCAGCGGCGTATCCAACTCAGCGCTGGTACCAGTACCGGTATTGCGTTGCTGGTTCTGATAGCCAGATTTGCTCAGTCCGGGGTGTTCCACCGATTCTAGAGGGGAGACCTTCTTTCTAGACGCAGATCTTTTATGGCTCGAATTTGCTGGTGGTGCTGGTGGATTCGTATCTGGTGGCGATTGGTTTTGGCCCTGCGGGAAAGCGTGTGAGTGCCTCGGTTATCGCGTTATCAACACTGCCGTGGGCGGCGGCATGACTGGTTGGCATCGCAGTAACGAACGGAGTGGCACTGGCGACTGCCGGCGGAGCAGCAGTCCTGTTGCCGGACTTGTCGCCTCCGCAATGGCGATCCTCAAACGGTCCGGTTTCGAAATTATTGTGAGGCATCGTGATGATTCCCGCTAAGGCAACGAGAATCGCCCCTCGAGTTGGTGTTGCTCTGACGGGTGTGATTGTTTTCGGGCCTGCAAGCGTGCTCACTGGTTACGCTGCAACGTCGGTTTGAGCTATTGCGGATATCTCGGATGGTGGGTCCTCTTCAAATTGAGGGGCTACCAACAGCAGACCCGAGATTAGGACAACCGGATTGCGTAGGAGTTTCACCCGGGCGTTCACAGAAGAGTTGTGTCGGAAGGTGATCGCCGTATTGTTTCCGCACTTTGTTCGTCACGCCAGCGTTCGGTGAGTGGCCCCCGAGTGAAATGTTTACGGGCAGGGCACACACGGATCTCCACCACGGCCACTTCACCGAGGCCAATGACCGTGGGGCGGAGTCCGAACGCAGGCCAGCCTGCGAACTGATCGAGGCGAGAAACCCTCGGAACAAAATCCAGAGTGCCGCAGTCAAGACCGCAAAGGCGGTAAGGGCAAGAAAGCTCAAATCACCCTCAACGACGAAATCCCTGACGTCTCGGTGTACGACGACGATAGTGGGTTCGAAAGCCCTCAGCGCGAAAGTTGGGATGGGCTGAATTGAAGCTCTTCACCATTTGCTCCAGGGATCAGCGCCAAGCCGCCACGGCCAGCACCACCAATACCCAAGCCACCAACACGCGAAGGAGATGATGACCATAACTGGGAAAACAGGCGCTGATAAGACCCCCACTAACGAAACAAGCACTGACAAAATCAGTGTCCAATCCAAGACGTCGACCAGGCCGAGCAAACGTCTCGTCGTGATGCTCGCAGCTGGCCTCCTGGTCGTCGCCGGTGGCATCACTCTCACCTCCGTGGGCGTTGCCAGCGCGGCTGCCGATGAGACTGCTCGCCAGTGTGCCGTTGCGCTGAAAGACAGCGCCGCCGTGACCACGAGCCGCACCGTGTCGCTGGCGAAGGCGGACGCTGCCCTCGAGGCGGTCAAGAGTGTTGCTCTTCCGGCCAAAGCCGGAACAAGCACCGTCTACGCAGCACGTCCCGGTAATGCAGAGGTCAAGGCTGTACCTGCTGTCGAGGCTGTACCTGCCGTCGCTGCTGAACCCGCGGTTGCTGCTATCGCAGGCCGTTCAAGCGGTGCTGAGCTCATCGCGAGCGTGAGTACTGCGCGCAGAGCACCCGTGAAGATCGCGATCCCCACCAAGTGCACCGAGCGCGACAGCGCGACGAAGATCCTCGCCCTGACGGCGAAGAGCGCAGCTTCTACTAGAACGCTCGACTCGAGTGTCACGGTGCTGGTCGCTGACTTCGCTGTGTTTCAGGTCGACGAGACTGCGCGCATCGCGGCAGAGATCGAAGCTGAAGCCGCACGTGTGGCCGCAGAAGCAGCCGCTGCCGAAGCTGCACGAGTTGCCGCTGCCCAGCACGCGGCTGCATCCAGGCCCTCCAGCGGAAGCGTCAGGAGCGGTTCAAGCTCCGCTGGTGGTAGTTGGAGCGGCGGAAGCAGCGGTACCCCCGGTGGGGGTGGAGGGCAAGTCGGTACCGGGGCTGGCACCGGAACTCCTAGGTGCGATAACGGTATGGGCGGCTTCATGCCGTGCCCCTGAGCTACGCGCTCGCACAATCACCTCGCCCACCAACGGGAGGAGGAGGACCGGGCCACGTCACCGACCGGGTGACGCGCCCAAACCCCTGAATCCCCCAAGGAGCTCCGGCTTCTTGGGGGACTCTTTGCCTGAAATTTCATCCATAGTTTCAACCAGAAAGCCGAATCATGACCGATACGAACACCACCCCGAACGTCGACGGAATCGAGCAGTCGGCAGCCGCCGTCGGCCAGCCCGTCATCGCTCAGCCCGTCTACGTTCAACAGGCGCAGCCGATTTACATCGTCCAGCAGCCCGCAACGAAGAAGGGCTTCGGAGTAGCCTCGATGGTCCTCGGCATCAGTGCCGTGATCTTCTCGTGGACCGCTGTGTTCGCATTCATCCTTCTGGCCCTCGCCTTCATCTTCGGCGCTGTGTCGCTCAAGAAGAAAGAGTCCCCGCGCGGATTCGCGATCACGGGACTCGTCCTCGGCTCGGTTGCGGTACTTCTCGTCATCGTCATCGTCGTCATCATCGCGGCGGTCGCCGGGGCTTTGGGCTCCTACGGGCAGTACGGCCACTAGCAGGACGACTACTTCGCCTGCTGAGGTAGGTTGTGGACCGGGTTACGTCACCGACCGGGTAACGCCCCTCCCTGAATCCCCTGAGGAGCCCCGGCTTCTTGGGGGATTCTTTCTCTCTGCCAGACGCTGGTGAGCCGGCAAAGAGATTGACGTAACCCGCCCAATAGCCCGGGAACGGTCAAAATCGTGCCGATAGAACGCAACGTACCGGCGATGCTTCAATCGCCGGTACGTCTGACGGGATGAATAGACGCCACCGAAACCCTTGATCACAGGCCCTATGTAACGCTCGGCGGTGATGCGCGAAGAATGCATGTGGCATCGATTGTGGCAATGCGAAACTAGCCGTTTCGGCGCCTCACCAACAAATACGCTGAATATGCCGCTTGTACCGCGTGTTGCCAGATACTTCTTTGTGTGCGCAAACGCGGGCGCACATTTGTGCACTTTTCAGGAAAGTCCGGTCCATCCGGTACATCTCTCTCTCTTTTCTTCTCTTTCGATAGACAAATAAGGAGAAAACACCTGAAAACCCGTACCGCCGATGAAAATCCACTTCACAATCGCCGGTACAAGCGATTCTCTGGCGGGCCAATAAGTTGCTTGTCATCAGCACGTTTAGCCGAACGTACTTGTATCTGCGATTTTCGCTCGCTGGTACGTTTCCCATTTTTGACTGAAAAACGTCACCGCAGTACACACCCAAGAAGTAAGCGTTAGGCGTGCACAACACCGAACAAACTCTCCAAATCGCGATCGGTGAGCTGAAATCACTGTGTCATCGAGCTACGTGCTGATCCGGTGGCCAGTCACTAATGGCCGACTATCGCCTGCGCGCTTGGATCGTCGTCGGCGTCTGCCAAAAGCAGCGCTACGGTTACCAGCTGACCAACACCAACGAGATGATCTTCACGTTCTGGCAAGCCTTCGCCGAGTGTTTCACCCGGGACTTCCTCCCAGCCGATTTCCTCCACGCGCTGTGCGGGCGGTGGATGAGCGCCGAGCTACCCGAACACACACCGTTCCGCAGGGATGCATTCGTAGGCCGGCTAAAGGCAGCGGTGACCACCATCACAGCAACGATCATCGCTCGCTCTGGGCGAGCCGGCCCCCGAGTGGATCCGCACCAGATCTGGCGATCCGAAGGATCCCTGGGCGCCTCCTACGAGCGACTATGACATCCCCGTAGACCAGGATCAAGTGCCGTCCGCGTTCCTCTCGCGCGGCATCCTGATTGGGGCGGCGACCCTGGAGGGTGTGTAATGGCCAACGTCGGACTGGACCGCGACGACCGGCATCCCGGCGACAAGCGCTGATAATTTCTCCGCCGCGCTGATTCCCTGATAAAACAATCGGCTCCTTCGCTCCCCGCACACTGCTACAAAGGAGGAGCGCCCAGCTGAACACCGGACCATCGAACCTACTGCGTACCGACAAATTCCGCCCCTTGCAGCGCACGCGGGACGTCGGTCTGCGACGCCTGCGGTACTCGCCGCGGCTACGCGAGCGGGCTCTCGAGCAGGCCGTAACACTGTGCCAAGTGTTTGAGCACCAGCGGTCGCACGACTCCGGTTGTCCACCGTGCAGGACGCGCCGATAACCATGAGGCCTCCTATTCACAAATCTCAGGCAGGAGCCATGTCCTGAAAACGCGAAAAGTGTCCCTGGAAAGCTACAGTGATCGTTTTGGTTGGCCCATTACGGTGCTTGGCCACAATGAGGTCGGCCTCGCCGGGGCGAGTGCTCTCCTTTTCGTAGGCACTGTCGCGGTGCAGGAGGATCACCATGTCCGCATCCTGCTCGAGCGATCCGGATTCGCGAAGGTCGGAGAGCGCCGGCATCTTGTCGGAGCGCTGCTCGGGACCACGGTTGAGCTGGGACAGGGCGATCACGGGAACCTGCAGTTCTTTCGCAAGCAGCTTGAGCGCGCGCGAGAATTCGCTCACCTCCTGCTGCCGGGACTCGACCTTCTTACCAGAGGTCATGAGCTGCAGGTAGTCGATGATCACCATCTTGAGGCCGACTTTCTGCTTGAGACGACGGCACTTGGCGCGGATCTCTACCAGGGTCATATTGGGACTGTCATCGATATAGAGCGGCGCATCGTTGATCTGCCCGCGGGTCGACGCGATTTTCGTCCAGTCCTCGGTGTGCAGCGTGCCCTTGCGCATGCTCTGCAGCGGCACGGCGGCCTCGGCGGAGAGTAGGCGCATCGCGATCTCCGAGCGCCCCATTTCCAGCGAGAAGAAGATCGAGGGCATGTCGTGCTTGATGGATGCGGCGCGCGCGAAGTCCAGCGCGAGCGTCGACTTACCGAGCGCCGGTCGGGCCGCGACGATGATGAGCTGACCGCCGTGCAGTCCGTTGGTGAGTTCGTCGAGTTCGGCGAAGCCGGTGGGCACGCCGGTCATTGAGCCGTCGCGACCGCGGGCCGCCTCGATCTCGTCGATCGCGGTGGTGACCGCAACGGTGAGCGGAACGAAGTCTTCGGCCTCAACCCCGCCCATCACGCCATAGATCTCGGCCTGGGCGTTGTTGACCAGGTCGACGACCTCACCCTCGCTCGCGTATCCCATCTGCACGATGCGGGTACCAGCCTCGACCAGTCGGCGAAGCACCGCCTTCTCGGCGACGATCGTGGAGTAGAACCCCGCGTTCGCTGCTGTTGGAACGATACCGGTGAGAGTGTGCAGGTATTCCGCGCCACCGGCACGAACCAGCTCGCCGGTCTTCGTGAGTTCATCGGTGACCGCGATCACGTCGGTCGGCTCACCGTGGGCGTAAAGCGAGAGGATCGCGTCGAAGATGATCTCGTGCTTTGGCATGTAGAAGTCGACCGCCCGCACAGACTCGATGACGTCCGCCACCGCATCCTTGCTCAGCAGCATGCCGCCGATGGCGCTCTGCTCGGCCAGGAGGTCGTAGGGCGGGGTGCGGTCGGAACCGCGCTGGCCTGATTCGCGCAGTCCCGAATCGCGCGGTCCGGAATCGCGCGGTCCGGAATCGCGCAGTGTTCCGTCGCCCTGGTTTGGCGCAAGACCCAGACGGGCTATCGACATCGTTCGCGCCACTCTTTCTTCTCGCTCTGTGTGCTTTCAGTTCTACCGAAAGCATCCGACATCCACCCCCGGGAGCCGATGCGTGACCCGATTGCTCGCGACGCACTGCTACACACTAGGGATGCACTCCAAGGTCGGCAAGCCCGCGTCGTTGACCGCACGGTCAGCCTGTGGATAAAAGTGTTAGTAGATCGGGTGAAACGCCGCGCGTCGTGTGAACAACCTGTGGAATTTACTGGGGATAACTATCGGATTTTGGCCAATATTCATTATCTGACCTGCGGTTTATCCAACTTCATGCGATGTGTAAAAACATGTTTAGAGTGCCGGTTGAGGGTTGGGAACACCGGACGAGTGGTTGTGTACAACGGAGCCGGTCACAGCCCGTAATTGGTCAGTGAATTGACACGCAAAGAGGGGGTAGCAGAAGGCAAATGTCTTCTGCCACCCCCTCCGGGACAGCGTTGCTACCGTGTTGTGGGAGTACTACTTTGCGGCGATCACCGTGAGGGTGATCGTGGCGACGAGGTCGTCACGCAGTCGCACCGTTGCCTCGTGCTGGCCCGTGGCCTTGATCGGGGAGGAGATCTCGATCTTGCGCTTGTCGACGGCACCGAGGCCAGCAGCCGCTACGGCTTCGGCGACATCCGTCGTCTTCACCGAGCCGAACAGGCGTCCACCCTCGCCAGCCTTGACGGTCAGCTTGACGGTGGTGGCCTCGAGCTTCGCCTTGAGGTCCTGGGCTTCTTCGATCGTGGCGTGCTCGCGAGCGACGCGGGCGGCCTTGATCGACTCGACCTGCTTCTCCCCGCCCCGGGTCCACGCAACTGCGAAGCCCTGGGGGATGAGGAAGTTGCGGCCGTAGCCGGTCTTGACGTCGATGACGTCTCCGGGGGCACCGAGGCCGGTGACCTCGTGCGTGAGAATCAATTTAGACATGTTCGCGACTCCTAACGGCCCGAGCCGGCATAAGGGAGAAGCGCCATCTCGCGCGCGTTTTTAACCGCACGGGCGATGAGACGCTGTTCCTGCACCGAAACACCGGTAATACGACGGGCACGGATCTTTCCGCGCTCCGAAATGAACTTACGGAGGGTTGCGACGTCCTTGTAGTCGATGACACCGACGCGAATGGACTTCGCCGGGGCGACGGTCTTGCCGCCCTTGAGAGTGCGGAGGGGCTTACGGCGATCGCCGCTGCTCTTTCCAGCCATGGTTTGTACTTCTTTCTGAGGATTGGTGATCGAGTAGGTCGCTCAGCGACCGGGAGGAGATCGGCCTAGAAGGGCGTCTCGTCGTTGTAACTACCGGGGGTGTTCCAGACGTCGCCGCCTGCAGCACTTCCCGAAGAGGCCGAAGCCGGAGCGGATGCCGCCCACGGCTCATTAGCGCTCTGGTTGACGCGGGGTGCGCCGCCTCCATTGCCGCCAGCGCCACCCTCTCGGGAGGTGCGGGTGACCTGCGCGGTCGCGTACCGGAGGCTCGGACCGATCTCGTCAATCTCGAGCTCGATGCTGGTGCGCTTCTCGCCCTCTTTTGTCTCGAAGGAGCGCTGCTTGAGCCGACCGATTGCGATCACGCGAGAGCCCTTGGTGAGGGATCCGGCAACCTGCTCGGCATACTCGCGCCAGACGCTCGCACGAAGAAAGAGTGCTTCGCCGTCTTTCCACTCGTTGCTTCCCCGATCAAGGGTGCGCGGAGTGGATGCGATGGTGAAGTTGGCAACCGCCAACCCGTTCTGCGTGTACCGCAGTTCCGGGTCGCTCGTGAGGTTGCCCACCACGGTGATTACGGTTTCGCCAGCCATGGGTCAGTCGCCCGCCGTGGTCTCGGTGGCTTCGGCAACGGGCGCTTCGGCTGCAGCGGGAGCTGCAGGCGTTGCGGTCGTTGCAGGCGCCGCTGCGACATCCGCTGCCTTCGTTGCGGTCCCTGCAGCGGCGCCGGCCTTCGCCGGGGCGGCTGCCTTGCGGGCGGCCTTCTCTGCTGAGAGCTGCGCAGCCTCGGCGACCTGTGCGATGGCTTCCTCGGCGCGGAGCACCTTGGTGCGCATGACCGCTTCGCTGAGCTTCAGCTGGCGGTCGAGCTCGACGGTCGCGTCGGGGTTCGCTGTAAGGGCGACGACGGCGTAGATGCCTTCGGTCTTTTTGTTGATCTCGTACGCCAGTCGACGACGTCCCCAGACGTCGACCTTGTCGATCGAACCACCGTCATTGCGGATGACGTTGAGGAACTTATCGAGGCTCGGAGCCACGGTGCGCTCATCGATCTCTGGATCGAGAATTACCATTAGTTCGTACTGATGCATAACTAACCCACCTCCTTTGGACTAGAACGGCCACAGACGATCTGTGACAGGAGGGTTTTGGCATCGTTGTCCG
>JANYIZ010000058.1 GCA_025408445.1 Frigoribacterium sp. | reverse complement strand
AGTCGGTGTTCTTGCTCATGAGGAGTCCTTAGGGGATAAGACGGTCAAGATGAGACCTTCATCTTATTAAACTCGGCACCATGCCCGAATGTTCCGTCGTCCAGAAATCATGGAGTGAACTCACACTGGAGGAGCTCTACTGCTTCGTCAAGCTGCGTACCGATGTCTTTTTCGTAGAGCAGCGAATCGACGAGGAAGAACTCGACAACCGCGATCAGGAACCCACCACCGAGCACCTCTGGACCGCGGATGCCACTGGCACGGCCGCCTACCTGCGCGTGCTGTTCGATGCCGAAGCCTCCCATCTCGACGCCAACCTCTGTCTCGGCCGGGTTGTCGTGCGGGCGGATCGTCGCGGCGAAGGCCTCGCGCAGGTGCTCCTTGCCCGCGTGATGGAGCAGCACGGCCACGAGTCAATGCTGCTGCACTCCCAGGAGTACATCGCCCCGCTCTATGCCAAGTTCGGCTTCGAGTCCTTCGGCGAGAGCTACATCGAGGCGGGCATCCCGCACATCTCGATGTACCGCGCGGGTCATTAGTGGATACCTCCACCTGGTATCGCGACTTTGGTGAGCTCGAGGCGCGTGGCCAGTCCGCGATCTACGAGCAGTGGGCGCTGGGTGTGGCGGATGACCCGGCGCTGATCACTCTCATCGAGGAGCTTCCCCTGCAGAAGCGGCAGCCCAATCTCGTCTTCGCCTGCGCGCGCCTGCTTGGGGCGCCGGAGAGGGACTACCCGGCCCTCCGACGCTGGCTCATGCCGAACTGGTCGGCAGTTGTCAGTGAGGCTCTTGCTCGCAGCACGCAGACCAACGAGGCCAGGCGCTGCGCGTCACTCTTGCCGGCGCTGTCACTGATCCCCGGTCCGCTCGCCCTGCTCGAGGTCGGTGCGAGCGCCGGCCTGTGTCTCTTCCCCGACCGCTACAGCTACTCCTACGACGGCGACGCGCCCCGTGATCCCTCGGCCGGACCGAGCACGGTGTTGCTCGAGTCCACGACGACAGGAGGAATGCCGCGGCCGAGATCGGTGCCGCGGATCGTCTGGCGGGCCGGCCTCGACCTCCATCCCCTCGATGTGCGCGATGCCGACGACATGCGCTGGCTCGAGACGCTGGTCTGGCCGGAGCAACACGAGCGCCGCGCACGGTTGCGTGCCGCCATCCGCATTGCCGCTGAAAATCCGCCGCGTATCGTGCGGGGGGATGCCTCGGTGCTCGCGTCTCTCGCCGCGCAGGCTCCGGATGACGCGACTCTGGTCGTGATCACGAGTGCAGTGCTCGTCTACCTGCCGTTCGCCGAGCGGATGCGTTTCGTGGAGTCGGTGCGCTCCCTCGATGCCCGCTGGATCTCGCTCGAAGGCGTGCGTGGCCTGCCGACCGTGCGAGCGGCACTGCCCGACGACGGGGGCTCCGACGGACGATTCGTGCTCGCGCTGGACGAGGTACCGCTCGCGTTCACCGGACCACATGGACAATCGCTCGACTGGATCGCCGTCCTGTAGCCACCAGGGTCGCCCTGCCGGCCAAATACGCGGCATGCCCGCGGGCATCGACTTTTTTACAGCGACCCAGCCCTAGTATTGCGGCAGAGCGGAGGGAGAACCGTGCCAGCCTCGTCTGACCGGTCTGGGATCCCGTCAGCGACTCCGGGTGTGTCATCGCTCCCGTCGCGCGAGCAGCGCATCCTGGTGTTCGAACGACAGTGGTGGAGCCACGCCGGAGCTAAGGAAGCGGCGATCCGCGCGGAGTTCGCCCTTCCGGCGGCCCGGTACTATCAATTGCTGAACGCGGCGCTCGACCTCCCGGAGGCGATTCTCTTTGATCCGATGCTGGTGCGACGGCTGCAGCGGATGCGTGATGCCCGCACCGAAGCGCGATCTGCTCGGGTTCTCGGCAGCCCCGATTCCACACACCAGTAACCCAATCAACGAAAAGAACTGATGGCGACCAAATCGACTGACCGCTTCGACAGCGTGCCTGACGACCTGCTGCGGACCGGCGCCCACCGTTCCGCGCCGAAGAGAGGTCGCGGATGGATCGCTTTCGCCTGGGCCGCTCTCGCCACCGGTGTGCTCGTCGCGGCGGGATTGTTTGGCCTTGCGGTGATCCGCGGCACCATCGAACTCCCCTTCGCCACCGCCAGCGCGCGCGCGACCACCAAACCGATACCTACTCCGAGTCCAACACCGACTCCGACCATTGAGACGAAGATTAACCCGGCGCTGGCAATCACGATTCTCAACGGCACAAAGACCAAGGGCCTCGCTGCGGCGGCCGGTGACAACCTGGTGAAGCAGGGATGGCGCGGCGCCGCGCCAGACATCGGGTCTCGCACCAACGCCGGCTCGAGCGATATCACCAAGACCGTCGTTTACTACGCAGATGCCGCAAACGAGTCGGCCGCGCGCGCCATGGTGCTCTCGCTCAAGGTTGGCGAGATCCGCCTCTCCCCGGCGTTCCCCGGGTCCCCGATCACAGTAGTCATTGGCAGTGATTACGTTCCCCCGGCTGGGTGAACCCAGGCTGCTGTTCATGCGGCTCCAAACGTGTGTTTCGTCGGGGTTTGAATCGTCCCGATCTGCCTGGATTCCCACTATTATCTGGGATTGATCGCTGACAGCAGCGGCGCGTGGCGACACACAGGGAGTATTCGATGGCGAACGGAACCGTGAAGTGGTTTAACGCGGAAAAGGGCTATGGCTTCATTACGGTGGAGGCGGGTGGCAAGGATGTTTTCGTTCACTACTCGGCGATCGATATGGGCGGTTTCACAGCGCTCGAAGAGGGCCAGAGTGTGACCTTCGAGGTCGGTTCCGGCAACAAGGGCCCCCAGGCTGAATCGGTGCGGCTGGCGCAATAGGATGCCGTGGGCGCCCGCGTGATCGAAGGGCGCGCCCCGAGTAACGATGTCCGGGCTCCCGGACGCCATTAGTCTGTGGCCGTGGGGGATTCTAGGGCGCGGTCGCGCGTATGCGCTCGCGCGCTGGTCTCGGTGACGCTCGCCGTCTTGCTGGGGCTCACCGCCGCGGGGTGTGCGCCGGAGAAGGTCGCGCCGTCTGCCACCCCGAGCCCTACTCCCACCATCACGACTCCGCCTCCCACCGCGATCGCTCCGCTGCGCGGTACAACAGTGCCGGTCGGTTCCCTCGACCACGCGTCGATCGCCGCCAAGATCGACAACCTGCCAGTGGCGCGGCCGCAGGTCGGCCTCGAGAGCGCCGACCTCGTGTACCAGGAACTGGTGGAGGGCGGCCTCACTCGCTACGTCGCAGTGTGGCAGTCCACGATTCCCCCACTGCTCGGCCCCGTCCGTTCCATCCGCCCGATGGACCCGGACATCGTCTCGCCGCTCGGTGGCATCATCTGCTACTCCGGCGGCCAGCAGCGCTTCGTCGACCTGATGCGTAAGACGCCCGTCTACAATCTCATGCACGGTCAGGCGGACACCGCAAGCACCTTCTTCCGCACGCCCACCAGGGCGGCACCGCACAATGTGCTCGTGAGGGCCAAGGACCTTCTCGCCCAACACTCGAGTATCCCCGCCCCCGCGCAGCAGTTCGTGTACTCCCTCACCACGCCCGCGTCGACCGGGGCGAAGGACGGCACCCCCACGGCGGTGGTCAACTATTCATTCTCCGGAATCTCGACCGGCAGCTGGACCTGGGATGCTGGGCGCTCGGTGTTTTTGCGCTCGCAGGGCGCCGGGCCCGACCTGGACAGCGCGGGAGCACAGCTTTCTGCCACCAACGTCGTCGTGATCCGCGTCGCAGTAACCGACGACCAGGGCGTGCCCAAGACCAACCTGATCGGCTCGGGTGAGGCCTGGATATCGTCCGGCGGCGGCACCGTGCACGCAGCGTGGTCGAAGTCCTCGGCGACCGATCCGATTTATCTCGTCGACGGGGCGGGGGCGGCGGTGCGTCTCGTCGCAGGTAACACGTGGATAGAGCTTGTTCCCACGGCGGGGTCTGTCTCGTTCGTCGCTCCCGGTTAGCTCTCCGGCCGTCGGCAGCTCACTTGCACTCTCAGGGGGAGAGTGCCAGAATCATTTAGCACTCCCTTCTTGAGAGTGCCAATAGCTGTTGCTTTTATGACGTCCCGGAAGGACGAAAAACACACATGGCAAAGATCATTGCTTTCAACGAGGAGGCCCGTCGCGGCCTCGAGCGCGGCCTCAACATCCTGGCTGACGCTGTCAAGGTGACCCTCGGCCCGCGCGGTCGCAACGTCGTACTCGAGAAGAAGTGGGGCGCCCCCACCATCACGAACGACGGTGTCTCCATCGCCAAAGAGATCGAACTCGACGACCCCTACGAGAAGATCGGCGCCGAGCTCGTCAAAGAGGTAGCAAAGAAGACGGATGACGTCGCCGGCGACGGAACGACCACCTCGGTCGTTCTCGCCCAAGCCCTCGTGCGCGAAGGACTGCGCAACGTCGCGGCCGGAGCGGACCCGATCAGCCTCAAGCGCGGCATCGACAAGGCCGTCACGGCCGTCATCGCCGCCCTCGTCGCCGGGGCCAAGGAAATCGAGACCAAGGAAGAGATCGCGGCCACCGCATCCATCTCGGCCGGTGACCCCGAAATCGGAGCACTCATCGCGGAAGCGATCGACAAGGTCGGCAAGGAGGGTGTCGTTACCGTAGAGGAGTCGAACACCTTCGGAACCGAGCTCGAGCTCACAGAGGGCATGCGCTTTGACAAGGGTTACCTTTCGGCGTACTTCGTCACCGACCCCGAGCGCCAGGAAGCGGTCTTCGAAGACCCCTACATCCTCATCGTCAACTCGAAGGTCTCCAACATCAAGGACCTCCTTCCGATCGTCGACAAGGTCATCCAGTCGGGCAAGCAGCTCCTCATCATCGCTGAGGATGTGGATGGCGAGGCCCTCGCTACCCTCGTAGTCAACAAGATCCGCGGCATCTTCAAGTCCGTTGCCGTCAAGGCTCCGGGGTTCGGCGACCGTCGCAAGGCGCAGCTGCAGGACATCGCGATCCTCACCGGTGGACAGGTCATCTCCGAGGAGGTCGGCCTCAAGCTCGAGAACGCCACCCTCGACCTGCTTGGTCGTGCCCGCAAGGTCGTCGTCACCAAGGACGAGACCACGATCATCGAAGGCACCGGCGACACCGAAGCCATCGCTGGCCGTGTCAAGCAGATTCGTGCCGAGATCGAGAACACCGATTCCGACTACGACCGTGAGAAGCTCCAGGAGCGCCTCGCCAAGCTTGCCGGTGGAGTAGCCGTCATCAAGGCGGGCGCCGCGACCGAGGTCGAGCTCAAAGAGCGCAAGCACCGCATCGAGGACGCCGTTCGTAACGCGAAGGCTGCCGTCGAAGAGGGCATCGTCGCCGGTGGTGGCGTCGCACTGATCCAGGCCGGCGCTGTCGCTTTCGCCACCGAGGGCCTTTTGGCGCTCACCGGGGACGAGGCCACTGGCGCGAACATCGTCAAGGTCGCCGTCGACGCACCGCTGAAGCAGATTGCGCTCAACGCCGGTCTCGAGGCTGGCGTTGTTGCCGAGAAGGTTCGCAACCTGCCGAGCGGTCACGGCCTCAACGCCGCGACCGGTGAGTATGTCGACATGCTGGCCGCCGGAATCAATGACCCGGTGAAGGTCACCCGCTCGGCACTGCTCAACGCAGCGTCGATCGCTGGCCTGTTCCTCACCACCGAGGTCGTCGTCGCCGACAAGCCCGAGAAGGCCGCGGCACCGATGGGTGACCCGTCGGGTGGCATGGACTTCTAAGTCCTACCTGCACAAACCCCGGAAGGCGGTCCCGAAAGGGGCCGCCTTCCGTCGTCCGTGCGATCTCGGTCATCTCGCGCAGTACTGAAATCCCGCCCGCACAGCGGCGGAATCGGGCCACCCTCCGATCAATGGGCGAACAGTCGCGTGTTCGCCGCTTCGATTTCGGCGTATTGTTGCCCGGCTCGGCCGAGCGCAGTTCCCATCGCGGCGAGAATTTCTTCCACACGTTGTTCGAGACTCTTCCACTCGATCACCGCGCCTTGGAAGGCGGAGGCTGCGGGCCCTGACCAGGACGCCTGCAAATTGGTGAGCTGGCCGTGTAGTGCACCTACCTCGCCTTGAATGCGGCCGATGGTGCTCTTGGCCGCCGATGTCGCGCCAAGTACCGCTTCGCTGTCCACCTGGTAGCGGGTCATGTGTACCTCCTCTGGTTCGCGTCCGGGCGCCGTCTGTGCCGGATCGAGAAGTCCGACGCTAGCCGCCGCCGGCCAGGAGGATGCTGGCGTCAGCTGCGCTTGGGGGCAATGGGGGGTGTGTAGCCCTCGGGGAGGAGCGGAACGCTCACGCGGAAGGTTGCGCCACCCCCGGCAGTCTCCTGGACAGTCACCTCACCCTTATGTGACGCGATGATGCCAGAGACGATTGCCAGCCCCAGTCCGCTGCCGCCCGTCTCTCTAGTGCGTGAAGAATCGGCACGCCAGAACCTCTGGAAGATCTTCTCGCGAATCTGCGGAGGAATGCCCTCGCCATGATCGACGATCTCCAGCACGCCCACCCGGTGTACGCGATCGACCGAGACGATGAGCTCGAGTGGGCTGTCGTCCGGGGTGAATCGCATCGCGTTTCCGATGAGGTTGGTGACCACCTGGCGGATTTTGTTCTCTTCCGCCAGCACCACCGCAGGTTGCTCGACAGCGTCCGCTAACAGCGGGGCAATCTCGATCGGCATGGTGGTCGTCAGCTCACCGCGGGCCTGGCGGCGGCGCAGGCGGGCAAGTTGAGCTCCGGCGAAACGAATGGGGCCGGCCGCGGCCGGCGCGCCAACCGAGGCAGCGGGGTTACTGGGGGTGACCGTGACCGGCGGGGCATCCGTCGCCGGTAGGGAGGAGGAATTGGCCACGATGACGCTCACGGTGCGCCGGGGGGCGGATGCCATCGCGTCCAGGGCGGCGTCGTGGGCGATCGGCACAAGGTCGACGGGACCGAGCTGCAGCGGCTTTGCCTCATCGATACGGGCGAGTTCGAGCAGGTCGGAAACCAGTTCGCCCATGCGGATCGCCTCCTTCTCGATGCGTTCCATGGCCTGGGCCACATCCTCTGGCTTCTGCAGCGCGCCCATACGATAGAGCTCGGCATAGCCTCGAACCGAGACGAGCGGAGTGCGCAACTCATGGCTCGCATCGCCGACGAACCGGCGCATCTGGTCGATGGTGCGAGCGCGATCGGAGAAAGCCCGGTCGATGCGGTTGAGCATGGTGTTGAGCGAGCGGTTGAGGCGCCCGACCTCGGTGTTCGGGGTGGCGCCCTGCAGTCGCTGGCTGAAGTCGCCGTCCGCAATCGCGGCCGCGGTGGCTTCGACCTCCCGCAAAGGGGCGAAGGTGGAGGTGACGAGTAGCCGGGTGAGCGCGGCACCGAGCACGATCACCGCGAGCCCGAAGCCAAGGAAGATCACGAGGAACTGGTTGATCAGCCGGTCAGAGCTCACCAGGTCGACGGCCACCACCACGGTGACGTAATCCGCTGAATCGACGATGTTGCGCGGGACGGCCACGACGCGCCACTGGTCGTCGTGTTCTTTGTCCCAGACGGTGAAGGGCACACCGCCGACCTTGATCACCGTGTTGAACGGCATCGGCGGCATGTTGGGAGTCGAGTGCGTCAGGGCACGGTTGTTGCAGAGTTCGTCACCGTTGGTGTCGAGCACGGCGAGGTAGTAGTCGTTGATCCCGGGGAGGACGTCACAGGTTTTCGCCCCGGTCTTCGTATACCCGGGAACGGCCTGCGCGTACTTGGTCATTTTCGTGTCGGCGTCGGCGAGCAGGTAGGTGCGCAACACCGTCATCGTGCCGACGCCCGCCACGAGCAAGCCGAGGGTCACCAAGAGCACGGTGACACCGGTGATCTTGGTGCGGAGGGAGACCCCACTCCACCAGCCCATGAGTTTGACGTGCATTAGAGACTCTAGATTACGGCGCTCACCCTGAAGGTGCGCCCCATACTGCTGGCTACCGGGGGGATGCTCAGACCCGTGCGGCCTTGAGCATGTAGCCGAAGCCGCGCTTGGTCTGGATTACCGGCTCCTCAGAGTACTGATCGAGCTTGCGGCGAAGGTAGGAAATGTAGCTCTCCACAATGCCGGCGTCGCCATTGAAGTCGTACTCCCACACATGATCAAGGATCTGGGCCTTGGAGAGCACGCGGTTCGGGTTCAGCATGAGATAGCGAAGCAGCTTGAACTCGGTGGGGCTCAGCTCGATCTGTTCGGATCCGACAGTTACCTCGTGAGTGTCCTGGTCCATTGTCAGTTCGCCGGCGCGGATGATGGCATCTTCCTCGTCCTGCATAGTGCGGCGCAGGATCGCCTTGATGCGGGCCACGATCTCGTCCAAGCTGAACGGCTTGGTCACATAGTCATCACCGCCGACGGTGAGGCCGGTGATCTTGTCTTCGGTGTCATCCTTCGCTGTGAGGAAGAGAATCGGGGAGGTGTACCCGCTCGACCTCAGGCGCTTGGTGACTCCGAAGCCGTTCATGTCCGGAAGCATCACGTCGAGAATGATGAGGTCCGGCTCTTCTTCGAGCACCGCCGAAATGGCTTGCGCTCCGTTCCCCACGGCGCGTACCGCAAAACCGGCGAATCGCAGGCTCGTCGTCAGCAGGTCGCGGATATTCGGTTCGTCATCAACAATCAGGATTTTCGGGCCATCGCTCATGGCACTAGTATCTGCGCGTTAGCTGTGCATTTCCTGAGCATGGGTCCCGGATGTTTCGCGCCCACGGTTCTCGGCGGGAATACGGCTTTCCGTGGTTAGTCTGTGAGGGTGAATCGCATTATCGGAAGACGCACCTTCGATTTCGACCGCCAGGTCGCGGTGATGGCGATTATCAACCGCACCCCCGACTCCTTCTACGATAAAGGAGCGACCTTCGCGCTCGATCGGGCGGTGGATGCCGCCCTCGCAGCGGCGGCCAATGGCGCCGACTGGGTAGACATCGGGGGAGTGCCCTTTGGTCGCGGTGACCCGGTAAGCCTCGCCGACGAAATCGACCGCGTAGTACCGGTGATCGCCGCCATCAATCACCGCAGCGACGTGGTGATTTCGGTCGACACCACTAATGCGGAGGTCGCACGGCGCAGCATCGAGGCCGGGGCATCCGTCATTAATGACACGAGTGGTTTCTCTGACCCGGAGATGGCGAATGTCGTGGCGGCGAGCAGCGCCAACCTGGTGATCACCCACAGCAACGGGGTACCGCGCAGTGAGCCGCAGAGTCCGCAATACGACGATGTGACCGGAGAGGTGGTGGCCTACCTGCGCGAGCGGGTCGCGCAGGCGGAGGCTGCCGGCATCCCCCGGGATCGCCTGGTGGTGGACCCCGGACACGATCTCAACAAGAACACGATGCACACCCTGGAGATCACCCGGCGCCTGCAGGAGATCGTGGCGATCGGGTTACCGACGCTCGCTGCGGTGTCGAACAAGGACTTCATCGGCGAATCGATCGATCGTGAGCAGGGGCAGCGTCAGTCGGGCTCCATCGCCGCCGCGGTCATCTGCATCATGAACGGCGCGCGAATCGTGCGGATGCACGACGTTCCCGCGGCGGTTGATGCGGTGCGACTCACCGAAGCCGTACTCGGATTCCGCCAGCCCGCCCATGCGCGACACAACGTCTGATGGCCACTGTGCGCCTAGACAGCGTGTATCCGGTGGCAGCATCCGACCTGACCGACGATGCTCTGTCTTCCCTGTATGCGCGGGCGGACCGGTCCGAGAGCTGGTTGCGGGTGAACTTCGTCTCGAGCGTTGACGGCGCTGCGACGGTTGACGGGGTATCCGGCGGCCTCGGGGGCGACGCCGACCATCGGGTCTTCGACCTGCTGCGCGAACTCTGCGATGTCGTGATCGTCGGCGCTGGTACGGTCCGGGCGGAGTCTTACGGTCCCATGCGGCTACAGCAGCCGTCGGCGGATCGGCGGGTTGCCAGGGGACTGCCGCCGCATCCGGTGTTCGCGATCGTCTCGCACGGTCTCGACCTCGACCCGGCCTCTCGCATCTTGACCGACGCTCCGGTTCGGCCGATCATCATTACGACGGATGCCGCACCGCGCGATCGCCGAGACAGGCTCGCAGCGGTGTCCGACATCGTGATCGCGGGAGGGGACGAACTCGACCCCGTCGCGATGACGGTTGCCCTCGCCGAGCGAGGCCTCACCCAGCAGCACTGCGAGGGCGGTCCGTCGCTCTTCGGCACGCTCATCGCCGCCGGCGTCGTCCACGAGCTGTGCCTCACGATGAGCCCGCAGCTGGTGGCGCGCGACGCCAAGCGCATCGCCGCCGGGGAACTGGCCCATCCGAGCGAGCTGATTCTCGGGCACGTGCTGGTCTCCGGCAACACCCTGCTGCTGCGCTACGAGGTCGCGCGCTAGCCGCGGCTGCCGCCCGGCCCTGCCGCCCGCCCGGGCGACGGCGAGCCGATTTCGGCGCGAAGAGCCGTTTCGCTCCGAGCCATCCCGCCGGAACGGGCTCACTGGCCGCGCCGCTCGAGGATCTGCGACTGCCTCAGGCCGCGATCGCGTCCCCGTCGAGGATCGTGTAGCTGTAGCCCTGCTCGGCGAGGAAGCGCTGGCGGTTCTGGGCGAAGTCCTGGTCAACGGTGTCCCGCGCGACCAGGGTGTAGAAATTGGCGGGAAGCCCACTCTCCTTCGGACGCAGCAGCCTTCCGAGACGCTGGGCCTCCTCCTGGCGTGAACCGAAACTCCCGGAGACCTGGATGGCCACCGTCGCCTCGGGCAGGTCCACTGAGAAGTTTGCGACCTTTGACACCACGAGCAGGGTGATCTCACCCTCGCGGAAGGCTTGATACAGCCGTTCACGCTCCTCGATCGGGGTGGACCCGGTGAGCTTGGGGGCGTCGAGGGTTTCTGCGAGGGTATCGATCTGGTCGAGGTATTGGCCGATCACCAGGATGCGCTCGCCCGCGTGCTTTTTCACGAGATCCCGCACCACCTGCAGCTTCGCCGGGGCGGTTGCGGCGAGCCGGTAACGCTCGTCGTCGGCGGATGCGGCGTACTCGAGTCTCTCCTGCGCGGGCAGGTCGATCCGCACTTCGAAGCACGAGGCGGGGGAGATGAAGCCCTGAGCCTCGATCTCCTTCCAGGGTGCGTCAAACCGTTTCGGACCGATCAGGCTGAAGACGTCGCCCTCGCGACCATCCTCGCGCACGAGTGTCGCGGTCAGGCCGAGGCGGCGACGGGCCTGCAGCTCGGCGGTGAGTTTGAAGACAGGAGCGGGCAGCAGGTGAACCTCGTCGTAGATCACGAGACCCCAGTCGAGGGCGTCGAGCAGCGCGAGATGGGCGTACTCGCCTTTGCGCTTCGCCGTGAGGATCTGGTAGGTCGCGATGGTGACCGGTTTCACCTCTTTCACCTGCCCGGAATACTCGCCGATCTCATCCTCGGTGAGTGTCGTGCGCTTGAGCAGCTCGGCCCGCCACTGTCGGGCAGAGACGGTATTGGTCACAAGAATCAGTGTCGTGGTCTCGACCCTGGCCATCGCTCCCGCGCCGACGAGTGTCTTGCCCGCGCCGCAGGGCAGCACGACAACACCAGAACCGCCATCCACAAAGCTCGAGATCGCCTGATTCTGGTACTCCCGCAGGTTCCACGCGCTGGTATTGAGGGAGATCGGATGTGGCGTGCCCGGTGTGTATCCGGCAAGATCCTCGGCCGGCCAGCCGAGCTTGACCAACTCCTGCTTCACCTGTCCACGCGCCCAGGGCCGAATCTCGTACCGGTCGATCTCGGTGCCTTTGCCCCGCTGGTCGTCAGGCAGAAAAAGCAGTGGGGCGATGCGCTTGGCCCGCACGATCTCGCTCAGTACCGCGGCATCGCTCGACCTTAGGATGAGCGTGCCGTGCTCGTCACGCTCGATGACGAGCCGGCCATAACGCCCGACGGTCTCGGCGATATCGATGGACACACTCTGGGGAATCGAAAATTTGGAGTACTTCTCGAGGGTGTCGAGCATGTTCTGAGCGGTGTGGCCGGCGGCACGGGCGTTCCAGAGACCGAGCCGCGTGATGCGGTAGGTGTGAATGTGCTCTGGCGCACGCTCCAGTTCGGCGAAGACGGCGAGGTCATGGCGGGCATCCTCTGCGGCGGGATGGGCGACCTCCAGCAACACGGTACGGTCGCTCTGCACGATCAGGGGCCCAGACAACGCATCCACCTCGTTAGCCTAGGTCACGTGGGTGGGTGGTCGTCCGTGGTGCCTGGTTCGCGGCATCCGCGGGCCTCGTACGCTGGCGCTGACACCGGCGCTCACTCTCGCGAGGTCGACCCGGTGCGCGGATCAGGCCGAATAGGAAACGCGTCGAACCTGCCGACCCCGCAGTGCGGCGTGTCGGTCGGATGCTTTGATCGGCGAACACGATTACCGCGGCGGCCCCTGCCGTCCATAATCCTGCTGACGAGGATCCTTGCGCGAGCCGAGGAAAGCCCTACTTCGCCGGGGAGATGCCCGCGATGCGCGACAGCGGCAGGGTTCGCTCGATCGCGGCGCGGTTATCTCGACCGCGCAGGCGACCGCCGGCCACGCTCGTCGGCTCAAGCTGGTAGTCCACCAGTGTGCCGTTCGGCATTGTGACGCTCACGGTGAGGGGCATCTTTGCCTTGATCGCGGCATCCAGCTGGCGGATCAGCCACGCATGACCGGTCTCTTCACCTTCGGGCTCACCGCCGAGGCGCAGGCGTTCGATGAGGGCATCAATCGGGTGCGGTCCGTCCGCGGGAGCTGGTCGGGCGGTGCGCTGCCGCCGCAGGGCCACGATCTCGCCGTCGGCATCCTCCGCAGCTACCGGGTAGCGCGCATCGCTCACCGTCCAGAAGACCACATCAAGGGGGAAGCGACTCTCGGCGCGGTTCCCGGAGGTGCGCTCGAAGCCGAGGGACGACAGGTTCTGGTCGACGACGATCGTGCCGATAAGTAGTTCGTCGTCGGAACGGATGTAGCTGCGGGCATCCGGACGCGGGTCCGTCACGCTGCCTGCCCGCACCTGCCCGTAGCGGCTCGATGCCTCGCCGATGAGGTAGTCGAGAGGCTGCGGGATGCCCGTGAGCGAGATGCTGCCGAGAAACTCGAGGATCGACTCCGCCGTCTCGCCCGAGGCCATCGCCCGATTGACGCTCGAAGTGGACACGCGGTAGCTCGAGGCCAGGGCGCGACTCTCCGCGTCGGCGAGCGACCGTAGCCGGGCATCCACCCGCGGGGTAAGCGGCCCAGGAGCGACCACCGAGAGATCGTGCTGCAGGTAGACCTGCTCGACTTCGGCGGGCAAGAGGGCGGTCATCGCCTCCTCAGCCGAGCGGATGCCGTCGGCGAGTAACAGGGATCCGGGCCCGGTGGGCGCCTGATTGGCCGTGATACCCAGCAGCTCCGCGTCGCGGGTGTAGGCGCCGATGCGCTCGTCCATCCAGTCGCCGCCAGCCGGATACAGCCAGTCGATGTAACCCCGTAGCCCGGAGCCCCACAGGGCGTGTGTGCGCTCTCCAAGCAGCGCGCGGATGTCGATGGGCAGGCGTTCGAACCAGGCCGAGCCGAGCGTGGCCCAGCGGGCGCCCGTTGAGCGCAGCAGCCAGGCGCTGCCGTTCTCGGTGATCATCCACGACCAGGTCTCGCGGGCGACAAGTCCGGCGCGCTCGGCGACGGCGAGGAAGACGGCCACCGATTCGAGGTCGACGCTCATCGCGTGGGCGAGCCGCTTGCTGTCGGGGAGGGCGACGCCTCCCTTCGCCAGCTGACGGGCGGGCTCGCGCTCCACTTCCAGGAGAAGCTCAGTGATGGCCGTGATGGCGGCGAAAGCGCGCTCGGCACCGAGCCGGTCGATGAAGCGGTGGTCAACGTCCGGTACCGGTTCTAGAGCGGCAGGGGCGCTCGCCGCCGTGAGGTCAGCGAGTGAGGGGAGGCCGAAGGCCGGCCAGGAGCGCAGCTGGTCGCGCACACTGTCGTACGCAGCGAAGCGGCCCGACTCTTCGTCGAGCAGCAGCAGCCCCGCCACCGCTGCGACGCGATCGGAGACGGATGCTGCGGAGACCTCGCGATCGGAGAGTGCCGACAGCCGCTTGGCGAGATCTGCGGCCGACGGCGGCCCAGCCTCCTCGGTGAGCTGGCCGATCGCGGTGAGCACCGCGAGGGTCTCCCGGTCCAGTCGCGTGAGAATCTGTTGGATCGACGCACGGTCGACGAAGGCCTCGGCGAGGTCGAAGAAGTCCTTGACGCCGGATGGGCTAACGTCCCGAGCCCGCATCGCTGCAGCGATCGCGGCGTCGTCCATCGCGCGGAGGCGCGTCGCCACTGACAGGGTGTCGCTCATGTCTACCCGCCCGTTCCTGTGTCCGGCGGAACCGCCGAATCGCTGCGTATTACTTCTTGGTCGAGCTGGAGTTGCGGGGTACTGAGGCGGCAGCATCGCGGCCGCGACGACGCGCGCTGATGACGAGCAGTGCGATGATCAACAAGAACCCGATCGGCAGCCCCACACCGGGCAGGAGCGCTACCGCCTGCCAGAACCCACCCTGGAACTGGTTACCGGGCAGGCCGACTGCCGTGGCGATAATCACGGTGAGGAAAGCCACGATGGACAGGCCGACGATCCCTGCGATCATGAAGGCCAACACGCGTTCGTTACGATGAATGGTCACCGGGGTTTCTTTTGCCACAGTTATAAGGATACGGCCCCCGACTCCCCGTAGTCTTACGGGCACAGCTAAGCGAAAGAGGTACCGCCATGCCCACCGGCAAGGTCAAGTTCTACGATGAAGAAAAGGGCTTCGGCTTTATCAGTTCTGATGACGGCCAGGAAGTTTTCCTGCATGCCTCTGCACTCCCCGCGGGCACGACAGTCAAGGCGGGCGCCAAACTCGAATTCGGTATCGCCGACGGCAAGCGCGGAGCGCAGGCACTCTCGGTGCGCGTGCTCGAGGCACCGCCGAGTCTCGCCAAGCTGAGCCGCAAGCCAGCGGATGACATGTCGATCATCGTCGAGGACCTGGTGAAGCTGCTCGACGGCATCGGTACCAACCTCAAGCGCGGCCGCTACCCCGACGGCAAGCACGGCAAGACGATCGCCGCGATGCTGCGCAAGGTAGCGGACGAACTCGATGCCTGATTCGGTGGCGCCTGATTCGGTGGCACCGGACTCCGACTTCGAGCTCGGTCGTGGCGCCCTGCTCGAGATCACTTCAGCCGAGTCGATCGGTGCCCCTGCTGGATCGATCGACGAGGGCGACGGCGTCACGACGGTTTACTTCGAGACGCTCCTGTCCGGGTACCCCGGATGGCGCTGGACGGCGAGCATCGCCCATGTGCACGAGACCTCCGCGAGCGTGCTCGAGACCGAGTTGACCCCGGGCGATGCCGCCCTGCTCTCTCCGGCCTGGGTGCCGTGGGTCGACCGCCTCGCCGACTACACCGCCGCGCAGGACACCGCGGCGGAGGATGACGAGAGCAACGACGAACTCGACGACGACGAGTCGGATGATGAGGATGACGACGACGACGAGAGGGACGACGACGAGAGGGACGACGACGAGAGGGACGACGACGAGAGGGACGACGACGAATCTGACGACGAAGACGACGATGACGACCTGAGCAGTGACGTGCTGCACAGCGGCGATCTCGACGGAGTCGATATCGATGAGTCGGATGACGACGACGACGACACTGACGACGATTACACCGACGATGAGCCGGAAGACGAGCACGAGCGCTCGGTCTGAGTACGTAGACAGGTCGCGCGCCGGGGAACCCTACTTCGGTCGTTTGGCCGCGTAAACCAGACCGGCGAGTCCCAGCACGATTCCGACGACGCAGGTCGACAGCAGTCCGCTGTTGCCGGAGCCGCTCATCGGTGCGAAGAACAGCACGACCACGATGGTGGCGATCACCCACACGGCGAGACCGATGAGGATGGGCCTGCGGTCATCCGTCTTCACCGGTACCGGGTCGGGGCGGCGCTCGGAATCCCTCAGGAACACGCGCATGATCAGCTGTTGCCCACGACGTACTCGATGCAGGACACGAGGGCGCGCACGTCATCCGGTTCGATCGCGGTGAAGGTGGCGACGCGCAACTGGTTGCGGCCGAGTTTGCGGTAGGGCTCCGTGTCGACGATGCCATTGGCGCGCAGGGTCTTCGCGATGCCGGCGGCATCGATCGTGTCGTCGAAGTCGATGGTGACGACCACTTGCGAGCGGTGGTCGGGATTCGTGACGAAGGGGGTTGCGTAGGCGACCGACTCGGCCCAGTCGTACAGCACGGCGGATGAATCCCGGGTGCGGGCATCCGCCCAGCCCAGTCCGCCGTTGTCATTGATCCAGTCGATCTGGTTCTCCATGAGCAGCAGGGTCGAGAGCGCCGGAGTGTTGAGGGTCTGCTTGAGGCGCGAGTTGTCGACGGCGTTCTTCAGGCTCAGGAATTCGGGGATCCAGCGCCCGCTCGCGGCGATTCGCTCTACCCGGTCGATCGCGGTGGGGGAGAACAACCCGAACCAGAGGCCGCCATCCGAGGCGAAGTTTTTTTGCGGTGCGAAGTAATACACGTCGGCCTGCGCAGCATCGAAGTCGATGCCCCCCGCCGCGCTCGTGGCGTCGACGACCGTGAGTGCACCGTCGTCACCGGCGGCACGGATGACCGGGGCCATGACTCCCGTCGAGGTCTCGTTGTGCGGCCAGGCGTAGACGTCAATGCCGGAGGTGATCTCGATCTCGCTGCGGGTTCCGGCTGCCGCGTTTATCACGATCGGCGCTCTGAGGAACGGTGCGCCTGCAGCCTGGGCAAACTTGGCGCCGAACTCGCCGAAGGTGAGATTCTGGCTGCGCTTCTCGATGAGGGAGAAGGCCGCGGCATCCCAGAAGGCCGTCGATCCGCCGTTGCCGATCACGACCTCGTAGCCGTCGGGAAGGCGGAAGAGCGCAGAGAGGCCGGACTGCACTCGACCGACGAGGTCTTTCACCGGTGCCTGGCGGTGCGAGGTGCCGAGGATGTTCACTCCGGCGCTCGCAAGATGTGCGAGCTGTTCCGGCCGCACTTTGGTCGGGCCGCAGCCGAATCGCCCGTCAGCGGGCAGGAGGGACGAGGGAATGGTCAGAACCGGCATAATTTCGATTCTATTGGCTCGGTTTCGTGCGAGATGCCGGGCATGCACCGCAGGTTAGGCTTACCTGACAAGCATGCAGCGTTAGGAGGCGACGATGGCCGATCTCATTGACACCACTGAGATGTACCTCCGCACGATCTACGAACTCGAAGAAGAAAACATCTTCCCCCTGCGAGCCCGGATCAGCGAACGCCTAGGCCACTCCGGTCCAACGGTCTCGCAGACGGTCGGCCGCATGGAACGCGATGGACTCGTCGTCGTCGAGGGTGACCGTCACCTCGCCCTTACCGCGGAGGGCCGGAGCAAGGCCATCCAGGTGATGCGCAAGCATCGACTCGCCGAGCGGCTCCTCGCCGATGTGATCGGCCTCGACTGGACCCTCGTTCACGAGGAGGCCTGCCGCTGGGAACACGTGATGAGCGAGTCGGTGGAGCGCCGGATCATCGAGATGCTCGAGCACCCCACGCACTCGCCCTACGGCAACCCGATCCCGGGCCTCGACGAATTCGGTGATCACAGCGCGGGCAAGTTCTCGGACGGTGTGGTGAATATCGTCAACTTCACGCTGGGGGCGGTAGGACCGATCGTCGGCGTCATCCGGCGCCTGGGTGAGCCAGTGCAGTATGAGGTCGAGCTTCTGGAGCAACTGCGTTCCGCTGGCGTGATGCCCGGCGCGAGGGCGAGCTTCTCTGCCTTTGGTTCGTACGTGCGGGTGCAGGCGGACGGTCATGAAGACGGGCTCGAATTACCTAACGAGGTCGCGATTCACGTTTACGTGGGAATCTAACTACGCGTTAACGGTTACTTTCGTGGTGCGTCACGCTTCGGGTTGCGCAGATATTCTGGGTTACGCTGGGATTCTTGCAATTCTGAGAGTCGTTTTCGAGAAAGAGCCAGATGTCGAAATCACGAGCCATCCAATCCGTGGATGCGCGCGCGCTTTTCTACATACGGCACTGCTGTCAGCACCGGGCGGTTTTCTCCGCGCGCAATCATCAGGCACTGTCTCACTGACAGTGCCTTTTTGTTTGCCCCGGCGCTTCACCGCACGCTTTCCCTGACTTCTCCCGGAATCCAAGGTGCATCGAACTGCCTGGAAGCCGTCCAGGCATCGTCGAAAGGATGACAATGCGCACGCTGGTCCTGAATGCGGGCTTCGAGCCCCTCGCCGTTGTGTCGTTCAAGCGAGCGATTGTGCTCGTGATGAACCAGAAGGCGACGATCGTCGCGGCGGATGCCGAGCATCCGGTGTGGGCGGCATCCGGCTCCTACGCCCGCCCCTCTGTCATCCTATTGACACGCTACGTACGCATCCCGAACAGCCGACTCATCCCGGTGTCGCGTCGCGGTGTGCTCCGCCGGGACGGGCAACGCTGCGGATACTGCGGGGGCACGGCCAACACCATCGATCATGTCTTCCCGCGCTCCCGTGGGGGCGCCGACAGCTGGGAGAACCTCGTGGCCTGCTGCTTGCGCTGCAACAACCTGAAGGGCGATCGCACCCCCGCCGAGATGAACTGGACCCTGCGAGTGCGCCCGAAGCCACCGCACGGGACGGCCTGGCTGGTGCGCGGGGTCGAGCGAGCCGAGGCCGAGTGGGAAGAGTTCCTCGCGCCCGCGGCGTGATTCCGCTGGCCGGTCTCAGCCGCCCGCTTTCTTCTAAGAAGTCCCATGGTCCCCTCCCGCCCATGACTAGCGACGACGACACCGTGCCCACGCTTCCGAGCGCGCAATTCTCGCTACTCATCGCCCTCCGGCTAAACTTGCAACGCCAGCCTCTGTAGCTCAATGGAAGAGCAGTTCCGTCCTAAGGAAACGGTTGGGGGTTCGAGTCCCTCCAGGGGCACACAGATTTCGGTGATTATTGTCACGTCGCATCCGTTTCTGGGTTTTTCGCATGTAACCCTGGACTAGTCCGGGTACGGCGGTTGCCGATTCCCGTCGTTCCGCTTGTACCAGCAGGTATTCCCCTGAGCATTCGGGCAGAAGGTGCGTTGCGGCCGAATGGGGCCAACAATCACGAAAACCGCATATTCCCTGTAAAGGCTCACCGAGACTGGCAGTGCCAGTGAGGATGGGCCAACGTAGACGGCGCACAGGTCAGCCCCGACACCAAATGTGAGGCTCGTTTACGTGGACGTCGCCGAACTCCTATCCGCTTTCGCGGACACTGCGGTGGACTTCGAGTTTGCGGAATACGTGGCCATTTATTGTGACGGTGGCCCAGCATGGGTTTCCAGCATGACGAATATCTCGCGAGCACCTACCGTGCGTTCGATTAACGACTCGGTGAGCATGCTCAAACGACTGCTCGACTTGTTTCACGATCTTGCGTTTATTGTCGGCTTGCGACGGGTTCCAAATAAGTCTGGCTTGGCTCGGCATCCGGATTCCGGGAGGTGAATATCTCGACGACGACGACGTCGCTGCTGCTGCTGAGTGCGCTATCGAGCGGGACAAGCCTGCGGTGACCTTCGAGCCCGTTATGCGATTGCCGACTTCGGTGTGCACCGCGTAGGCGAAATCAACCGGAGTCTCGCCAGTTGGAAACCCGATCACCTTGCCATGCGGTGTGAAAACGTATGCTTTTTGCGCCGATCTCGATCTCGATCTCGATCGCGGGCTGTTGAGGAATTCGTTGGGATCTGCAGTTTGGTCTGTCAGTCGGTGATATGTGCCAGCCAGGCCAAGTCGGCATCGTTGGGACTGTCTGTCGTGCCCTTGCCGCCGTTGACCCGCTTCTTGTATTTTCAGTGGGCTGCGCCCTGAGCCAACTGAACTCGGGGCAGTCCCCTCTGCAAACCGCCGATCTTGTGACAAACAGTTCTTGAGTGCACGGCGGCAGCGCGTGTTTTGGTGGTGTACCGCGCATGCGTCTTCTGAGGTCACCGTTCGTGTGGCCCGGAAGGGCACCACATGCTCGACGACATCCCCGCCCCTGAAGAGCTCCATCGTCGGGCGCTGCGACGGTGGCGCGCTAATAACGAGACGGATCCTGCTTCCGGGCCGTACGTCCTCGCCGACTGGGTGGTCACCTTCGGTATCGAAACCGAGCAGCTACCTTCGAAGTGGGCGATGAACTGGTCGAGGGCGTTGCGCCGGTATGAGCAGTTTTGGTGTGATGTTGGCCGGTCGGCTCGCGAGAACACGAAGGTCAGGACCACGCTCCCGGTGTCGGAACGATTGTTGGGGGAGTGGGCGCGTTACCAACGCCGGTTCGAGTATCACCTCACGGCGTTCCAAGGGATCCGTCTCGAGGTTTCTCCCGCGTTTTCCTGGGACCCGGTCGATTCGGCCTGGAACGCCCGGCTAGACGCGTCACGTCGTCACGTCGAGACAACGGGACGGTTGCCGTTCCTCAACGGGGACAACGCGGTGGAGTTCGGTCTTGCCCGGTGGCTCAACCGCCAGCTCCACCAGTTGCAGGTCGGAACCCAACCCCCGGCCCGGGCCGCCCGTCTCACCGAGTTGCTGAATCCCCCCGCGGCCAGCAAGTAGCGGTCGGCCTGTCGAATGCCATGAAACACCGAACTTTCGACAAGGAATGCCATTCGGTCGCGGTCAGCCGGTTACCGAGAATACCGTCGGAGAGGTGGCCACACTCCGCGCGGTTCAGAGACTCGCGAATCTTCGCGAGTGCTGGTCCCCCGTCCGCTCGGTATCAAGGGAGGGAGGGCGCCGCATGATCGAGCCACACGAATGTGATCTGGATTCCTCTGGCGGGGCTGCCCGTCTTGTCCTTCGGCGCAATTTTGGATGGGATCGCGCTGGGCTTTTCTATTTCGGTCGCCGTTACGCCGGGTGGGCCCTGACGCTGACCTCCAGCGAACTCGTAGCGCTCGCGAATGGGCGTCAGATCGTCGTCGCTCCGGGCACGGAGTACCTGCTACTCCTCCGCATTGTGACGAGCCCCAGCTAAGAATCACCGCGCCCGCTCGCGGTACTCAACGGAATGGAACAGCATGACCCACTTTGACAAACTCCCGCGCCAACAAGGGATCTACCGTGTCGAGACGGCCTCGGGCACCGTGCACATTCTCGATATGGCCGGCCGGACCACTTGGGAACGACGCCCAGGACCTGGGGCCGGAATCGAACGCTATGACTACTCGCCGCGGGTTCTGAGTGAGCTTGGTCCGGGATGGGAAGTCGGCCACCAGGGGTACCTCGTCGTCGCCGACGAAGGGTACCTCACTGGGGCCACCACCCATCTGACGGCAACCATCATCTCCATCACAGAAGAGCCCGAAACGTGAGAAACGAGCGTGGAACGCAGGGCGCCTGCACGCTCCTACCCATGGTCACTTCCATATGGAGGGAGAGATCGAACTTGCGGATGGCAGACGAGGGCACTTCCATGGCTGCAACGGGCTGCGTGGCAACTTCGCCTTGCTCAACACGCAAAATCTGGAGTGGGAATGGCTAAAAAACTGAAGGTCCGAGTACAGGTAGAGGCCGACTTGGTCCGGGAAGCACGAGAAATCCTGGGCGCCCGGAACGCTTCTGAAGCGGTCGAACTTGCACTCACGATCGCGCTCGCCATTCGCGAACCCCAAAGCGAGTACGCCGCGAAATATCTGAAGATCCTCGGCTCGGGCAGAAATCCGCCCTGAAGAAGCGGATGGGGCATCGGCTGCGCCGCGGTCCTGAACGTGCTGCTGCCGTTGAGCTTCAACTGAAACGTGCAATCGACGAAGCGGCGGCTCTCCGCCGGAAACAGGGCGATGACGCTGAGGAATTGAAGTACGACGCGGTACAGAAGCAGATGAAAGAGAAACTTGGCCACAAGCGTTCGAAGCTAATGGCTGCATTGCAGGCGCACTTAGTTGAGCTGGGGGAGGAACCGCTTCCGAAACCATCTCGGCTGATGATCGAGCTCTTGAACGAGACTGACTTTGGAGGCACCAGCTTCCGATACCCCGGCACCGTCAGGCCCACGCACGTGTCGATCGACCTTGGGAGGCTCGCTTCCGACATTGAGTCGCTCTACGGGGCTCTCGAAGGACTGATCGGTTACCTCATGAATCGCGCCGAGTTCGAGGTTGAGGGCTAGCGGTCGGTCCAAGGGCAAACCGACAGCGGTCTCTCCTGATCGGTTCCGGTTTGCGCACCCTAGGTATCGCCACCGGACTTGACGAGGCGAAGCGCGAGCGGGCGAGGAGCATTATGGTGACCAGTGAGACCGCGCCTCAGCCGAAGCGCCAACCGTCGCCCGCCGATGATCCTAGGGCTGGTGCTGACACTCTCGACTCGGACATCGGCCCGTTCTTCGACACGGCTGGCCTCAGCGCATGGCTTGGTGTGTCTAGGCAGGCGATCCACCGGCAGAAACGGCAGCGCGAGATATTTGCCATCACAACTTTAGATAGGCGACTCGCCTTTCCCGCGTGGCAGTTCTCTCAAGCCAAGGAACCTCTTCCCGCTCTCCCGGAAGTGCTCGCGGAACTGGACCCGACGGATGAGGACCCAGTTGGCTCGGCCCTTTGGTTTATCACCCCCGCGCGCACCTTCGGCGGGGCGACCCCCGCCGAGTTGCTCCGCCGCGGCGACCTGGAAGCAGTCCTCGCCGTCGCGCGCCAGATCGCGGCCGTATGGCAGGCATGAGCGAGCTGGTCGCACCCAAATCTGTCTGGGCACTGGCTGAAGTCCTCGACTCCGAATTTCTCGAAGCGTCAGATCAAGCGTTTATCCAGTCGCGCGGTCGCGTCAGGATGTTTCGTTCAAGGAACTCTGTGGGCGTCTGGCTGCGGATAAAGGCTTGGTACTGCGCGGATTCGAACCCGTCACCACCCCATAGCCATGGTTGGGTCAGGGGCGCTACCCGTGTCCATGCCGGTGCTTCGACTCGGCACAAATTCGCCGCGTACAGGAAAGCGGTCGCAAGCACTGCGTCGTACCTCCTGTCACCTGTTGTGTCGGGCTCGGCGAACTCGTTATCGGGTATGTTGCTCCCCTCGCTCTCGATCAGCCTGGCGACAGCTTCTGTAAGCCAACGGACCGCCAGATCATTATTGCCAGCTGCGAGGGCGTTACGGACGAGCTCCGCAGCTTGCGGGGCTGTGATCAAGTGCGGCAGGGCCGTCATGCATCCAATCGTAGGGACCAAGTGTTGACCCCCATCCCGGGCGCACACCGCGTGTCGCCGGGCTCTCTGCCAACGGTTGAAGGCTGCCCACTCCTATTGCTAGAAATCGACGGCACTGTGATGTCTATGGGGCAGCAAAGCTTCCCGTTCGACTACTCGGCGGTGTGTCAGACCTTCGCCATGTCCATCAGGGGTAGAGATATTCAAATACTGTTCTGACCCGACGTGGTTCACGCCATCAATGCCGCTTCATCCGAACTGGAAGTGAAGTGGCACAGGATGTGGGGTGCGGATGCGGCGATCGATTTTCCTCCCTTTGTCGAGCCGGTCGCTTTCAGTGCTTTTTAGCTAACTCCACGCTCACATTCTCCGTGGGAAGAACACCTTAATGGCCGCTGTGAGCACTAAGAAAACCAACAAGACGGTCGCATACACAGCGTGCGAGCCCGCCGTTGAAGATGCGATTCTCAGCGGCGAGATGGAGGGCCTCAGCATGGATGCCGAGTTCGAGGTCGAGGCTGCCGCGTACGCAAGCGGTGTAATCGACATTGATGAGTTCGGCCGCAGCGTTCGCGCGCGCAACGGCGTTGCCTGAATTCGTCGCCTCTTACCTTGATCCCGATACGGGGATTCTGCGAAACCTTGACGGTGCTGTCTCGAGCGATGACCTCGCTGCAAACGAATCGGAACTTGCTGCGTTTCGCGCGATCGAGCTGCTTAGGCGTCCGGTCAAGCCGACCGGTAATTTGCGTCAGCTGCAGTCGATTTACCAGCGCGTGTTGCAGGGTGTGTAAGAGTGGGAGGGGGAGCTGCGCACGGTTGACATGCGCAAGGGCCGCGACCCGGCCGCGGAGTTCTTCATGCCAGTATCGGCGCTGCAATCCGGCGTCGATGACATTGCCCAGGCACACGAGACCGTGGCTGTGTGGCGTGACCACGACGAGATTGCGCGTGAGGCCGAAGGTATGATCCGCCTGGAGGTCAGCGAACGGTATGGGATTGACGTCGACGCGCCAGGCGCCGACCCGGCGGCTGTGGCAGCGGCACTGCATGATTCCGACAGGGATCGCGCGGACCTATGCGTCGAACGTGAACGATCCGGAGAGGAACTGACGGCCAGTCAGATCCTTTTCGCGAACGCCGACCGGCATGAGCGGGAGGCGCAAGAACGGGCTGAGCGGGACTGGAACAGCGATGAGAGGCGCGCTGACGGCTGGAAGCTGACGGCCGAAGCCACCGGCGAGTCGCGCGTCGAGGGCGACGACGACAGCTCAGAGCATCGTCGCCAGTTCGCGGCGTGTCTTGAAGGGAAGGTAGATCGGAGGACGATCGACGCAGGAATCCTCGCCGATGGGGAGAACGCCAAGCACCCCCCGCGAGGCTGTGGGGACGCAGCCTGGCAGGGCGGTGAAACCACGTAAGAAAGCCAAGGGCGTAGTGCAGCAACGCACCCGTAGTGGTCTCGGCCGCTAATCGCGCCGAGAGCGCAGACGGGGTGTGACTGAGGTCGTACGTTGTTGCGTATGAGGTACCTGAGCGCGAATTTCTTACGGGCGGGTCCTACGGGCACCTCCCGCCCAATCGCGCCGCGGAACCCAGTCGTCGCGGGGAAGTGCCCGCAGGAGGTCCGGCTTGCGGGCATCCTTTTAGAAGCCGTCACACCAGGGTCTCGCCCAGGGGCGACACGAACGACGTCATCACGGAACTCGCGGGGACAAGGCTTACCCACAAGAACATTCCTCCAAGCCAAGCCAAGCCACGCCAGATCAGATGTCAGCTGACCGTGCAGCAGACCCCGGCTCACGGAATAGTCAAAACTTCACTGCAACCGCGTCCGGGTGCGGAATGCTCAGCGCAACAAACGTATGGCTTGCCCAGCCGATAGTTGCGCTACTAAGGGAGGTAGCCAACCGGCCCGGCGAACCGGAGCTATCCGGGTCGACCGCAATGCGGAGTGGCCAGGGGAGTGCAGCAACGATTGCATTGCTTTGCAGATTTAAGACAAAGAGGTGAGATTCAAAATAATCGCCACCACGCCAACTAGGGCGACTGCGATGTTGCCAATAACAGGGTAGAAGTACGCTGATTGCCCACGTCGCGTGAACACGATCGTCAACACGATGCTGAGGAGGACGGTAACGACTGCGGTAATCAAGGTCATGTACAACGAAGCAGCGGCGACTTGATAGTTGCAAGTGCCTGATCCGGCGCAGCTGTCCATGTTAAACGAGAGCAAAAAAAGAATTGCGGTGAATACAAAAGCTATAGCCAATTGGAGTGCGATCAGTCCGATTGCCCCAAAAACCTCAACAGCCGAAAGGGTATTTTCACGAGGAGGTCTTGTGATTTTCGAATTCATGGGTTTCCAAATCATTTTGCGGTGGTGCCGTTTGGGGCGCCGATCGTGAAAAATCGTGCCCCAAACGGTAATGGTGAATCAACCAGTGTGCTAGTTAGTATCAGTCAAAGTGTTCATCGTGAATATCCAAGCGTCCGGCATCGCGCTGGACGTCCCGTAGCTTCCGTGAACCACCATCCCTTGGGAGGTAAAGGTGTGTTGGCAGAAAAAGTCACCGGTGAAGCAATACGAGCGTACGGTCGTGACGTAGCCCTGTTGTGTATACGACGGGGGTAGCCACGTGAGTCGCGTTATGTCGTTGAACTGGCCGGCTGGTTTCTGAAAGGCTCCGGTTCCGGTCCCATTGCCCGCAGCATCCCAGCGTTCGCCGGGTCGGTAGCTTGGATCACCAAATAACATAACCGACTTGATGTGATCAACGACTCCAGGCACCAGAGTCGGTGTAGAAATCGACTGCAAATGATAAAAGCCCAAAACGTTATTAATGACGTCAGCACCTTGAGAATAGCCGGCGACCAGTATGTTGGTGTGGGGGCATGAGGTTACAAGACTGTTTATCTCATTCGCTAAATTATTGACGCCGTATTGAACGCTGTCCCAGTAGATTTGTGCCTGCGGGTTATTGACGTCGACCGAAACCGCAGGGTAATTGATTGCTTCCTGATAGACCGGGAAATTTGGCTCTCGATTTTCGTATCCAATCAGCGCTCCCAATGTCGAGCCGGCGCCTCCGGATGCATACGTACGTCCGCCGTTGGATGTTCCCGAACCAGCAGCCTCGCTCGTCCCGCGAAGAGAAATCATTGTGATTGGACCACATCGAGTGGTCGTAGGTACCGCATTCGCTGGCACCGCCCCATTCGTGATGAGCATGATCGAGACGGCCAAGGACGCCAACGTCCCGACTAATACGGCTCGCGGATTTCTCGGACGAGTCGCAAAGGATGTTTTCATTGCATACCTTTCTGGAGCTCGCAATTCGAGCTTGTACCAGAGTTTCTCGGGTCTGATTATTGTTCAGCAAGTCGGCATTAGGGGGGACTGGCTGTTTCGAGGTCCTCATCAATTATTCTTAGTCGAGCAATGCTTGAATTCCTTTTGGTGCCGTGGTTTTCAATTTTGCGCGGCGACGCGTTCTTATGCCCGCGGAACAACACCGATTGCCGACCGTTCGAACGAGTCGGGTTCCACAGTTCTGACCTGGTTACTCTCCGACCAGCAAGACACAGTCACGTCGCAAATCGTCGACAGCAGCGAGGTGCTTAGCGTCATGCGGCAGGACCCCTTCGGCAAAGCGCGAACAAAATCCGCAGGGGCCTGGGGAGATCGGCACGGGTTCCGCTTACGGGCGGTCGAATCGGTCGAAAAGTGGTCTCGAGCACGCTCTCGAGAGGGCACCAAATCGTGTCCGGTGGTCGTCCGGGTTGCGGACGGCCCCGTTACTGTCGCCGGAATGCGCGGATCAGCGCAAAAATGACGAATACAACTCCAACTAGGCCAAGCAGCATGGCGAAGGGCTCAGGCCCTTGTGTGCAAATGCTCGCGCGGGATCTGGTGAATCCTGGCAGGACCCGGTCTGGAAGCCGAAAACGATCAGCCCACTGAGCAATGCGGCGCCTACGGCGGCGATAAGCCAGCCAATGTGAAGTCGAGCTCGTGATCCCATTCAGGCAGCTTCGCACTAAAACCTCAGCACAATAAGAAATTTCGATCTTCAACAGGCTGCTGTGACGATGGATGGGGTGAACCTCGGCTCGTCCCGTTGTACGTTCCCATCACGGGATATCCGCGTGATCTGGACATAGCGTTTATCGCTTGCTATCCAGCGAAACTGCGTCTGCAAACTCCTTGGCCGTTTCGGGAAGCGGCGGGTTAGCGGCTGCCAATCGACTCATCTTGACCTTGTAGTAGATCGCGGTTCCGTTCCGGGTGGCTCCAATCACCAGGCCGATGCCGCCGCCCGTGCACGGAGGGTTGTGGGGTTCCCAGAACACGAGGATTAGCCCTCCGACGAGCAGGATTGCGTTCACGACGATGCCTCGGATGAGCCTGCTCTTCGGATAATTCTTCACGTTTGCACTCTACTTCTCCCGCACAAATATGCGGAGAAAATTCGGAAAAGATGTAATCCTGCGTTGGCAGCACCGGTTGCGTCCCCTCGAGTGGTGTAGTTTCCCCGGTTTCGAGCGTTGCTTCGTTGACGTGAAGAGCCACCGTGGGATGGTCAGTGAGAACCGATCAAAGAACTCACAAAGGACACCACACGATGGCTCTAGACCAGTCTGCCCTGCTCGACCTGCTGGGAGAACTCAAACTCACCGATGTCACGGACCGCATCCGTGTCGCGACCGAAACCCTGTATCAAGAATTGATTGATGCGGAGGCGACCGCGTTCATTGGCGCTGCCCCGTTCGAACGCTCCGGCGACCGTAGCACCCACCGCAACGGGACCCGGGCCCGAACATTGACGACCACGGCCGGGGACCTGGATTTGAAGATCCCGAAGCTGCGGCAGGGGTCGTTCTGGGGTCTGAGTAGTAATGGAGCAAAAACGTCCGCTAAGGGTTCCGCTTACGGGCGGTCGAATCGGTCGAAAAGTGCTCTTGGGAGCGCTTTCGCGAGGGCACGAAATCGCGTCCGTTGACCGTCCGGCTTGCGGGGTGGCGGGCGCTGTACAACTGGGATGTCTCGCTCCAGGTGCTGGTCTATCCGTTATTAAGCCTCAGGAGGGTGCAACACTTTGACTCGTGCTGGTCATTACCTAAGTGAAGAGGGTTATTAGGAGGAAGACCATGGACGACAAGGAACTGAACGAGCTGCTCGGCCGGGCAAGGACGCCGTTGGCCAGCAGCGTATCCACCGAGGTGAGCAACCTGGTGGACGCCACGAGGGAACACTCGCGACCGCGGAAGGCTGCGCGAAGGACCTGGTCACGAAGCCTGGTGTGGGGAGGAGTTGCAGCTGGGGCGATATTTCTGACTGCCGGCGCCAGCGTTGTGGCGGCTCAAATGGGCATCCCTCCGTTCCAAAGCATCGAAGACGGCACCCAGCGCACGACCACTGCGATCCCGGTTGATTACGTCGAGTCGGACGGCCACGAAGTGCGATGCCTGGCGTTCATGGAATTCCGCAACCTCGACGCGGCGGCGGATTCCGAGATCGAACGCTTCATCAAGGTAAGTGACTGGACCGGTTTCGGCCAGGGCCTCTTCGACTCGGCCCGAGCGAAAGCGACGCAATCCAACACAGCGACCACCCAGTTGGGCGTTCTCGTGTCTGCAGCGCTGTTTGAGAAGGCCGCCAAAGTGCTGCCTGGCCTTCAACGCGGGCCTGCGGACACAACCGATGTCATCTTCAATGGTTCGTCCATGTCATGCAGTCCCCAAGGCGAATGAGCGCCGGAACCGACCGAGTGTCTGTCGCACGACGGGTCGCTCGTCCCAAATTGGCGGCGGTTGCTGAACACGGACTTCGACTACGGGTAGAGACGCTGGTGCGGGCGGAGGCGGGGAACCTCCTTGCGTACTTCTCACGTCGAGTGTCCCCGCAAGCAGACGCAGCCGATCTCCTTGGAGACACTTTGCTTGTGTTGTGGCGCCGTGCACGGTCGATACCTGACAACGACGATGAAGGGCGGATGTGGATGTTCGGGATCGCCCGAAACGTGCTCGTCACCCACCGCCGAGGACTGTCGCGCCGACTCGCCCTCGCCGATCGTCTCCGCGATGAAATGTCGATCCTTCCCAACTCGGGCGCCCTGGACGGGAGACTTCGAGCTGCCCCCGGCGATGATCGTCTCGAAGCCGTCGTTTCCGCGATTGCTGAACTATCGGCTCCAGATCGCGAAATCATCATGCTGGTTCACTTTGACGGATTCACCCTTGTTGAGGCGGGCCGCCTCCTTCACCTTCGAGCGACCACCGCACGGAGCCGCTATCACAGAGCACGGGACCGGCTGAGGGCAATGGTCGAATCTGTTTTGGCCGCCGATCAAAAAAACTTCGGACACGACCAGAGTTCTTCATGATGCTCAGCACGTTTCAGAACCCAGCGAGCAACAACCCCCAGCCCACGAAAATTGACCCGTCAGCCGTTGAACTTCCGCTGACGATTTCCTTCACAGTCGGGGACTGGACTCAATCCCGATCGTAGGAAGGTTGGACAGGGTCTGCAAGAGCGTGGCGTTCCCATTGAGGGTTCCTCAAAAGACTCGGCGCGGTGTCGCCTTGGAGGTCCCACTTGGGGGCGATCTGCCCGCCCGTTCAAACCTGAGAGAAGTCAGACGGTTACCGATCATGCATGGTCGACAGACCGGACACGGTGGTAACGTGTACACGACGTACTTGATGTACGACTTTGGAAGGAGTTAGTCATGGCGATCGTTGTCGACTACCCAACGTTCACGGATGCCCGCACGCACCTTAAGGATGTTCTGGACTCGAATGCCCGAGGCATCACCGTGACCGTCGGTCGCGATGATCAAGTTTCCGCCGTAGTGCCCGCGAACCGACTACGTGAGTACTTCTTCCGTACCGTGTCGCCGCGCGTTCGAGTGCTGAGCGAAGACGGTCGCGTCATCGCGGTTATGGATGGACGACCCTTCGTATCAGAGGGGACTGATATCGAAGACGCCCTGGATGATTTGGCGCTTACGCTCCGCGAATACGGGCAGGACTGGGAAGAGCGTCTGCAACACGCTCCCAACCATTCTCAGCAGTGGGCACTCGTCCAACTCGTGAAACTCTCGACCGACGACGAGCTGCGCCAATGGTTCACGCACGGCGGTGAGTGACAAACACCCTCCTGCTGCGCGGGAGGACCACGACCAGTTCTGCGAGAACGAACGATGGAAGTTGGTACGCGGAGCGTCGGGGCAGCCGGTCAAGCATCATCGAACGTACGAGCTTGCCCTGTGGGACGGTCGCATCTTGCGAACACGCATCTCGAAGCCGGTCGATAAGTCGCAATATGCGACGAGCATGTGGGCTCACATCCTCAGGAGCCAATTGGATGTCACTGCTGATGCGTTCTGGTGTTGCGTCAACGACAAACTGCTGCCCGACCGCGGCGCACCCAAAACACTTGATGCCAAGAAAGCTGTACCGCTATTCCTCGTTGAGGCACTGCGGGAGCGTGGGGTTGATGACGACGCGATTTTAGCGCTCGACGCCGCAGGGGCAGCAGCGCTCCTGGCATCGAAATACCTCGAAGAACAGCCGTAGGGCTTTGGCGAGGCACCGCACGGTGAGTGAGCCCGCCCGCTCATCGTTCCCCTGTGACACGGAGTCGGTGAACTCGGCCGTCCAACGGATACTTGCTCGATCTGTCGCGCTTGTGGGCCGTATGGGGCGCTTCTAAAGTTGTTTTTCCATGCAGTAGCTTGTTGGGTCTTCGACATACTTGCCGAATCGCGGAACGTGTTCGTAGCCCGCTCGCTCGTATAAGGCGATTGCAGCGGTCTGGGGAAGCCCCGTCTCGAGCTGCAGAAGCGAGATGCCTACCGCGCGAGCATATGCCTCAATGGATTCCAGTAAAGCCCGGCCCACTCCGGCGCCTCGAGCGGCATCGGTGACAAACATTCGCTTGAGTTCACCTGACTTGTCACCGCGATCAACAATGGCGGCAGTGCCCAGGGCCAGACCGTTATCGCGAGCAACATAAAACGCGACATCTGATTGTTCAAGGGCAACGATGTCGAGGCCGTGATAATTTTCGGCCGGGTACAGGCTGAGGGCGAACTCGTCAGCCTGCTGCAGCAGGGTGAGCACGTCGTCTTGACGGGGATTTTCGATCGCGGTGGTCAACACCCCTAAGTGTAGGGTTCCGTGGCATCGAGAAATATTGTCATCGCCATCGACCGACAGCTGTCGCGCTGACCGTTCCACTTAGGGGCGGTCGAATCGGTCGAAAAGTGCTCTTGGGAGCGCTTTCGCGAGGGCATGAAATCGCGTCCGTTGGTCGTCCGTCTTGCGGGCATCCTTTTAGAAGCTGTCACACCCGAGTGTCAACCAAGGTGCACAAAAGTCGTGCTTCGAAACGCCCGTAACGATCGTGAAGGCGAACGGGAGCTCTTTCACTTTCTATACAACGGTCGTCATTTCGCAGAATAATAAGAGAGTGATTACTTCCTTCCCGCCCTCTAGCCCTTCTTGCTAGGTGAGAAACGTCGCTCCAGAACGAATCCGTCTGATGGACGAATATGGCTCGCGCTGGCCACTATGGACCTACGACGAAGGGCAAGAAGACCGCCCCGAGTGGAACATTCCGAGTGAGATGAAAGCTGAGTTGGTCGCGTGGACTCGCGAATTCCACTTTCAATTCGAAGAAGGACTTGGGTGGGACACTCCCACCGCCTTCCGTGCACATGTCAAAAAGGGAGAGTCGCTCGCTCGTCGGCTGCAGGAGCTTCTAGGACACGAATACGCGGTCGAGCTCATTGTCATGAACTAGGAATGCTGTTGTTGCTACCGGTGGTGCGCCGTCAGACAAGCACACTTAACGCAGCGATTGTTTTGAGCGGATCCCTGTCATACCCAGATGGCCCTCACCTGTCGCGCTGAACGTCCCGCTTCGGCGACAAGTCGAGTTGGTGATCGGCTAACAGTTCTTCGCTCAGCGCGGGCGTCCGGTGTGGAACTTGCGGGGGAAACACAATTGGTGACCCCTACCTTGGCCCGGCTCGAACTGCGGCTGCTTCCCTCTACATACGGATGGCCACGGTGCGGCGTCGGACAACGTGACTAAGGCAAGGTTTAGCTATCGTAACTTGAAGCTGCGCTTGGAGTGGCTGACGACCGACTGTGAGATCCGGTCGCGCAGTGCCGCGAAGGGCGGAGAGGAACAGGGTTGCGTAACCAAGTCCGCCAACTCAACGTCAGCTGACGAACTCCGAGATCTCTGCCCCCGCTGCAAGCCAATGTGCGCGAACACCAGCCGCGTCGGCCGGCACCGGCTGCAAGACGACGTGAAACGGCACCGCGGGCCGATCCCACCATTCGCCAGACTCGATCGGTTGCGAGTATGCACCGGCGGCGTGAGCAATGGTGTGTACCAAGACACCCAGTTCGGCGTCAGCCGCGTCAGCGAGCACCTCACCGGGATCGAGAATCACGACCACGATCCCGATATTCATCGGCACCCAGTCCATGTCAGCAAGGCACTCATCGAACGCGTCCCAGTTGTCACCGAAGTAGGACGGGAACTGCAGCGCTGCAGCCATCTCGTCGAACAGGCCTGCCACCGAGCGCATCTTGCGACCACGAACAACCCGCACCGTAAGTCCCGCCTCGCGCCAGCCCCAGATCGCCTCGCCAGCAGCCTTAGGCTCTGCTTCGAACATCAGCAGGTGCGCCGGACCGTCCACATCGAACAAAGGCCGCAGATCGGATTTCCAGCCATCCGTGTTGAAGTCGCTAGTCAAGTTCATGTTTCTCCACGCCAAACGTCTAGTTCGCTGTTTGCGTCTCCCGCGATACTCCTGATCGCGGACCACGAGACTGAATCATCCAAAGACCTCCACGTCCAGAGGTGGGCTTGTGACGGCGCTCACTGAATCTCCCCAGTTCTGCTCACTGAAATTCCCCACTCCGGGTCGCTTCCGTTCATAGGAACGGGCCTTCCTCGATGCTGATGGTCTTCGACCACGCACCAGCTCGAGAAAGGCCTTGTTCCTATGCT
>JANYIZ010000057.1 GCA_025408445.1 Frigoribacterium sp. | reverse complement strand
GCCAACACTCACGAGGTTGACCCCCGCGAGCTTCATCAGTGCCACGTCTTCCTGCCAGACCGATGGGTGCCACTGTTCGGGGTTGTAGTCGCCTCCAAAGCCGAACGCGGGAGTGCCGTCAGCGCTGAGCCGTGACGAGATGGAAAGCATTTTTATCCTTTACTTGCCCCGAGGGTGAGCCCGGCGACGAACTGGCGCTGAAGCGCCAGATAGATGATCAGCGTGGGAATCACCGTGATGATGGCCCCGGCTGCGAGCAGGTTGTAGTTGGACAGGAACTGCCCCTGAAGATTGTTGAGCCCGGTGGTAACCGGCAATTTGCTTCCGCTCTGGATGAACAGGAGTGGCCAGAAGAAGTCGTTGTAGATCCAGATGATCTCCAGAGTTCCGAGTGCTGCCAGGGCGGGGCGGGTCAACGGCATGATGATCGACCAGTACTGGCGCCACACACCCGCGCCGTCTACGAAGGCAGCCTCGGTCATGTCCTGCGGAAGGGCTTTCATGTAGTTCGACAGCACAAAGGTGCAAAAACCGACCTGGAATGCCGTATCGACCGCGATGACAGCGAAGTAGGTATTCAGAAGATTTCCGGAATCACTGACGCTGTATGGCAGTTCGAAATGCTTGAACATCTCGAACAGCGGGGCAGCGAGCACCTGGGGCGGCAAGAGGTTTCCTGCCGTGAACATGATCAACAGGGTGATGTTGAACTTCCAGCTGAAGCGGCTCACCGCGAAGGCCATCATCGACGCGAACAATAGCGTCAGGATCACGCTGGGAACCACGATGATCGCCGAATTAGTGAAGAGCGTCGCGAAGCCGCCCTGATTCCACGCCGTGATGAAGTTCTGGAAGTTGAAGGAACCGCCGAAGCTGAAGTAGCCGAACTTGTCGGTGTCGGCCTTCGGCCGAAGGGCAGTAAAGACCGCCCAACCCAGAGGGATCAGCCACAAGATCGCCATGACGATCAGAAAGAGATGGATGCCGTACCGAGGGCGTTGCATCGATCCGACCTTGGTCGGTTTGCCTGATTTCGTTTTCGCTGTCGACTGTCGAGCACTGACCGTGGACATTCAGACCTCCTTCTTGAAGGTGCGACTGAGGTAGATGATGATGGGCACAAGCGAGACGACCAGCAGGATTGCGGCCAGAGCCGAGCCGACCCCGATGACCTGCCCCTCCCCCACCAGATTCTGGATCACCAGGGCGCTGATCAGTTCCAGGCCGTTCGTTCCACGGTTGATGATGTAGACGATGTCGAAGGCCCGCAGCGATTCGATGATCGTGATCACCACGATCACAATGTTTATTGGTCGCATCACCGGGAAGACCACCCGAAAGAAGGTCTGGACGGCATTTGCCCCATCAAGCGACGCAGCCTCTCGAAGGGACGGATCCACTCCTTTCAGACCGGCCAGATAGAGAATCATGACGTACCCGGCATGCCTCCAGGTTGCCGCGATGAGGGCCGCCCAGATGTTGACCTTTGGATCGCCGAACCAGTCCACCGCCCTGGCTGTGCCGGAGGTGCCGAGAAGGAAGTTGAGCAAGCCATTGTTCTGGGAGTAGAACAGCTGCCAGATCACTCCGATCAGCACGAGGGACAGCATCACCGGGCCGAAGAAAATGCTCTGATAGATGCGGGTTCCTCGGATGTTCTGGTCGAGCAGGATTGCCAGGAGCAGTCCAAGGGGTGTGGCGATCACCGCCAGGAAAACCAGCCAGAGCACGTTGTGCTGGAGAGCAGGCCAGAACGGCGGATAGTCCTTGAAGACATAGGCGTAATTCGCAAGGCCCGCCGGGCGAATGTCCGAAAAGGCGAGCCCGTTCCAGCGCACGAACGACAGGAATACCGAGATCACCGTCGGGATCCAAATCAGTACGAGCTGGATCAGGGTCGGCACGAAGACCATGGCCCCGAGGACGATCTTGTCGCGACGGGACAGCAGGCTGTAGCGGCGGCGGC
Organism: Frigoribacterium sp.; assembly: GCA_025408445.1. Taxonomy (GTDB): domain Bacteria; phylum Actinomycetota; class Actinomycetes; order Actinomycetales; family Microbacteriaceae; genus Lacisediminihabitans. The sequence goes on along the minus strand of JANYIZ010000057.1, from coordinate 643 downwards.
GGGGCCGGCCAGGAGAAAGGACTCCCCTGGCAGACGCCGGTGCGCCGAGGGTCGTGTCGGCCATGATAATTTCTGCTACTGGGCGGCGTAGAGCGCTTTTGCCTGCGCCTCGAGGTTGGCGGTGTCGATCGTTCCATCCTTCAGGAAGCCCTGAAGCGCAGGAATCATGACGTTGTTGGCCATGGCCGGCAGCGCATCCCGGTCGAAGAACTGGCTGACCGATTTCGCCTTGCTGATCACATCCGCGAGCTTCTTGTTGAAGTCGCTGTAGCCGGAGGTGTCTGCACCCTTGGCCGTCATGAGGTTCGACTTATCGACCGAGAAGTAAGCCTGCTGGCCGGCCGGGGTTCCCATGAATTCGAGGAACGCCTTTGCAGCCGGATTGCTGCCGCCCTTCTTCGAGAGCATGAGTCCGTCGATAGGGGCCTCGACGGCGGTCATACCCTCCTCCGCGATCTCCGGGAACGGGAAGAAGTCGATATCGGCGAGCACTGCGGCATCCGTGAACTGCTGGGTCACAAAGGAACCGAGCAGGTACATGCCGGCCTTGCCTTCACCGAGCAGTTGGGCACCCTCCTGCCAGGTGAGGCCGAGTGCGTTCGGCGACTGGTAGGGCAGCATCTGCTTCCAGTTGTCGAAGACG
>JANYIZ010000056.1 GCA_025408445.1 Frigoribacterium sp. | reverse complement strand
AAAGGCTATGACCGTCTGACCCGCGAGCGCTGAACTATTCGACGTCTTCTTCGGTGGCTCTGCGACACGCTGTCGGACGGCGAAGTCAGGCGGCAATTTCCACGTAAGCGACGAGGAGGATCCGTTGCTCCGGCTTGCATTTCGGACATCCGTTGGAGCTGCGCCGGTTCTGGGTGGTCTGCACGTGGACGTGGCCGTTCGCGAAGCATTTCCAATGGAGGGCGTGGTCGCTGGGGAACATTTCGTCTGCCTGGTGACGGTTCAGGTAGGGGTGGAGTTCGAGTGAGAGGACGGGTTCGACGGTACCGAGATCGTTGAAGCCCTTCTTCAGCTTCCGGTTGCTGCAGATCCGGCACTGCTGGCCGTAAGTGACCTTGTCGATTCGGGCCTTCTCTGGGTGGTTTTCGTCGCAGAGCCACCACGCCCAGCGTCGTTCGCCGTGGGTGACGTCCCGCGGGGTCAGGTCGCCGTTCAGGGTGGGGTGCCAGCGTGCGGCTTTGTCGGGGTGGGTCGCGGCGAGGCAGTTCTCGTAAGCGGTGGCTTGTTCGCGTTTGCAGGTGGTGCAGCCGAGCATGCCGAATGTCATCTTGTGGACGGGGGCGTGAAAGTGGTGGCCGTTGTCGCAGCGCCACGGTGCGACGATATTCGACCCCGGGGTGATGGTTGAGGGGGAGAGGTCTTCGGCCCAGCCGCCGGCCCACATTGCCGCCGTCTCGGGATGGGTGCTGACTACGCAGTTGGTGCCGCTGCGTGGGGTGCGGTTGGAGCAGATGGGGCACCGGTAGGTGTGGAGGGTCTTTTTTGAGGGGCTGACGTCGTGGCTGTGGCCGGCGTCGCAGGTCCACCAGTATTTGACGCTGGAACTGTTGGCGACGTCGGCGGCGGTCAGGCCGCCGTTGCGGTACAGGTCGAAGTGGGCGGCCGCGGCCGGGCTCATGGTCTGGACGTCGTTCTCGCCGGTCCGCACGCGACGTACGGTGCACAGGCCGCAGGTCGGCACGTACCTCGCCGCGGTCATGGTCGCCGGCAACGTGACGGGGAGACGGTAGTCGAAGGTGTGGCCTTCCGGGCAGGTGAACGTCAACGGTGCGGTGTTCCGGAGGGGTGCCGGGAGGTTGTTGTATTTCGCTGTGCTGCTGGCGGCGCTGGCGGGGGTGTCGCCGGTGACGGCCAGGTAGTTTCCGGTCGGCTCCAACGCCCCGCTGTAGGCGGTGAGGGTTGCGGCAATCTGGGGGCAGATCGGGTAGTTGTGCTCCCAGACCGGCTGGAACGCGGTACCGCTGGTGAGGGCGTCGCGAAGGTTCAGCATCGTCGGGTGCAGGTAGATCCACAGGGCTCGACTCACAGTGGGCAGGGCCTCCCCGACTGCCGTGGTCACGGTGGCGTCCAGGTGGGCGTAGGCGTCGGCAAAGGTCCCGGCAGGGGTGAAGAACCGGCGGGCGAAGCTGTCCAGGGTCAGGGCGTGGATCGTGCGGATGGTCGCTGCGAACACCAACGGTTCGGCGTCTTCGATCGGCCGGTCGGGATGGGTTGCCTCGGCGATGGCGGTGGCGACGAGGCGGTAGAGGCGCAAGTCGATCTGGTGGTTACGCCGCAGCTTCACGAACATCCGATGCGCGGTGATCGTCTCGTCGTCGATCCAGTGCTGGGTGTCTTCCGCACCCCATAAGCCGAGCCACCGGTGGTGGTCGGCGCAGACGAGGGTGTCGAAGTGCGGGTTCTGGTCGATGCGGGCGCCTTTGCTGCAGTGGGTGCAGCCGACCCTGCCGGGCAGGGACCCGGCGAAGTGGGTGCAGTTCGTTCCGTCGCGGTGGGTGAGCCCGCCGCTGGGGTGGGCGTCCAGGTACAGGGTGCTGCGTTTGGTGCGGGTGGTGAGGACCCGCAGCCAGGCGTCGCCTTGCCCTTCGACGGTGGTAGCGGTTTGGAGCTCACGGGTGAGGTGAGCGCGGTGGCTGTTGTCGCAGAAGTTCGCGGCGAGCAACCGTCGGCTATAGCTGTCGAGGCTTTCCTGGTGGAAGGGACGCACGTCGAAGGGGAGGAGCGGTGGGGTGTTCATGCGCTGATCAGCTCGGCCATGGTGTGCATCGGGGACTTGGTGCCCTTGTTCTGGCGGTTCTTCAGGATGGCGTAGTTCTCTTCGGCGTAGATGTCGAGGGTGACGGTGTCCATGACCGCTTCAGTGAGGTGTTCGATGGTGTGGGCGGGGTTGTTGATCAGTTCGGCGGCGCTTGCGGTGAGGAGTTTCGCGAGGCTTCCGATGGAGCCGGAGGTGCGCATGTACAGGTAGTCGCGGTGCTCTTTCAGCGTTCCGAGTTCCTGGTGGCGCAGCGGCAGCTTCTTCTCGAATCCGGCGATAAG
>JANYIZ010000055.1 GCA_025408445.1 Frigoribacterium sp. | reverse complement strand
GGCGTCATTTCCCTCGACTCGGTCGCGCGGGTGGTGCACCTCGGCGAGCTTGGCCTCGACGGGCGGCTGCGCCCGATCGCGGGCATCCTGCCGGCGGTGCTCGCGGCCTCACGGGCGGGAGCCGCGATCGTGATGGTACCGGCCGGAAACGCGGGGGAGGCGAGCCTCGTTCCCGGCATCCGCGTCGTTGCGGTCAGCTCCCTCCGGGATGCAGCGATCTGGCACGGTGGCGAACTCGAACCGATCGCGGTCGATGCGATCGAGCTGCCGCGGGTCGAGAACCCGGTCGATGATGGGCTCGATCTCTCAGACATCGTGGGCAACGAGGATGCCATCGAGGCACTCACCGTCGCGGCGGCGGGCGGGCACCACGTGTTCCTGCTCGGCCCTCCGGGCGCCGGCAAGACGATGCTCGCTGCCCGACTCCCCGGTCTTCTCCCCGATCTCGGGGCCGAGGATGCGCTGGAGGTGAGCTCGATCCGCTCACTGTCGGGCCTCCCGGTCGGTGCGAGTCTCGCGGTACGCCCGCCGCTCGAATCTCCCCATCACACCGCCACGGCGGCATCGCTCGTTGGCGGTGGCAGCGGGGTGATTCGTCCGGGCGCCGCAGCGCGCGCCTCGCACGGCGTGTTGTTCCTCGATGAGGCTCCCGAGTTTCAACCGGCAGCGCTCGACGCACTGCGCCAGCCGCTCGAGGCCGGGGTGGTCAGCATCCATCGGGCGAACGCCGTTGCGCATTTCCCCGCGCGTTTTCAGCTCATCATGGCCGCTAATCCGTGTCCGTGTGGGCAGTACGGCGCGACCGACTCCGATTGCGTCTGCACACCTCATGTGCGCCGCAAGTACCTCGCTCGGTTGTCCGGACCGCTGATGGATCGCATTGACATCCAGCTGCGGGTCAGTCGGGTCACGGCCGTTCGCCTGAGGCTCGGCGACGAATACCCCAGTATCACCTCCGCTGCGGCCCGCCAGCGTGTGACGGATGCCCGTCAAACCAGCGCCGAACGCCTCAGGGAGACCCCGTGGCGACTCAATTCTGAGGTGCCGGGCGCCTGGCTTCGCGGCAAAGACCGACGACTGTCACCCTCGACGACGGCGTCGATCGACCGCGCCCTGGAACGCGGCGGGCTCACGATGCGCGGGTACGACAGGGTGTTGCGGTTGGGCTGGTCGATCGCGGATCTCGCGGGCGCAGCGACTCCAACCGCAGACCATATCGGTCGCGCCCTCTACCTGAGGAGGGCGCTGTGACCACAACCATTCAGAAGGGAACCACCATGAGCATGTTCGGACTGGACGGCGCCGAGATCACCGGGCTGGTGCGCACAGTCGCGCCGGATCCGGATTCCGGAAGTGTCCAAGAGGTATTCGCCCGTGCGAGCTGGACCGGTATCGCCGAACCCGGCGACCGTGCCGCTGGCGAGCTCGTTGCGGCTCTCGGTGCGGCCGGCGCGCTGACCGTGCTCGTGGATTCCTGGCCGGTGAAGCGAATCGCGGATGCGGCATCCGCGGGAGGCTCGGATCTTTCGGCAGCAGATATCGAGTCAGCGCTCGCTCGCTGGAGTCCGCGGCTCAAGTCGGGGGTCGCGCTCGTCGCTCTTCGACAGGCCGTTCGCTTCGCGGTGCGTCTGCTGGTACCGGGGGATCCGGCCTGGCCCGTGGGCGTCGACGACCTCGGTGCCCATGCGCCCATTGCGCTCTGGCTGCGCGGAAACGAGTCGACGCTCGCGGCAGCGCAGCACTCGATCGCGTTGGTGGGAGCCCGAGCGGCGACCGGATATGGCGAACACGTGACGATGGAAGCAACCGCGGGGCTGGTCGATCGTGGCTTCGCGATCATCTCGGGTGCGGCGTACGGCATCGACGGCATGGCACACCGCGCGGCGTTGGCCAGTTCGGGGCAGACCGTGGCGATTCTCGCTGGCGGAGTCGATCGGTTCTACCCGAGCGGCCACGATGCGCTGCTGGTTCGCATCGTCGAGTCCGGCGCGGTCATCTCCGAGCTTCCGTGTGGTTCCCCGCCGACAAAATGGCGATTTCTGCAGCGGAACCGACTCATCGCTGCGGCGAGCCAGGCCACCATCGTGCTCGAGGCGGGCTGGCGATCCGGCTCACTGAACACCGCGGGCCACGCCGCGTCGCTCGGACGACCCATCGGGGCGATGCCGGGACCGGTCACCTCGGCCGCATCGGCGGGCTGCCACCGTCTCATCCGCGAGTTCGCGGCTACCCTCGTCACTTCTGCAGCGGAGATGGCCGAACTCGTGCCCGGTACAGAAGTCGCCGGCATCCCCGATCCAGCGGCGAGCCTCCCGTGCTCGACCTCGGCCCGTGTTCGCCTCATCGATGCGCTCAGCCCACGGTCTCCGCGCTCGGTTGACGACCTCGCCGCGCGATCGGGAATGTCGATCGCCGAAGTGCAGGCCGAACTCGGGTCACTGCAGATCGACGGCGGGGCGTCGGAGAGGGAGCGAGGATGGATTTTGCTCAGCCTGTAATCGCCGCCGCAGTTGCCCTACAGCGAAAGGGACCACCGCCCTAAAGTGGGGCTGTGACCCAGTTCGGACAATACGCTGCTCCCAGCCATGTGATCGCCCACCTCAGCGACACGCATTTCCTCGCTGCGGATGCGCGCGGCGACCCACGAGCGCTCTACGGGTCCATCGACACCCATCGCAACCTGCGCCGGGCGTTGGAGCAGTTGGAGCGCTCCGAAACGAATCCGGCAGCCATCGTCTTTACCGGTGATCTCGCGGACCTCGGCGAACACGACGCTTATCGTAGCCTCCGTCAGATCGTGGAGCCTGCTGCGGACCGGATGGGCTCCACTGTGATCTGGGTGATGGGCAATCACGACGAGCGGCTGCGTTTCGCCACTGATCTCTATGACGAACCCCCCGGAACGGATGCCTCGCCGCGACCGCAAGACCGCGTGCACGACATCGGTGGGCTCCGTATCATCGCGTTCGACAGCACCGTGCCCGGTTATCACCACGGTGACATCACTCCGCAGCAGCTCGACTGGCTCGCGAACGAACTCGACACCCCGGCCATTCACGGCACGCTGCTGGCACTTCACCACCCGCCGATTCCGACCCCAATCGACCTGATGGCGCTGCTGGAGCTGCGGGGCCAGGCGCGGCTGGCCGAGGTGATCCGGGGAACCGATGTGCGGGGTATCCTCGCCGGCCACCTGCACTACGCCACGCATAGCTCCTTCGCAGGAGTTCCCGTCTCGGTCGCCGCGGCGACCTGCTACACGATGGATCTCAGCGCGCCGGACCGCTCCCTGTCAGGGATCGATGGAGGCCAATCGTTCAATCTCATTCAGGTCTACGAGAATCAGGTCGTGCACTCGGTGGTTCCAATGGGGGATTACCCGGTGGTGAGCGGATTCAGCTCCGACTTTGTGGAGAAGATGGCCGCGTCGAGCCCGCAACAACGGCTCGAAATCTTCTCGAAAAAGGCCTCGACCATCACGGCTGCGGATGTCGAGGGTGGCCGCACCTGACCTATGCACGCGGCGCCTCCCTCTCTCCCTTTGGCCATGCGGCCGTGAGTGACACGCGCGCCCGAATATTCGGGCGCGCGAGATC
>JANYIZ010000054.1 GCA_025408445.1 Frigoribacterium sp. | reverse complement strand
CGTGTTTGTTCGCGGTGATGCCTACTTGGTGATCGCCGGGATGTTCTTGCGCGAGGTGAGCACCTGGTCGACGAGGCCATAGGCCAGCGCCTCTTCGCCGCTCAGGATGTTGTCGCGGTCGATGTCCTTGTTGACCTGCTCCATGGTGCGGTTCGAGTGACGCGACAGCGTCTCTTCGAGCCAGGAGCGCATGCGCAGGATTTCGCGCGCCTGGATCTCGATGTCCGACGCTTGGCCACGCCCAGAGTCGCCCGTGGACGGCTGGTGGAACAGGATGCGCGCGTTCGGCAGGGCGAGGCGCTTGCCTGGCGTTCCGGCCGCGAGGATGACCGCGGCGGCGGATGCTGCCTGGCCGAGCACCACGGTCTGGATCTGCGGACGCACGTACTGCATCGTGTCGTAGATCGCCGTCATCGCGGTGAACGAACCACCGGGTGAGTTGATGTACATCACGATGTCCCGGTCGGGGTCCTGGCTCTCGAGCACGAGGAGCTGGGCCATCACGTCATCCGCCGAGGCATCGTCGATCTGCACACCGAGGAAGATGATGCGGTCCTCGAAGAGCTTCGCGTAGGGGTCTTGGCGCTTGTAGCCGTAGGCCGTGCGCTCCTCGAAGGTCGGCAGGATGTAGCGGGCCTCGGCCGTGGGGCCCGCAAGGCCCTGCGGCATATTGTATGATTGCAGGTTATTTGATTGCACTATTTCTGCCTGTTTCTACTTCTTGGTAACGGACTCGTCAGTGCCGCCGCCGCCGATAACTTCGGAGGCGAACTCCCGAAGGTGGTCGACGAAGCCGTACTCGAGGGCCTGCTGCGCGGTGAACCAGTTGTCTCGGTCGCCGTCGATGATGATCTGCTCGGGGGTCTTGCCCGTCTGCTCGGCGGTGAGCTCCGCCATCCGCTTCTTCATGTCGAGGATGAGCATGGCCTGGGTCTGGATGTCGGCTGAGGTTCCGCCGAATCCACCGGACGGCTGGTGCAATAGCACTCGCGCGTTCGGGGTGATGTATCGCTTGCCCTTGGTGCCCGAGGAGAGCAGGAACTGCCCCATCGAGGCCGCCATGCCGATGCCGACGGTCACGATGTCGTTCGGAACGAACTTCATCGTGTCGTAGATCGCCATGCCAGCGGTGATCGAACCACCGGGTGAGTTGATGTAGAGGAAGATATCGCGCTTCGGGTCTTCTGCCGCAAGCAGCAGGATCTTCGCGCAGATCTCGTTGGCGTTGTCGTCACGCACCTCTGACCCCAGCCAGATGATGCGGTCCTTGAGGAGTTGGTCGAAAATGCTCGAGACCAATGCCGGTTGGGCCATTGTTGCGCTCCGTTTCAGTTTGTCGCTGGTGTCGAATCTATCGGAGCCGCAGCGGCGAAACTGCCGTGTTCGCCGTGGGCAGAGCGCCAGAGTGGATGCTCACGTCGCTCCTCTCCCAAAACGCAGGACATTCGCCATAAAAGTGGCCGATCTGCGGCGGGAGGGGATGTTTCGTGGCGAATCTCCTGCGTTTTCGGGGGTTGGCGGGGCAGCGGGGTACGCGGCGGGGCAGCGCGGTGAAATACGGCTCAGTCGCTGAGGTTGTCGCTGAGGATCGAGAGCACCGTCGAGCGTGCCGAGCGGGCGTGGTCGCCGAGTCGGGTCGCGATGACCTCGACGAGCGACTCGAGCAGGATCACGTGAGGCACGCGCGAGGTGTGTTCGAGCTCGTGCCGGAATGACCCGCTCGCCGGGGCTACCACGAGGGCGACATCCGCAAGAGATCCGAGCGGGGACGTGGCAAAGGAAGTGATGACGACAAGCTGTGCGCCGGTGAGCTTTACCGCGCGTGCGGCCTTGAGACTCGACTCGTTGGCGCCGCTCCCGCTCAGGATGATCGCGGCATCCGCCGGAGAAAGTTGCCGGGCGGCGATCTGCTGGCCGATCGGGTCGGCGACGAACTCCGTGGGGCGCCCGATCGCGGTGAGCCGCATGGAGAGGTCGGAAGCCAGCGGCGACGAGAGCCCGTTGGCCAAGGCGAGCAACCGAGTGGCCGACAGCAGCGTGACGACCGCGGCTTCGACGTCCGCTTCGCTCAGGACGCTCGCGATCTGGGGAAGGGATGCTGCGAGCGCAGCGATCTCCGCACGAATGGTGCCGAGGGCGGATTCGCCGAAGTCCTCGGTCGGGTGGCCAGACTGGGCGAGCTCGCGGGTAAGCGCGACCCGGAGCTGCGGAAAGCCGCGGTAGCCGAGCGTCTGGCAGGTGCGGATCACGGTGGAGCGAGCGACACCGGTGCGGTCCGCGAGATCTTGAGCGGTCATCTCGACCACACCGTCGAGATCACCGATGATGTGGTCCACCACCCGACGCTCGCTGGGCTGCAGCGAATTCATCACCGTCGCAATGCGCGTGGTCACCGCGGCGTCGTCATTACCGGTCCAACTCACGAACGGTGGCTCCCTCGGTGATTCGGCGGCGGATGGCACCGGACACGGCGTCGATGCTCATCGTAACGACCACGACCACGATGAGCAGCACCCCGACCACCGGCCAGAGGCGATATTGCGTATAGCTCGTGAGCATGTCACCGATTCCGCCGACTCCGATGAGGCCGAGGACCGCGGATGCCCGCACATTGATCTCGAAGCGATACAGCCAGAAGGAGATGAATTCCGGTGTGACGCTCGGCCAGACTCCCCAGCGGATCACTTCGATGCCAGAGCCGCCGGCCGCGCGTACCGCCTCGATCGGCCCGGGATCCACGCCTTCGATCGACTCATAGCCCCACTTGCCGAGCGTACCGATGCTGGTGACTGTGAGCGAGAGAGCACCGGTGAGCGGCGTGAGTCCGGTGACCGAGAGGATCACGATCGCGATGATGATCTCTGGTACCGCCCGGATCACCCCAAACAGCACGCGAAGTCCCCAACGCACCGGGGCCGGCGCGAAGCCGCGCGCCGAGAGCAAACTGAGCGGCAGGGCGATGATCAGGCCGAACACCGTTCCGACCCAGGCCATCTCGACCGACCGCCAAGTCTGCAGCAGTGCCTCCGGAAGCTTCCTCCAGTCCGGTGCCGAGAACATCAGCCAGAGATAGCGCAGGATCTCGGCCGGAAGGCTGCCGAGGCGCGCCCAGTTGATATTGATCGACCAAAAGGCGGCCACCACGATCAGAGTGACGATGATTCCGACCGCCACCCGTCCCCTGCGCGATGGGCGTGGCGGCAGCGTAAACAGCGAGGGGACGCTCATACCAGCCGCCTCCGAATCGCGTCGCTCGCATTATCGATCACGATCACGACGACGAGGATCTCGAGGATGATCAGCGACAGCTGGTCGTAGCGATAGAAGGTGCGCACGGCGTCGATGAGAAGTCCGAGCCCGCCCGCGCCGACGAGGCCGAGCACCGTCGAAGCCCGCACGTTGAGTTCGAGAACGTATAGCGTCTGGTTCACGAAGGCGGGCAGGGCATCCGCCGTCGCGATAACGCGGTTGATCTGGAACTGGGTGCCGCCCGCTGCCCGACCGGCCTCCAGCGGGCCCGCGTCGTTGGCTTCGATGTTCTCCGACACCATCTTGACGATGATGCCGATATTGAAGAGCAGCAGCGCGACGATGCCTGGCAACGCCCCGACACCAACCATCGCCACCAGGACCGAGGCGTAGAGCAGGTCGGGTATCGACCGCACGATGTTCAGCAGGGTACGCACGATCCCGCGAGTCCAGCGGTTCGGGTTGGTGAGCCGGGCGGCCCACAGGCTCAGCGGAAGCGAAACGAGGGATGCGACGAAGGTGGCGATGACCGCCATCGCGAGTGTCTCGAGCAGGGGCGGGATCGTGCGAGGGAAGAACGACCAGTCGGGCTGAACCAGCGCGAATATCTTGGAGGCGCCGTTCTGCCAGTTGCGCACGATCGCGTCGAAGCTGAATGAGATGCCGACCTGAGGGCTGAGAGTAATCGCGGTGATTACGAGGATTACCCCGATGGCGACCAAGGGCTTCCACCGTCCGCGCGGGCGTGGGGGCAGATCGAGCGCGCTCATGTGCCGAGTACATCCCGGTTCTCGATCGAGCGACCGTAGATATTCTCGAAAACCGCGTCAGAGGCATCCGCCACCGCACCGTCGTAGACCACTTGCCCGGCCCGCAGCCCGATGAGTCTGGTGCCGTACTGGCGGGCGAGATCCACCAGGTGCAGGTTGGTGATCACCGTGATGCCGAGGTCCCGGTTGATGCGCCGGAGGTCGCTCATCACTCCGTGGGCCGTCGGCGGGTCAAGGCTCGCAACGGGTTCGTCGGCGAGCACGAGTCGCGGTTGTTGCGAGAGCGCCCTGGCGATCGCGACCCGCTGCTGCTGGCCACCGGAGAGCGTGGAGGCCCGATCCCACACCTTGCCGAGGATGCCAACCCGCTCGAGCGCCTCGTACGCGATCTGCCTGTCTTCGGCCCGATACACGCCGAGGAACGTACGCCAGGTCGGAGTGTGCGCGAGCCGCCCCACGAGAACGTTGTTGAGCACACTCGCCCGCGTGGCCAGGTTGAAGCCCTGGAAGATCATGCCGATGTCACCGCGCAAGGCCCGCAACTCCCGCGCGCGCAGGGACTCGAGGTGTCGCCCACCCACCTCGAGGGTTCCCGAACTGATCGGCACCAGTCCGTTGATCGTGCGGATGAGACTGCTCTTGCCCGATCCCGAGAGCCCGACGACCGACACCATCTCCCCCGCCTGGATGTCGAGGGAGATGCCGTCGAGTGCCACGACGCCGTTCGGGTACCGCACCGTGACATCCCGCGCGTGGATGGAGAACGGCACGGCACCCATGATTACTGCAGTCCGAGCTTGGCGGCGGCGTCCGCGACCACGGTGAGGGTCTTGGGGTTCGCCGGTGCGAGCTTGGTGATCGAGTAAATCGAGGTGAGCACTTTCGATCCTTCCGGGGTGGCCGAGTAATCTTTGAGCGCAGCGGTGATCCTGTCCTGCAGCTTCGGCGAGAGGTCCTTGGTGAGCGCTACTCCGTCGTTGGGGATCTCGTCGGTGAGCGCGAAGACCACCACTTTCTTTCCCACGTCGGGCTTATCACGCTTCACGATGTCCCGCGCGTCCCAGAAGCTGAAACCGACCTCGGCGTCGCCGTTGTAGACGGCGAGTACCGAAGCGTCATTCGCGGTGACCGGGATCTTCTCGATGTCGGTGTCGGTGTTGAGCCCCGCATTCTTCAGCGCGAGGATCGGGTAGATGTAGCCAGCCGGGGATCCCGGGCCGAGAACGGCGACTTTTGCCCCTCTGACCTTCTTGATGGAGGAGAGTCCCGCCGGTCCGGTGAGGGCATCGGTCCCGTTGCAGAACAGCTTGCCGTCACGCTCGATCGGTTTGTCCGTGCAGTACTTGTCGGGGTTGTTGGTCATGAACTGGGCGGGATACGTGATGTTGCCATTGCGCTCGGTCTGCAGCACGACGGATGCGCCGTACCGGTCGCTCGCCTGCCACAACTGTAGGGAGGGTAGAAACCCGATCTGCGCCTGGCCGGCACCCATCGCCTCGACCGCGGCCTGGTAGTCCTTCGACACCACCCCGATCACGGGCATCTTCAGCGCCTTGGTGAGCATGTCGGTAAGGGGCTTCGCGGTGTCGACGAGACCGGCCTGGTCCTGGGACGGCACGAGCGCGAGGGTGAGCGAGGTCGGATCCTTGGCCGCGCTCGTGTTGGTGGTGGAGCCGGCCGGGGCCGAGCATCCCGAGAGGGTGACCGCGGTGACTGCAACTGCAGCCAGTGCGACCGTTGAGCGGAGGAGTGCCGTTCTGGAGATCACTTTTCTACCTTCGTTTCGAGAGTGGACGATGCGGTGGAGGTGGTGCGGTGTGGCGGTTCGAGCCAGGCGGAGAGCAGGGGATAGAGCTCTTCGAGGGAGGCGGCGCGCAGAGTCGGGGTCGCCCCGGCATCCGCTCGAGGCCCGACCAGGGCGGTCGTGGCCCCGCGACGGTAGGCGGGATCGAGGTCGTTGGTCCAGACATCCCCGATGCTCACGAGCGCCTCCGCGGGATCCTCGACCGTCGAGTCGGCGAGTAGCTCGTCGAGGATCGAGTCGAGTCCGGCGGGCTTGCCCACCGCGGTGCGCACCGCGTCGAACGCGCCCTCGAGGCCGAGGGAGTCGAGCGCCTCCGCGATGCGTGTCTGCGGGGCGTTCGTAGCCAGGACCAGCAGAGCATGCGGTCGCGCCCCCGCCAGAAAGCCAGCGAGGCCGAAGGGGGCGATGACGGGGGCGGCGGCGCTGGCGAGCTCGGCGCGGCTGGAGGCGTAGGCGGCCGAGTGGGCGACATCCGTCACGGCGAACGATTCCGACAGCAGGCGCACCAGGTCGTACCCGTCGAGCGGGTCGAGGTCGCCGGGAAGAACGCCGGAGAGGCCGGCCTCGATGCCGGCGAGAAACGCCGCGCGTTCGCCCCGCTCGAGTCCGGCCGCGACGAAGCGAGCGTAGGAGCGCACGGGTCCATCTCCGAGCGACACTGTGCCGTCGAAGTCGAACACCATCACCTTCCCGTGCTGCGCCACGTCGGTCTCCCCGTTTCCGCGACCCCTCATGGACGCACTGTCCACAGTATGACTATTACAGCGACGAAACGACCCTTGGCGGGTGAACAGCGTGAAAATCATCGGTGACCGCTGCGTGCGCCCATCCGTACGATAGTGAGGTGCCGCATGAGACGATCGACGACCACGTGAGGGCGGATGCCGCGTCCGGAGCGTTCGACGACTGGGGCCTGTCGACGGTGATCGACGAAAATATCGATGCCCCGGTGATCCCCCGCGACGAGTTCGAGCGCCTCCACGCCCTCGCCGGGCTGAATGCCGCCTGGCCGATCGCCAACGCCGGTCTGCTCCACGTCTACGGGTACCTACTCTCGACGGTGCCGACGCCCTACGGTCTCAAACGTGACCGGTGGCTGAACGGTGCGCTCGCCCTCACCCTCGGCCTACCACGCGAGGCATTTCTCCCGAGCGGTACCGGAACACTGCTCTCCCGGGTGACTGCCGCAGTGCTCCCCCGCCTTATCGATCCCCCGAAGGATGCCCTGCTGGTGCTCGACCAGGAGTCCATCGAGGGCGCGACGGAGGTTCGCACTGTGCTGGTGGGTATACCGGAGTCCGCCGCCGTGCTTTACGGCGTGCGCGAAGGCGGGCGGATGCGGGTGATCACGGCGTTCCCGCTGGTGGCGGTATCCGCATCCTTCCGACAGTCGCTCGTAGACCAGCCGCCGAGGCTGCGCTACAACGCGGCGACGTCCACGCTATCGCCGCGGTCGCCTCTCGCTGCGAGCTTGCGCACCCAATAACCGAGGAAGGCGGCACCCGCCTCGTCGTGGATCGCGTCGCCCTCCACGATCACGCGATACGGCCGCTCGAGAATACCGTCGGCGGGCCGCACGTCCACGTGCGCCACGTCGTAGCCCGCTCCGTGCAGGTGGTCGGCCATGAGATAGTCGCTTCGAGAATCACCGATCGACCGCCAGAGGGTCGGCAGGGTTCCCAGCCTGGCGAAGTAATCGAGAGCACGCGCGGCACCCCGGTCTTTATCGAGTAGTACTGACTCGATGTCGGTCGAGATGATGGTGGGATCGAGTCGGAACGGCACGTTGCCTGCAGCATCCGGAGCCGATCGGGTTCCCAGCTTCACTCCCAGCCCGGCGGCAGCGATAAGGGCGAAGGCGGCATCGTTGAACCAGGACTGTGCATGCTGGTACGTCTCGGCAGTGACGTCGGTGCGCTGTTCGACCGAGATCATCGCGCGCTTTGTCTCGTCGAAGAACATCGTGTCGGAGAATCCATCGGCCACGAGCGATCGCACCGCGTCGACAATCGAGGCCGGCAACGCGACGCTTTCTTCGACAGTCACCTCTCCCATTCCGTCTCTCGTAATCGGCGCCCAGGATGCGCCCTTCTCGAACACGCCGAACATCCGTGCGCCCGGTGTTGCCAGGGCAGCCGCGAGTCCGACCTGGAGCAGGGGCGCGATCACCTGGTCGCGGATGAACGTGTCCGAACGCCCCGTGACGAAGGCGATCGGCACACCCGCCGAGGTGAGAGCCACGAGGTCGTCGAGGATGCTGGGGATGCGGATGCTGCGGCTCACCGGGCTCGCGAGAGGACCGTCCACGTCGAAGAGCAGACCGAGATTGAGCATGCTATTTACCCCCGTGTTCGACGGTGATGCGAGCGCCGTCGAACGCGGCGGATGAAAAAAGTCAAACTACTTGTGATCGTGACCGTAGTGTTCGTTATTCGCAGAACGTCCGTGTTCGTCGTTCGCGCCGCCATGGCTGTGCCCGTCATGCCCGGCTTCGGTTCCAGCGCTCGCCTCGACGAAATCGCCGTCCTCGGCCGAGCCGGTAACGGGCGCGGTGAATTCGGTCATGTCGACCTCGACGCCATTGGAGTCGACGACCTTGGCCTTCGAGAGCACGATTGCCAGCGCCTTACCGCGGGCGACCTCACCGATCATTCCGGGAATCTGGCCGTTGGAGTCGAGAACCTTGATGAACTCGCCCGGCTCCATGTTGTACTGGGCCGCGCCCTGAATCAGGTACTGGGTGAGCTCGTCCTGGCTGACCTTGACCTCTTCGGCCTCGGCAATCGTGTCGAGCAGAATTTGGCTGCGGAAGGTCTTCTCGCTCGATTCGGTGACCTCGGCGCGGTGTTCGTCATCCTCGAGGCGGTTCTCGTTTTCGAGGTGACGCTGCACCTCGTCGAGCACGAGCTGCGGGGGAACCGGAATCTCGACGCTTTCGAGCAGCTTATCGACCACCTGGTCGCGTGCCTGGGTGCCCTGGCCGAAGACCTTCGAGCGGCTCACCTGCGCCTTGATGTCGTCTGTGAGCTCGCTAATCGTGTCGAACTGGCTGGCGATCTGGGCGAAATCATCGTCTGCGGTCGGAAGCTCGCGCTCCTTCACGGCGAGGAGCTTGACGGTGATCTCTGCGGATTCGCCCTCGTTGTCACCGCCGAGAAGCTTGGACTCGAAGACCGTCGTCTCGCCGGCGCTGAGGCCGTCGAGGGCCTCGTCGATGCCGTCAATGAGGTCGCCGGAGCCGACCTCGTACGAAATTGCGTTAGCGGTGTCGACCTCGTTGCCGGCGATGGTGGCGACGAGATCGATCTGGGCGAAATCACCGGTGGCAGCGGGCCGGTCGACCGTAATCAGAGTGCCGAAACGCGAAAGCAGGTTGTGCAACTCGGTCTCGACCTCGTCGTCCGTCACCTCGATCGCGTCGACGGTCAGGACGATGCCCTCAAGGCTTGGCACGGTGAACTCGGGACGCACGTCCACTTCGACGGTCACCTCGAGGTCGCCGGAGAAGTCCTTCGTGCTGGGGAGGCCAGTGACATCTGCCTCGGGGCGACCAAGCGGACGGATCTTCTGCTCTTCGATGGCCTGGCGGTAGAACTTGTCGAGGCCGTCGCTCACCGCATGGTTGAGTACCTCGTCGCGGCCGACTCGCTGGTCGATGATGGGCGGCGGAACCTTGCCCTTGCGAAAGCCCGGGATGTTGACCGACTCCGCGATGTGGGTATACGCGTGATCAATGCTGGGCTTGAGCTCGTCGGGAGTCACTGAAATGCTCAGCTTCACTCGTGTCGGGCTCAACTTCTCGACCGTGGTCTTCACGTTGGTTCTCCTGCTTGCTCTCTAGGGCGTGCAATGTGTGGGTTGTGCGGTTTCTGTCGGGATGACAGGAGTCGAACCTGCGACATCTCGGCCCCAAACCGAGCACTCTACCAAGCTGAGCTACATCCCGATGGGCCCGTCTGGCCCGATGACCCGGCGACGCAACGCTGCTAAGCGCCGGAAAATAGGCCTCGGTAAGCCTATCGCACCGTTTCTTCGCGCTGGTTCTCGCATCCCCCCTCATGTAATAAGGTTGAAACCGCGCAATCGGCCTCGGCCGGAAGCCACTGGGGATGTAGCTCAATGGTAGAGCCTCAGTTTTCCAAACTGATGGCGCGGGTTCGATTCCCGTCATCCCCTCCCCATGATCACCCGGATGCATGCAGACGAGGTCCCTGTAGACGAGCAACTCGTCCGCCGTCTGGTACGGGACCAGTTTCCGAACTGGGCCAGCCTGCCGGTGTCGCTCGCCGCGACGGGAACCGTCAACGCAATGTACCGGCTCGGCGATTCGATGGTGGTGCGACTGCCATTCGTGCCGGACTCGACCGGAATCGGCTTCGAGGCCGAGTGGCTGCCGAAAATCGCGCGGGAACTGGATGTCGCGATCCCGTCCGTGCTCGGAATCGGCGAGCCGACATCCGCGTATCCCCTGCCCTGGCTGGTACTCAATTAACTTGAGGGCGACATGGTGGTGCCCGGTGAGCTCGAGAATGCCGACGAGCTGGCATCCGATCTCGCCGTCTTCATCACCGACATGCGGCGTCTCGAGCCCATCGGCGCTCCCGCCGGATACCGTTGCGGTCCCCTCCATCCGCTCGACAGCGAGGTCAGGAAATGTCTGTCTGAGGTCGGCGATCTCGTCCGTGTCCCCGAGCTTCTCCTGCTCTGGCAACGTGCCTTGGACGCCCCATCGTGGGCTGGCGCTCCCGTATGGGCTCATTGTGATCTGCTCTCCGGCAACGTGCTGACGTTGCAAGG
This sequence comes from Frigoribacterium sp., assembly GCA_025408445.1. Taxonomy (GTDB): domain Bacteria; phylum Actinomycetota; class Actinomycetes; order Actinomycetales; family Microbacteriaceae; genus Lacisediminihabitans. Next base: position 472 of record JANYIZ010000054.1, on the reverse strand, counting down.
ACGGCTGAGCGGCATCCTCGACTTCGCGGCCGCGGGAGTCGGTGATCCGGCCTGCGATCTCATGGCGGGCTGGAGCATGCTCCCGGCAGCTTCTCGAGGAATCTTTCGCGAGCTACTGGGCATTGATGACCACGAATGGGATCGCGGCCGAGGATGGGCGCTGTCCCAGGCCGCGATTGCCCTGCCGTACTACCGGAACACGTTCCCTGCGATGGCGACGACATCACTACACATACTGGGTGAACTCGGAGGCTGAGGCCGGGCCTTTTTCTGCCGGGCTGGTGGCGCGATGGCCACACGGTATCTCGATCTGCACGGTATCTCGGTCTGCTCGGTTCGGTCAGGGTGCCGCGGCGATGCGGGTTGCTGGTTCGGTGATGTATCGGTGTCTGGTGGGGGAGGTCCATTCGAGGTCGCCGTCGCCGAGGTGTTCGACCGTCCATCGGGTGTGGTGTTTCTGGTCGTGGTGTTT
>JANYIZ010000053.1 GCA_025408445.1 Frigoribacterium sp. | reverse complement strand
CGCGTTCAGCGTGCCCGACGCATTGAACGTGGTGCCGCTGACCGTCGCCGTACCCAGCGCAACGATCGAGTCGTGACTCGTCAACTGCAACACGCCACCATTCGTGGCCGCAGCAATATTGAAGGTCACTCCGATGCCACTACCGGCGCCGACTATCACCGAGGCATCCGCCGAGGTCGATGCTGAGAAGGTGAACGAGTAGTCGGGCACGTACTCGGCGGCATAGGTGTGCAACCCTGCCGCGACGTTCGCGAGCGTTGCGGTGGCACCGCCGCCGGAAACCGGAACGATAGCGACAGTGACCGAACCCTCGGTGAACACGATCGAGCCGCTGGCTGTCGAGGCAGTCGCTGCCGTGTCGAGCCGCCTGACGGTTGCGGTGAGGCGTACCGCAGTTCCGGACGCACTCGCTGTGAGCGACAGGGACGTCGGGGCGGGCTCGGGCAGCACAGACCAGGCACCCGAGGATGAGTTGTAGGTCATCGGCAGAGTGACGTACGAATCGACGTCGAGGTTCACAACTGACCCGGACCAGTAGTACCGCAGCTCGAACGCGCCTGTCGCGAGAGAGGCGATGGAGTTGAGCAGCCTGTCACTCACGTAGGGATTGGCGGGCACTACCGAGCGGTCGGCGAAGGCGTTCAGGCCGTCGAATCCGAATGTTCCATAGCGAGACGGGGTGTTCGGGGTGCGGGTGGCGGAGACCACACCCATATTCATGCCGTTCTGGAACACATAGGTGGCGCCGGTAGTGGCGGTGGCGTCACCGCCCCTGGTCGCGATGCTGGTGAGAAACACCGTGTCGGTGTTGACGTTGCCACTCGTCGGCGTAATGACCACACTGCCAGTGCCGAAGTTGATATCGGCCCGGGCTGCGGCGGGCACGAGAGTGAGGGTCGCGGCGAGGGCGATGCCGATGAGGATCCCAAGGGACTTCATGAGGGTTGCGCTCCGAGGTTGGTCGAGCGTGGTGCTCGGTGAGGGGGCACCGACAAATGGGAAGGAGGCGGGTTGAGCCGACCGAAGCCGACTCAACCCGCCCAGTTGAGCTACCTAGCTGGTTGAGCTACCTGACTAGATGAGCGTCAGGGTGAGCACGCCGGCGTAGTTACCTGCGGCGGTGTTCTTCGGAGCCTTCAACTGCAGCAGTGCCGCCACCGTGGTGGTGGTCACCTGCGGGTCAGCAGCCGACGTCGAACCGTAGGACAGCTGGCTGGAGGTATTCAGGCCACTGGGCGAACCGGGGGCCGGAAGAACAACCGCACCCGCGCTACCGACACTGCCGGCAGTAACCGTGGGGGCCCATCCGAGGTACTTGGCACTGAGCGTCCTGGACGGAGCGGTTCCCACAGCCGGGGCCGTGAAGTCCCCCATCACACCGGTGAGGTTCCAGTCCGGCGAACCGGCCTGGCGCGAGTCATCCACAACCGCGTTCAGCGTGCCCGACGCATTGAACGTGGTGCCGCTGACCGTCGCCGTACCCAGCGCAACGATCGAGTCGTGACTCGTCAACTGCAACACGCCACCATTCGTGGCCGCAGCAATATTGAAGGTCACTCCGACGGGAACCGCAGCGGTGTCCGTCGGCGCGATGAGTGCGCCGATACTGACCGAAGAGGAGCCCGAGGTCGACGCCGAGTACACCGTGTTGGACGGGGTGAACGCAGCGGTGTAGGAGTGCGCACCGTTAGCGACACCGGTCAGCGAGACGGACGCTTGGCCGGAGGCCACGGTCTGGGTCGTGCCGACCTGGGTTGCACCCTCGAAGAACGAGACGGTTCCGGCGGCGGCGGTTGCCGTCGTCGAGGGGGTCCCGCTCTTAACGGTTGCACTGAGGGCCACCGAGGTGCCCGTGGCGCTAGCCGTGAGGGAGGTGATGGTTTGAATAACAGGGACCGGTGCAGACCAGTTCCCACCAGACTGGTTAAGAGTCAGCGAGAAGTACGGCGAGCTGGCCTTGGCCGCCAGGTTCGTGATCGTCGCACTGGCGAAGCAGTACACCCGCAGTTCGAAATTGCCATCGGCCAGACCAGCCGCGGAGAGCGGGAGGTTGCTGACGTAGTCGTTAGTAGGCGAACCGCTCCGGTCGATGGAAATCGGGTTGGCACCGAAGCCCCAATCTCCATAGATGTTGCCCACGTTCGCGGCAGTGGAGGTGCGAAGGTTGGATATGTTGTAGTTGATGCCGCCCTGTACGACAGAGGTGGAGCTGGCGACCTGGTAGCCGGCCGGGCACGCCTGGTTCACGGCGAGCCCCGTCAGGAACGGGTCGCTGGCAATGGTTCCCGAGGACGGCGTCAGCGTGATGGTGCCGCCCGGGACGACGGCTGCCTCGGCAGCCTGCGCGACACCGACGCTACCGAGCATGACCGCCCCGACCACCATGGCCGCTGCGATTCTTTTGGGGGTGTTCATTTTGTTTCCTTTTCTTTTATTGGGGGTTGAATCGACTGAGAAGGAGAGTTACTTGGCGGTGCGGTAGCCACCGACGATGGATGTGACACCACAGTTGCTCGCAACGGCGAAGCCGTACGACTTGATGACCGCCTGGCCCGCGGTACCGCAGACGGTCGAGGAGCCGCCCACGAAGGTGTTCGCAATCGCCGTCTCAGCAAGACGCGAGGTCTGAACAACGTTGTAGACGGTGCGCTTGATCGGGAAAGTCGCGTTGAGAGTGAGGGTCGTGCCGGTCAGCGAGAACGGGCTTTTCGTTCCGACCTTGCCGAGGACGGCGTTTCCGCGACGCTCGACCACCGTGGAGGTGGTGATTGCCGAGTAGCGACCCTGGGCGATGTACTGCCCAATCGAGTAGGGCATGATGTCACCGGCGCCAGTCAGCGCGCGGCCGTCGTGCTCTTCCACCGTGTTGTTGCGGCTCGTGACGCAGGTGGGAAGAGCTGAGTCGGTGAGACCGACCTGGCCCTCCCAGTAGGAACGCGTGCCTGATCCCGCCTGCGGAAGCAGCGGAACGATCGTGACGTCGTTGCCAGCGGCATCGGGGAAGGTCGTGACTCGGCAGTTGTAGACATTGCGCAACGTGAAGGCGACGGTCCCATCGTTGGTCGTGTCTCCGAGCGGCACGTCGGTCGGGAACGTGCTCGCACCGTTGTACGCGTATGTTACGGCGTCGATCGCGAACGGGATGTACGTGAGGTCGCTGCCGACGTAGGACGACGACGGGCCGGAGGAACTGCGCGCGTAGTCCAGTTGGCCGGCGATGTTGACAGAGTTATACAGTCCGGTTCCGGCTCCGGCGGACATGCTCAGGGCATAGACGCCGTCTCCCGAACCGTTCGGACGCTGGAAGGCAGGGCCCCCGGACTTCGTCTGAATGGTCGCGCTGCCGACGGCGTTCCACGAGCCAACAACAGTCGGGGCGAGGGTGGTCAAACCGCCGACGACGTCCTGCGTGGTGTCCGATCCGGCACCCGCAAGGGTCGGGAAGGGCGGTGTTGTCGGGTCTGCCTGGGCGGGCAAAGCGCCGAATGCGATCGCCGCAATTGCGAGCGAAGCAACCGCGCCGAGGCGCAGTTTGGTGTTCTTGTGCATTTTCCAACCTTTTTTACGATGCCCCTGTATTCGGCCCAATTGGACCTGATTGCCACCCCAGCTTTCGGAACTGGACTTTCTCTCGGGACGGAGCGGTGAAGATCCCGAAGGAAATCTGTGTCAGATCGCACGCCTTCCCCGGAAGAGGAGAGGTGCAATCAGGAGTCCGAGCAGTCCGAACACCAGCGCGACCGCCAAGGCGTTGCTGGGAATCGTCGAAACGCTCGAGGCTGCCGTGAGGGAATCGTTTGCTTTGTCCACGCCCGGCGTCACCGAAGGCGTGCCTGCCGCTTGAGCTGCCGTGGCTGTGCCGGCGGTGCCCGCCGGGAGACTGGCTTCGTAGGTGTCCTGCGCAATCCCGCCGCTTGATTCCGCGGGTTTTGAGGATGATGTCCTTGCGGTGGGGACGTAGTTCTTGATCGAAGTAATGGTCTGTTCCGCCTGCCCGAGAAGGGTGCTCGTCAGGGGAAGGTATCCCGCGGGAAGCTGTCCGAGCGCCGAACCCGAGACCTGGCCGGATGTCGTCACCTGGCTGAGCATGGAAGCGACGCTCGTCCGGCTGCTCTCTGTGCTCTTTGTGAGGTTCACCATCGCGTAAGTCACCATCGTGAGCGGGTATCCGTCGCCGGTGACCTTGCTCGGGTCGACCTGCTTCACCGTATCGAGCGCAGTGGGCGCGAGCGCCGTCAACGACGCGGCGAATCGATCCGGCGACGGGTCGACCTTCTCGGTTGAGTTGGGCAGCTGCAGGGTCGCCGTGCTCAGGCCGTAGCGAATCGCCGAGGGGCTGTCCGTGATGGTGACGATGAACTTCTGCCCCGGCGATTGGGCTCCGCTACCCACCCAGTCCCCGATCTCACCGGCCGAATTGATCTTCGACGGGTCCCATGAGGTTCGTGAGTTGGTGTTGGCGCGAAAGGCCTGTCGGGCTCCGCTGAGCAGACTGTCGGTGTAGGGCGCGAACTGCAGCGAGTCGAAGCGCGAACGCTCCCCGGTGAGCTTCAACGGAACCTTGCTCTCGTCGTCTTTCGGGAGCACGTCCAGCGGGGCCGTCGACAGGCTCTGCGGAGTTCCGTCGATGTTGGTCTGACCGACATCCCGCATCACACGGTTGCCGTTGGCATCCACGATGAACTCGCCGTTCTCGTCGAAAGTCGGCACCTTGGCGGCGGCGTTGCCCAAGGGGAGGTAATAGGGGTTGACCGTCATTCCCCCGGGAGCCGGCGCCCCGTTGAGGAAGCTGACCGCATCAGCGTCAGCCTGAATCCATCGCCACACCTGACGAAGAGCGTCCGCCCCCGACGGGCCGGGAAGCACGAGAGACGGCGTGCGGATGAACTGGAGGTAGTTCGTCGGGTTGAGTGCCACGAACTCGGGGTCCAGGTATAGAAACGTGGTCTTCTGGTTCTGCGCGGGCAGATGCGCGATGTTCTTGGCCGGATCGGAACTGCTGGTCGGCACAGTGAACGGATAGGACTGGGTGAGAAGCTTGGCCATCAAACGGGGCGACAACACCATGTGTTCTTGCCTGCCGTTTCCGAACTCGGCATTGAAAGCGATCACGACACCCGAGATCGCCGCCGGAGCGTAGACAAGTTTTGTCTTCGCCAGTGTCTGACGATCCTGATCGTTGTCGAGACCTCCCGCGCTCAGCGGGAGTCCACTGAAACCAACGGGAGCCAATCCGTCCAGGATTTGCGCTCGCGCCACCGCGTCGGAGTTCGTCGAAAAGCTGTAGGTGGTGTTGAGCGAGCGGCACAGGTCGGGCTGCCAGGAGCTCATCGCCCCGACCATCAGCTGTGAGCCGATGACCTTGACCTCAGAACTGCCGACGACGCAACCGGTGCCGGTCTTCACGAAGTCGAGTGGGACGACGATCCGGTTGTCCCAATAGTCGCACTTCGGGTTGATCGGACTGCCTCCCTGGTAGGAGTTCGGACGGCCCTTGGCATAGGGAACATATCCGGCGTCCGGATCGAGCAGGCTGCTGCACTGGGCTCCATCGCCGCCGAAGATGGTGCCGCGCGGCACCACGACGAGCCAGCAGCGAAGATGCCCGTCACGCCCGCAACCCAGCTGAGGCGCCTGGTCGGCACTCTGCGTCTCGAAGTCGAAGGCCCCAGTCCCGTCAGCCGCGATGCGCGCGCTGGTTACTTCGTTTGTGGTGGTCGGATCGAGAACGTCGAGCAGAGCGTTCTTCACAACCTTCTTGCCGTCGATCGTGACGAATTGATTCTTCCCCGTGTACGTCGTGCCGTCGAAAGTCGTGAACGGCACGTCGAATGTCGTCGGGTTGTACGGGTTATTGTCGATCTGCGCGACGCGCAACGCGTTGTCCGGGTAGACGGAACTGCCGAGACCGTTGTTTCCCGAACCGGACCTGCCGCCCCACTGGCATGTCTGACGGAAGTCAGCAGCGGCTGGGTCACCCCAGCACTGCATGGCCTGAACATAGTTCTTGACGTTGTTGCCGAAGTCCGGCGATGACCGAGTGCCCGCGAAGCCCACGACGGACACGCGAACGGCTTGATCGATCAACCCGGTCGTCTGCGAGACGTTGATCGCGAGGTTTTTGAACTCGGGGTAGTGGGGGCTCGTCATTGATCGAGCCGGCTGGAAAGTGGAGGCTACCGAGGTATCGGCGGTCCATTTCACGTCCAGGCTGGCCGAGGCAGCAGCTGCAGCAGGCAATGGCTGCGAAGCGAGCGAGAACAGCGGTCCCGCCAAGAGCATCACGCACACGATCGCGGAGACCCGAGAGAGGCGCAAGCCGAGGCCCTGCTTGCGCTTGGCCGGGGGCGATGTCGACATGGTCATGACGTTATGAGTCCTTTCGTTGGAGAACTGCACGACCACGTTTCCTGAAGAAGTCACGAACCTTAACGTTTGGGTTTTTGACCTTGGCCGCGCCAGATATCACCCGAACGCGAGACAGTCGTCGCGCGCGGCGCGGCCCGGCAGGGGCCGCGGTAGACCGCCGACGGGCCAGTATCGGCGGCAGCAACATCACAAGGAGGACGCCGACGGCCGCCAGCGTCATGAGGAGCACTGTGGGCACAGGGATCCCTCGACCGGGGATGTTCAACGGCACGCCCGCGATCACCGGTGTGCCCCCACTGGCGCTCGACAAACCCACGGCTTCACCGCTGGTGCTGACCGCTCCGGTGGAGAGGGCCGCTTCGGTCGCGCTTGTTGCGCTTGCGGTACTTCCTGCCTTCGCTCCGGTCGACCCAGCGCCGCCGGTCGCGCTGGACCCGGCCGTCACCACATCCGCCGCTCCGCCCGTGCCGGTGAGGCACTGGTCAGAGCCTTGCTTGTCGCAGGCTTGAGGCTGCGGAGCATCATTGGCCACTTTGTTGGTGCCATCGGGCGAGAAGGTGGGGTTGTTGCAACTGCTGACGTTCTTGTTCTTCGGATTGCCGCCGGGAATCTTCTGTATCTGCTCCAGACCCGCTTGGGCGAGGTTGATGGGCAGCGGCGAGTAGCCGAGGACCTCAGCCTGCTGCTGACCCTCGCAGAGGAAATATGAGGCGAAATCAGCCAACGTGAGGCCCTTATTCTCGGTGAAACTGCCCTCTAGTGCGGTCGGCACGATCATGTAGGAATAAGACGACAGCGGGTACGTCCGCTGGTCGGCATTGCCGTAGACACCACTCAGGTTGGCTGTTAGGTAATCGGGCGAATTGGAGTCTTTATTGATCACCGCAGCGAGGAGCGAGACAGCGACATTCGATGCGGTGGGCTCGGTGTAGTAGCCCGCGGAGTTGAGCACCTTCGCTACCGGGAAACGCGCATTGAGGGCGTATGAATCTTCTACATAGGTAATAGAGCCGACGGACTTAGACTGCGCGACGAAACCGGCTACGCCGTTGGAACCTTGCTGGCCGATGAAGGCCGTGCCCGAGACGATGGGATAGTTCGAGGTGATCCCGCAGTTTGCGCGACCCGCTTTCGCGCAGTACGCATTCCAGATGGCTGGATACGTCGCACGCATCCAGCTGGTTAATTGCGCCGTCGTGCCCGAGCCATCCGATCGCACCACGGGTACGATCCCTACCCCCGGCAGTGCGAGCTTGGGGTTGTCGGCGGCTATCGCCGGGTCGTTCCACTTCGTGATAACGCCCGTGAAGATTTTGGCCAGGACCACGCCGGACAATCGTAGGTTCGTCACGCGCTGACCGCCGATCACGAGGTTGTACATGAACGCAGTACCACCTGCCACGATCGGTACGTAGGCGAATTGACGGGTCGGTCGCGGGTCCGGGCTGTCGCTGCCGGCCAGCTGGTAGGGGATCTCGGACACGCCGAAGTCAACGGTGCCCTGCGAGAAGAGCTGCCGACCAGCCGACGATCCGCTGTCGTCGAAGGTGACCTTCCACCGGTAGTTGTCGAATACGTTGCGGATCCACTGCTGCAGGGCGTTGGCCGACCACGTGGATCCGGCTCCCGCAACCGGGTAGTAGGTCGTGCCGATCGCTGCGGTCGCGCTTGAGGCAGTGACGAGAGAAGGCGCGCTGCCGATCATGGCCACGAGCGCGACGATCACGATGGCGCGGAAGCCTCGACGTATCACCCTGCCGACACGGGACTGCGAATTGCTCACGCGTCTGGGTCCTTTCTGGTTGGTCCTGAGCCACCGGGTGCCGGTGCCGCTGATCCCGACTCGGCCGGACCTCCTGTGGGGTGTTGAGCGTCGCCGCGAATCCGCTTCACGGCGGCGGTCGGCGACGGGAGACGGCGCCATCCGATTTGCTGCCACGGCCACTTGCGCGCGGTCCGGGCCCGCGGTGTGATGGCCTCCGCGGAATCGGAGGGCACCGTCGCGACCGGACTGGACGAGAGCGGAGTGCCACGACGCACTGCCGAGGCCGGCACCCCCAGGTCACGTGCACGGTAACGGTATCCATCGTCCCGGGACTGCCGTGCCCTGGCTCGCCGCTGCCGGGTGCTCAGCACGCCGGGTCCGCGGCCGCCGATCGCCCGCGCCAAAGCGAACAGCAGCAGCACGAGCACCATGAGCACAGCGGCGGTGCCGAAACCCCGGGCGATCATGTTGTTCTCGGGCGACTTGACAAATGTGAACGTCGTCAACGGCAGCGAGGTCATCGGTCCGCTGAACGGGTTGACGTTGAGAAACGTCGTGGCCCCCGCAGTAAGAAGTACGGGCGAGGTCTCGCCGATGCCGCGGGCTGTGCCGAGGATGATCGCGGTGGTCAAGCCGGAGCGCGTGGTGGGCAGGGTGACCGTCCACACTGTGCGCCAGGTGGAAGCGCCCAGCGCGCGCGCTGCTTCCTTGAGATTTCCGGGAACGAGACGCAATACGACATCCGCCGATCGGATGATGATCGGCAGCATCATCACGGTGATGGCAAGGGATGCCGCGAAACCGGACCGGTTGAAGCCCAGGAATACGATGATCGTCGCGTAGATGAACAGGCCGGCGACGATAGAGGGCAGGGCGGTCATGGCTTCGACCACCGTGCGAACAAAGCGGGCGTAGCGCCCGGGAAATTCGCTGAGGAAGATGGCGGTGAGCAGCCCGAGAGGAATGCTGATAGCGAGCGCAATCGTGATCATGATCAGTGTGCCGAGGACAGCGTGGATGACTCCGCCGCGAGTCAGCGGATCAAGCGGCCCGGCATTGCTCATATCCTGAGTGAAGAAGTTGAGATGGCCCAGCGGTCCAAGCCCTCGACCGACGGTGTAGACGACGACGGAGAACAGCGCGAGCAACAAGAGGAACGCGAGCGAATTGACGAAAACGGCGACTATGCGGTCGCGAACCGTCTGGCTGTTCTCATCAAAAGCAGTGAGGATGCCGAAGAGCAATAGAAAAATGACATACGCCACGAGAACGAAGCCGATTTGTCCCTGGAGCGGCAATGCGTAAAAAAACAGCCACGCGGTGAAGCCGATAGACGCGAATGCCGAGCCAAAGAGGCGGATGACATCGACCGTTCGAATGGTGGCGGTCGACCGGCGTGGTTCGGATGCGGGGGGTGGCGTTCCCACTGGGATCCAGGTGCGCCGACCCTCTTTCGATTCCTCCGGGGCCGGTGCTGCTGCAGCCGTCGACAGCCTGTCGAGCACGGTAGTCATCAGTTGGTCTCGTTTCCGGATCGGCTTCGACCGATGATTGTTGAGGCGATGAAGTTGACGATCAGCGTTATCACGAACAGGGAGAGCCCGGCCGCCATCAACGCCGAGATCTCGAACTTGGAGGCCTCGTTGTAACGCAGGGCGATCAGCGCCGAGATCGAGTTGGCGCCCTTCTCGAGAATGTGTGGCTGGATGACGAACACCGGCGAGATGATCAGGAAGACCGCGATCGTCTCCCCCAACGCGCGTCCCAGGCCCAGCATGGTTCCGCCGATGATCCCTCCGCGGCCGAAGGGCAGCACGACGCTCGAGATCATGCCCCACTTGGTGGCACCAAGGGCGAGCGCCCCCTCGCGTTCACCGATGGGCGCTTGGGTGAACACCTCGCGCATGATCGAACTCGTGATCGGCGCCACCATTAGCGCGACGACGATGCCTGCAATAAAGGTGGATGCCGCGAATGCAGTTGGGCTTGCGAGCGGATCGCTCACGTCGAACCCATTGACTGCAAAGATCGGGATCCACCCGAGGTAGGTGGAGATCCACTGCGAAACCGGAAGGATCGCGCCGCTGAGGAAGAAGACACCCCACAGTCCATAGACCACGCTGGGAACAGCGGCCATGAGGTCCACCACCGTCACGAGGGCGCTCTTGATTTTGGCTGGTGCGTACTCGCTGATGTAGAGCGCTGTACCAAGCGAAAGCGGGAGGGCGAAAGAGATGGCGGTGAGAGCGATGAAGAATGTACCTGCGAGCACGGCGGCAATCCCGAACTTGCCCGAGTTCGGGTCCCACCTCTGCTCGGTGAGGAAGGAGGGACCGGCCACTTGGAGCGCCTGGAAGCCCTGGTAGAGCAGGAACAAGCCCACGAGCGACATGACTGTAACCACAATCGTGCCGCTGCCGCGCGCGATCCATCGGAACGCGATATCCGGCCCGTCGCTCGCAGAGATGAGGCGTCGTGGCGTGTCAGTGGAAGCCGTCACCGGTGACCCGATGAGCTCGGTTCGAGTGCCGTTTGTGTCGAGGTTCGATTCGTCGGCTGAGACCGCTGTGGAGTTGCTCTTGCTATCGGACACGAGTACCCGCCTCAACTGGGAGGTACGAAAAGGGGGCACCCGAGAGCAGTGATGCGGTCGGCCTTACGGAGCCCCCACACAACCGAATATGTGAGCGCCGCGACATCCGGGGCGCGAACATCGGGCTTTCTCTCTCGGGAAGCTTCACGAAAAAACTGCGGGGGTCAACCGACACGGGATGGCTGCTTTCTTACTCGGGTAGCACCCCCGAAGAGGAGCAGCCTTAGTTAAAGTGCCAATCCCTAACCACGCACCTCGCGCACACGTACGCCAACCTGACGAGAGGTGAACAGTGTGTGTCAGAGATTTCGGCTGGGCTTTCGTCTACAAGGCGTGCTGTCGCCTAAAACAACAGAGTGGAAGGAGAAAGTGGGCGCCCCTCAGTCACTGCTTGATTTCAGGCGCTTTCACCCAGCGAGAGCGAGTCCAAAGACAGATCGTCTCGGCAACATCCATCACTGCAGTCTGACCCGGCAGATGCTCGTTCATGATCTGATGCGATCGCAGCCGAATGTTTCAGGTGATGGCGCTTTGGCGCTTGTTCACGCGCGTGTACTTTCGTGTTCATTCACATGACCTAGGTTCCCAAAAATGAAATCTTTGCCCGCGCTTATTTCGATCCTCGCCATATTATTTTTGGGAGGGTGCTCACCAGTGCTGAGCATGGCTGCTTCGTCACACTCGCCGTCTCCAACTTCAGCGTCACCGTCACCGTCGCCGTCGCCGTCAAGCCAGGATTTCTCGCTCGGTCCAGTCGCGCCCGACGCAACCATGGTGATCAAGGCCGTTGCCTTGGCGGCCAACGGTTCGAAGATGGCAGTGGAAATGCGGGTACGCCAATCCGTGCCTGTCGACGACGTCGGCTCTCGCACCGTCCCTGACGCCCTCATCTCGGCGTGCGGACAAGTGATCTCCCCGGCGACATTCGCCACCGACAGATGGAGTTTCACTCGGGTTAATGTCTCTGCGGTGTCATCCTCGGGCGAATGGCCAGCCGATGCTCGGATCAATCTGCAGCCCTCAGCGACGAAAGTACCGATCGCCTCCATGAGCTTTCTTTCCGAGGCTAGCGGTGCTGATGGATCGGCGCAGTGTCGGCTCGATAAGTACTTTGCCAGCGCGGGGAAGGGCGCGGTCAGTATCGGACTCCCGCACGACGCGCAAACCAACGGTAGGCAGTTTACCGGATGGGCATCGCATTCCTTCGGCTTCACCGCCGGAACCGGAGTGACTCTGTCAGGCTGCTCGATCCAGGTGACCCAGAATGGCGAGCGTCTGGGTGGTTCTGGGATATCTCAGATTCCGACTGGCGCCGATTGCATCAACTCGATCTCCTCAGAGGGATCGGCGTACTGAGACGCCGTGCGACGGAGCACTGACATTTCGGACTAGGCACCAGGAGACGGCTCCTGGCAGACCTCGGGGTGGACCAATCTGTCGGGCTGAGGGACAGGGCTGACTGAGCGTCTCTGTCCATTTCCAGAGTGCTCTCAATTACGTTGATGCGTCGTCGGGCGCTCTTCCTAGTCCGTCGCGAAGTCAGAGGGCGACGTGCTCATGCTGTCCTCGGTGAACCCCTGGATCGATCGGGCGGGCACCCGCAGCCAGGTGGGAGGTGACCAGCGAGAGCTCAGCGAGCTCGATGGCGTTGCGGCGATCCCGCTCTGTGCCATACCAACGCGCACAGATCATTTCGACCGCGCCGTTGAGCACGGAATACCAGCCGTACTCCCCCCGGCGCTGATGACTCGTCAGCACGATCTCGCGCTGTGCACTCGAGCCGCTCGTGGCGAGAGCATCCGCCTGCGCGTCTTCGAAACGCTCGAAGAGATTGGCACTGCGGGCGAGCATCCGGTTGTTGGCGGAGACCAGGTGCCAGACCACGATGCACTCGTCCTGGCCGGAGGCCACGGAGTTGACCACGCGCGGTCCATGGCCGACGACGCGATCAAAGTGATCGATCCAGAGCTGGAGTTTCGGGCTCCGCGCTGTAGCGAAGCGCATGAAGACTATGCGAGAACCGACCGTCATCGTCTTCAAATCCTTCGTGCTCGGGTAAGCACCCTCGGGGGCACGAGAGGAGTCAAGGGTTCGCGCTTGAACGCCTGCCTTCAAAATCATTGCCAGCAACCTGCGCGCAGATGAACAAACGACGCTGAACTGTCAGCAGAGTGAACTTCTCAAAGTGCAAGCGGCTTTTTCGGGGGTGTTCCCCGCTCGTGCCGACGCGCGATCAGGGTGAGCGGCCAGGGTTTGAGTGTCATCAGGCAGTCGGCGGAGCGGCGCGAAGGTGCGACGCTGAATCGCCCTGCGCCCTCCGCCCTCCCGGCGGTACCTCGAGTAACGGGCAGTGCCGGGGGCAACGCCTGTGTCAGCGAGGGTTCCTACCAGCGCTCCGCGCCGACCAGGCTCGTGGATCGGGGACGGTAGCCGAGCTGCTGCCGCGCCGCGGACAGGTCGAGGGTGCGCTCGAGTCCGAGCTGGCTCACCGCATACCGGGTGACCCGGGGGCGACCGCGACGGCTCATCCGGTGCGCGAGTTCGACGGCGGACGCGAGCGCGAAGGCAGTGCCGTACGGGATGCGGTGCAGCGTGACATCCGACCGCCCCTTTTTGGCAAGAAGTTCCGCGAGCACCTCGCTCAACAGCACCGGGGCGTCATCGCCTACGTTGAAGACCCCCGACACAGCGGTGCGATCGAGTGCCAGGATCACGGCCGCAACGAGATTGTCGATGTGGGTGAGGGTGTGATCGACCGCCGCGCCCTCCGGCAGAGTGAGCCTCCCTCGACGGATACCCGCGAGCAGTCGCGGCAACAGCGTCGTGTCCCCGGGGCCATAGACGGCGTGTGGCCGAAGGATCACGGCGTCGACACCGATCAACTCCGCCTCCGCCGCCGCCTTCGACTGCGAATATGAACTGAGGAATCGCTGGGCCAGCCCCGTCGATTCGTCGGCGTTCACGGTCGGCAGATAAGCGTCGTACACGCTCGACGTGGAGAGATGAACGATGCGTGCCCCGGGAAAACTGCGCACGACGTTGCGGGTGCCGTCCCGGTTTACCCGCATGGCCGCGTCGAGCGGCGCCCAGTCGTCGGCGAGGGCAGCACAGTGCACGACCGCATCGACCGAGGTCTCGGAGGGCAGTCTGCCGCGGGCGACGTCCCAGATGCGATAGTGGCTGGCATTGGCGACGTGACTTCGATAGGACCAGCCACCGGGAGTGCGTCCGTAGCCGACCACCTCGTGTTCGAACTCCGGCATCGCGAGCGCTGACGCGATGACACCGCCGATGAAGCCGCTCGCCCCCGTCACCGCGATTCTCATGTCAGTGCCCTGACTTAAGATATTGCGAGACCGCCGCGGAGAGCGCTCTGCGATCCAGCTTGCTGCCGCGCCCGGCCCGCGGCAGTGCGTCCGCGACCAGCAGGAGGTCCGGCAGCACCGCGGCATCCACGAGCCCCGGAAGGGCGGCGCTCACCGTTTCGATCACCGGATGCTGCGCACCGAAGCCGCGCGCAACATCCGCCCCCGCACCCCGCGCGGTCGGCACAATCACCAGCACGACACAATCGTCGCCGATTTCATTCGGCACACCGACCATCGCCACGTCCGCGACCCCGGTGATGCCCGCGATCACCGGTTCATAGAGCCCCGGGTATACGTTGGTTGACCCGCGGATGAACATGTCCTTGCTGCGTCCGTGCAGCACAAGGGAGTCGCCGTCGAGCTCAGCAAGATCCCCCGTATTGAGGCAGACGAGCGGATGCCCCGGAAGGTCGGCGAGGTACCCGAGCGCGAGGCCCTCCCCGGCGAGCACGAGCTCCCCGTCGCCCGCCGCATTCGTCTCGATGCGGGCCTGGATGGCAGGGAGCACTGTTCCCACGTAGTCCCCTGCCCCCTCGAAGGCGAGCTTGTCGTCACCGTCGGCGATGGCCACTGGCAGAATCTCCGTCATGCCATAGATCGCGCAGACCCGCACCGTCGGCCAACGCCGCTTGACCCGTTCGAGCAGCGGGCGCAGCACGGGGGCGCCGCCGATCAGCAGCGTCGCGAGCTGCGGCGTCTTCTCCGGGTGCTCATCGAGCAGCGCGAGCAGTGAGTCGAGCGCGGCCGGCACCATGAAGAGCGCGTCGGTGCCGGGCAGTACGTCGAGGTAGTGCGCCGGCTTCGCGCCCGCATCCGTGCCGACCGCGGGCAGCCGCCAGTGCGCTCCGGCGATGAGGGCAGGGATTCCGATCATCAACTGGTCGGTGAGCAACCGGTCGCCCGGCGCGAACCGCACGTGCGCGGCGAACCCGGCGAGCCCGGTGCCGAGCGAGCTGCGGGAGTGCACGACGGCTTTCGGCGCGGCAGTCGTGCCACTGGTGAAGATGATGAGCGCTTCGGATCTGGCTCGACCGGCAGAGGTGAGCCCCCCAGCGGCTCGCCGACCGGACAGCAGCCGGCGCAGCCGCAGCGCCCCGCGCGGCACACCCGGCAGCCAGGGTCCGGCGACGATGTGCCTGGCGTGCGGAACCACAATCGAATACGGCGGAAGCTCGAGTCCGCGCCGACGCGCGAGTGATTTCAGCGGCCGGGACGACGCGAAGTAGAGCAGGGATTCTGCGGCGACCCAGCGCGGAGCGGCGAGAGCGGCCCGTGCCCGGAACATCGACTCCCCGGCCCCGGGGTCGGCGAAGACGACCGTGCCTCCCGCCGAAATGATGCCGAGGGCGAGACAGATGCCATCGAGGCCGGGGCGCACCGAGAACAGCACGCGATCCCCGGCGCGGAATCCGGCCGCCTCGAGTGAGACAGCGACCGAGGCGATGCGTGAGTCGAGATCGCGGTAGGCCAGAGTGCGACGGCCCTGGCTGAGAGCCGGAGCATCCGGATGCTCACGGCATGAGTCAAGCAGCAGCTCGAGCAGGTCGACGCTCACCTACCGACCACCACCGTCGCATAGCTCGGAATCAGCACCCCGCGGGCGGGCCGTCGAGAAATGACGCGAAGATCCCCCTGAGGAGCCGCCATGAGCATGGCATTACAGACCAACCGGATCTGCGCCATAGCGAGCGGTGCCCCCAGGCAGAAGTGCGACCCGGCACCGAACCACAGCTGGCGCACAGTCGCTGCGGTGTTGGCCTCCGGATCGAAGGGGCCCAACGCACGATTGGCCGCGAAGGTGGCGAGAATCACGCGGTCCCCCGGGCGCACGGCAACCGGGCCGATGGCATCCGCCGCCACGACCGACCGGAGCATCACCGGGGACGGCGTCGTCACGCGGAGCGCCTCGGCAATCGCCGGCTCGACGAGGCTGCGATCCGCCGCAATGAGAGGTAACCACCCGCTGTCGATGAGCAGGCATACCAATCTGGGAATATAAGAGACGAGGGTCTCGGTACCGGTGAGCACGAAGGCGCCCACCGCTCCCATCGCCTCGGATTCGGTGAGGCCGAGCGCGCGCATCCGCCCCGGAACCGTGCGCTCATCTCCAGCCCGGTAGGCGCGCTGAGCATGCGAAGTGAGCTCGGCCATCACCACCCGGGCGCGCGCAACCTGCATCGGCGCGAGTTTCGTCCGGGTGAGGCGCACCATCGACGTGATCGACGAGACCCTGTGGAACAGGACTGTGGTCAGCTCGGCGGAATCGAGACCGACCAACCGGCTGATCGCGATGCTCGAATAACGCCTCACCTCCTCGACCAGGTCAACCTGCTCCCCCTTCGACAGCCGCTCTCTGAGCTGCGCGACCGGCTCACCGAGACTCTCGGTAACCATCGGCTCGACGAAGGACGGAGCGAAGATCGGAGCGAGCTTCCGCCGAAGGGCCTGGTGGTCCGCACCCTCCATGTTGAGCAGGACACTCGGTCCGAGCACATCGGTCCAGAGGTCGGCCGGCGAACCCGGACCGGTCTTGGTGAAGCTCGTGGTGTTCAGCAGAGTGGAGCGCAGCAGCGCGGCATCCCGCACCAGGATGCCGAGACCGGGCACCCGGAGCACCGGACCGCGCGCCGCACGCAGCACGGGATAGGCGATCGGATGCGCCGCGCGCATCACCCGCTCCTCCCACCGCGCGGCGAGCCTGTGCGGAGCCGGGCTGCCCGGTGCTGATGTTCCCGGTGCCGATGAGACCGGTGGCAGCCTCATCGGATGTCCACATGCTCGGGCCGATACTGGTGGTCTTTGTACCAGAGCAGGGTGTTCTTCAGCCCCCAGGCGCTCACCCGGCGACTCGATCCGAAGACCACGATGTCCGAGCGGCGGGCGTAACGTGGCGTGATCCGGCGCACCGCGTTGACGAGCGCGCGATCCTCGTGCAGGTCCTCGATGCGACTGCGGGGGAATCCGCCGCTTGCCAGGTACAGCTCCGCCGTGATGCCAACGTTGCAGCCAGCGGCCATCATGTAGGGGCCGAGGTATTCGGGTGATTTATTCTCCCGTCGCACCCGCCCGAATGCCTCCGCGAGATGCACGGCGCCGCGCAGGCTGATGCGGGTGAACCAGGAAAGGCCCTCGTCGGTGCGCGGCACAAGCTCGCCACCCACCAGTTCCAGCCCATCGACTGTGAGTGCCCGGCGCATGCTCGCCGTCCAGTCGGGGCGAGGGAGGCAGTCGGAGTCGGTGCGAGCGAGGATACCGGCCCCTGCCAGTATGGCGGCGCGCATCCCGGTGTCCGCGGCAGCTCCGGTGCCCTTCTGCGGCTCGTGGATGACGCGCCAGCGCGGGCGGTCCGCCACACACTGCTCGATGATCGCCACCGAATCGTCGGTGGAACCGTTGTCGACGAATACGACATCGAAGTCCTGGTCGTGCTGGGCTGCGAGCGCGGCGAGCGTCGGCCGGATCCATCCCGACTCGTTGTAGACCGGCACCACGACGGCAAGCCTGGTCGAGATCGACGCCATCACAGTCGAAGCACCATCACGCCGAGGCTGATGCCACCGGCCAGCCCGATCAGTGCCACGAGACTTCCCTCGCGGATGCGCCCGGCATCCCGTGCAAGCAGCAGCTGCAGGGGCAGGGTGACCGAGGCGAGATTGCCGTGATCCTCGATCGTGATGATCGTCTTGTCGCCGGCCACCCCGAGACGTTCAAAAATCGGCGGAAGATACGGCAGCGCCACCTGGTGGATGGCCACGAGATCGAAGTCACTCCAGTCGAGGTCGAGCTTCTGCAGGGTGGCGAGCACGGCATCCGGTCCAAGGTCGAGGAAAGCCTGCTGCAGCGCGGGACCGTCCATGTCGAAGTGGCTACCGTGCTCGGCGTGCGGGTCCATCGATCCGCCGGTGCCGAGCGTGCCGATTCCCCAGTGGCTGGAAACCGCCACGAAGGTGGAGCCGAGGATGCCGGAGGTATCGCCGCTGCGCTCGAGGATGACCGCCGCTCCCCCGTCGCTCATCGTGTAGCCGGGGAACGACCGGAGGAACTGCTCCTTGCTCTCGAGCCGCCAGCGAACCGCATGCGAGGGCTGCTCGCCGCTCGCGATGAGCACCCGCTGATACTGTCCGCTGACGATGAGGGCATCCGCCACCTGCATCCCGTTCAGCACACTGTTGCAAGCGTTCTTGATATCCATGACCGGGCAGTCGAGGCCCAGTTTCGACGCGACGATGTGACTGGTCGCCGGCTCGATCAGGTCCTGGCTTGCGCTCGCGAAGATGAGGAGATCGATCGGTCCGGGCGAGTCAGCGAGAGCCGCGCGCGCTGCGGCCGCTGCGAGATCGGAGGTCTGCCAACCGTGAGGCCGCAGATGCACTTTCTTGACGCCGGTGAGGCGTCCGATCATGCCCGTTGCCAGCTTCAGCTGTGGATTATGGCGCCGCAGATCCGCTTCGGTCTGGGAGGTCGATCGTGTCCTCTCCGGGAGGTAGACACCGAGTCCGGAAACACGTGATCGGGAGGTGTGCACGGTACGACACTAGCTGCGGCGCCCGGTGCGGCTGTGCGCCTCGGCGTGTTTCGCCTCGAGCGTCTCCGTCTCGAGCGTCTCCGCTTCGAAAACCTAGACCTCGATCTGCTACGCCTCGAGAACCTCGCTGAGCTCGAGCCAGCGAAGCTCGAGTTCGGCCATCGAATCCTCGAGGGGCTTGAGTTCTCCCTGCAGCACGGCGAGCCCGGTGAAATCGCCCTGGTCATGGCTCGCGAAGCGATCATGCACCACGGAGATCTGGGTGGTGACCTTCTCGAGCTTGCGACTCACCGATCCGAGTTCCTTCTGCGCATTGCGCAGTTCGGCGCCGGCAAGCTTGGTTCGTCCCTTCGAGTTGACGCCAGCGGGCGCCGCGCTGGTCGAGACCCGGTGCGACTCCGTGACGGTCTGGCCCTTGGTGGTCTGCTGCGACCGCAGCTGCAGGTACTGGTCGACGCCGCCCGGGAGGTGCCGCATCCGCTTGTCGAGGATCGCGTACTGGTTGTCGGTGA
This sequence comes from Frigoribacterium sp., assembly GCA_025408445.1. Taxonomy (GTDB): domain Bacteria; phylum Actinomycetota; class Actinomycetes; order Actinomycetales; family Microbacteriaceae; genus Lacisediminihabitans. Next base: position 21,578 of record JANYIZ010000053.1, on the reverse strand, counting down.
CGCGCTCGATCAGGTACCGGTCATGACTCACCACAAGAAGGGTGCCGGGCCAGGAGTCGAGCAGGTCTTCGATGGCAGCGAGGATGTCGGTGTCAAGATCGTTCGTTGGCTCGTCCAGGATGAGCACGTTGGGCTCCCCGAGCAGGATGAGCAGCAGTTGGAGACGGCGACGCTGACCGCCGGAAAGGTCCTTCACCTTGGTGCTCAGCTGCGCAGACATGAATCCCATGCGCTCGAGCAGCTGGCCGGGAGTGAGCTCCTTGCCGCCGGTGACGTAAGAGCTCTTCTGGCGGGCGATGACATCCATCACCCGGTCTTCGAGGATGTCCGCGAGCTCGCCGAGCTGCTGGCTGAGGATCGCGACCCGGATTGTCTTGCCGCGCTTCACCCGGCCACTGGTCGGAAGCAGGGTGCCGGCGATGAGGCTGAGCAACGTGGACTTTCCGGCACCGTTCACGCCGAGGATGCCGGTGCGTTCACCCGGCGCAACCCGCCATTCGATGTCTTTCAGAATCTCGATGCCACCGGTCGTGTGGCCATCCGCGTCCGTGGTGCCGCCGTAGGTCACTCCGACATCGAGCAGGTCGACGACGTCCTTGCCGAGGCGAGCGGTGGCGAGCTGGCTGAGGGCAACGGTGTCGCGGGGAGGCGGCTCGTTCGCGATCAGGTCGTAAGCGGCATCCATCCGGAACTTGGGCTTGGTACTGCGGGCCGGGGCGCCCCGGCGCAGCCAGGCGAGCTCCTTGCGGGCGAGGTTCTGGCGCTTCGACTCCATGGTCGCGGCCATCTCATCACGCTCGACCCGCTGCAGGATGTATGCGGCATAGCCACCCTCGAACGGCTCGATCAGCTGGTCATGCACCTCCCAGGTGTCGGTGGACACCTCGTCGAGGAACCACCGATCGTGAGTGACGACGACGAGTCCGCCCTGGTTCGGCGACCAGCGCTTGTTGAGGTGCCCGGCGAGCCAGGCTATGCCCTCGACGTCGAGGTGGTTGGTTGGCTCGTCGAGGAAGATGACGTCCCAGTCACCCACGAGCAGTTTGGCGAGTGCGACGCGGCGACGCTGGCCTCCGGAGAGTTCGCCGATGGTGGCCTCCCACGGCACATCGAGTAGCAGTCCGTCGATGACATCGCGGATGCGGGCGTCCCCCGCCCATTCGTACTCGTCCTTGTCGCCGACGATGGCGTCCTTGACGACGAGGTCTTCCGGAAGCAGGTCGGCCTGGTCGAGCATCCCCAGCGTGACGCCGGTGCGGCGGGTCACGCGGCCGGCGTCGGGTTCGATGCGCCCGCTCAGCAGGCGAAGCAGGGTCGATTTGCCGTCGCCGTTGCGCCCGACGACGCCGATGCGGTTACCCTCATCGAGGCCGATCGTGACCCGGTCGAAGATGACACGGGTGGGATATTCGAGGTGAAGGGACTCGGCGCCCAGGAGATGTGCCACTGAACGACTGTAGCTGCTGCGGAGAGCCCTACCGTTCCGTCTCGCTCTCGGCGCAATCCGCGAGCCACTCGCTTGATCGACTTGGTAGTTGTTGCGACTTTGCCGCGCCGCATCCCGCAACAACTACCAAGTCGATTGCGGAACTGGGCGGAACAGCGCGGGCAGGGCGGTCTGGGCGGTCAGGGCTGTCAGCGCGGTGGCGCGAGGTGAGCGCGATCGCGGAGCGCGCGACGCACTCTCTCGGCGAGCCAATGCGGATGGTCGAAGATATGCCCCTTGATCACCCGAATGACCAGCCAACCGGCATCTTCGAGAAGCTCGCGTCGCTCGATGTCTTCGGCGAAGACGTGGGCGTCCGTCTGATGGATGGAGCCCTCGTATTCGATCGCGATGCGCTCCGTCAGATAACAGAGATCCGGCGTCGCGACGAAGTCCCCGTCTCTATTTCTGACGGTGTTCCCGATGATCGGCTCTGGCAGTCCGGCCGCAAGCAGCAGCAGCCGCAATCGCGTCTCCATCGGCGAATCGGTTCCCGGGCGGATGTCGACAATGGCACGGCGCGCAGCCCGCGCCCCACGCGCTGGCCCCATCGAGGCGACAGCAGAGGCAAGCTCAGCCATCGTGCAGAACGGTTTCTTGCGCCGCACCAGGTGGTCGCCAGCCGCAACGAGGTCGTCATGACCGAGAATCGCAGCGAGCTGGGTCCAGGTGCGGGCGGGCGAGACCACAGGGAAACCCCTTCGGATTCGAGGTGCAATCGGCACGAAGAGTCGATGACCGATGACCGCTCGAACCCGCGGGGGAAAGTCGGGCGCGTGAACACTCACATGGAGTTCCGATGCATTTTCCTGCATCCGGGGAAGCGGTATCTCGTACAGCCGGGCGGCGGTGACATGGCTGAAGTATTCGCCCCGCACCATATGCACCCGATACGACGACAGCCGGGCATAAAGGGAGACTTCGGCCGGTTGGGGCACCCGCACGCCGCGGATCGGCGCATGGAGGTCGGATGCTCGCAGCCGCGACGCTGAAATCCCCGCGGCCCGCGCGTCGGGGGTCGCGAATGGTGCCGACGCGAATGGATCAGGAAGTGGTCTCGGTGGGGTCATGCGTGAATAGTGCCGCATGATCGGAAACGCCCGTTCGAATAGTCCACACCCAATCGACTTGGTAGTTGTTGCGAATTTTCGTCCCCAAAAGTCGCAAAAACTACCAAGTCGATTGGAAATGTGCTGCGGGAACGCTGGAAGAATGGGGGGATGAGTCCCGCTTCCAGCAGAGCCGTCACCGTCGCCGTCATCGGGGGCTCCGGGCTCTACTCCCTGTTCGACCCGACGCACAGCGAGACGCTCCGCATCGAAACACCGTACGGACCGACCGAGGTGACTCTTGGCGAGCTCGGCGGTCGTCGTGCTGCCTTCCTCACTCGACACGGCATCCACCATTCGGTCGCCCCGCACCTCATTAACTACCGCGCGAATATCTGGGCTCTCGCCAGTCTCGGCGTGCGCGTCATCCTCTCCTCTTCCGCGGTGGGCGGCGTGACCGCGGACTATCCACCGGGCACCCTCGTGCTCACCGACCAGTTCATCGATCGCACCAGCGGTCGCCCCGACACCTTCTTCGATCAGGGTTCGGTGCAGCACCTCGCCGCCGCCGATCCCTTCGCACCCGAACTCCACGACATCGCGGCACGGGCGCTGGCCGGCGAGAACATCAAGACCTCCGGCACCGTGGTCGTGATTCAGGGACCGCGATTCTCCACCCGTGCCGAGTCGCTGTGGTTCGCCGCCGCGGGTGCGCACACCGTCAACATGACGATGTATCCCGAGGTGCCGCTCGCTGCCGAACTCAACATCGACACGGTGAACCTGTCTTTTGTCACCGACAGTGATGCCGGTCTCGCACCCGTTCCCGGCACGGTTGACCCGGATGCCGTGAGCCATCATCTCGTGCTGCAGCGCCTCGCCGAGGCCCAGCCGCGCATCGTCGCGGCGATCGAGTCCATCATCCGCGCGCTTCCCGAGGAGTACAGTCCTCGGCAGAGCATCGACCCGGCGGCGGTCGACGCCGTTCTGGCCAGGGAGACGCTATGACCACGGTATTGATCACCGGCGGTGCCGGATTCATCGGTTCCGCGATCGTTGAAGCGGGCCTGGAGAGGGGCTGGCGCGTTCGCGTTCTCGACTCCCTTCGGCCGGATGTGCACGGCGACGACTACCGACCCGATCCGCGCGTCGAGTTCGTGAGGGCCGACGTGCGGAACGCGGATGCCCTGGCCGTCGCTCTCTTCGGCGTCGATGTCGTCTGCCACCAGGCTGCCAAGGTCGGACTCGGCGTGTCGATCGAGGATGCCCCCGACTACGTCGGAAGCAACGATCTCGGCACGGCGGTGCTGCTCGCCGCAATGGCGGACTCCGGGGTGGAGCGACTCGTCCTTGCCTCCTCCATGGTCGTCTACGGCGAGGGCAATTACCGCGACAGCTCGGGGCATTCGACCCGGCCAGCCGCTCGACGCGTCGAAGATCTCGATGCCGGCCACTTCGACCCGCTGGACGAGCACGGCAGCCCGCTTCTGCCCGAGCTCATTTCCGAGGATGCCCCCCTCGACCCGCGCAATGTCTATGCCGCGTCCAAACTCGCGCAAGAGCACCTCGCCGCCGCCTGGGCTCGCTCGACCGGCGGCCGGGCGATCGCGCTTCGATACCACAACGTCTATGGACCGGGTATGCCGCAAAACACGCCCTACGCTGGCGTCGCCTCGCTGTTTCGGTCAGCCCTCGAGCGTGGTGAGGCACCCCGCGTCTTCGAAGACGGCGCACAGCGTCGCGACTTCGTGCACGTGCGGGATGTGGCCGCCGCGAACCTTGCCGCGATCGAGGCGATCGTCGGGGCGGGCCACCATTTTCGGGCCTTCAATGTCGGCAGCGGAATCGTGCACACCATCGGGGATCTCGCCTCCGCTCTCAGCCGCCATTCCGGCGGTCCCGAGCCGGTGACGACGGGCGAATACCGTCTCGGCGACGTGCGGCACATCACCGCGTCATCCGAACGCCTGAAGTCCGAACTCGGCTGGAGCCCGACGATGAGTTTCGACGAGGGGATGGCCGAGTTCGCGAGAGCGCCGCTGAGAGCGGCCGTGGCCTAAGCCCAGCCTCAGCTCACGCTCACCGTGATCGAATGCCAGCCCTCCGAGCCGTTGGGCGCCGGCGGCTGGTAGGTCTGGCGCTGGGTGCTGCCCGACGCATCCGTCGCCCGCACCTCAATCTTGTGCGAGCCGGTGGTCGCCGGCCAGCGGTAGACCCACTGGCGCCAGGTGTCGGCGGAGATCGAGTCGGCGAGCGTCGCTGTGGCCCAGGGGCCGTTGTCCACCCGCACCTCCACCGATTTCACGCCGACGTGCTGTTCCCAGGCCACCCCCGCGATCGCAACGGTACCGGCGGCGACCGATGCCCCGGAAAGCGGAGTGTCGATGCGGGAGGCGAGCTTGATCGGGCCCTTCGCGTCCCAGCCCCGCGGGGTCCAGTAGCCCTGGTCTTCGGAGAACTTCGTCACTTTGAGCTCAACCACCCATTTGGTTGCCGAGACGTAGCCGTAGAGACCGGGCACGACCATCCGCACCGGGAAGCCATGTTCGAGCGGCAAGGCTTCGCCATTCATCCCCACCGCGAGCAGGGCGTTCGTGCCGGCATCCTGCAGTACCGATAGCGGCGTGCCCGCAGTGAATCCGTCGATGCTCGTGGAGAGCACCATGTCGGCCCCTGCCTTCGGCATCGCCTTCGCAAGCAGGTCGCGAATCGGGTAGCCCAGCCAGAGGGCAGTGCCGATGAGGTCGCCGCCCACCTCATTCGACACGCAGGTGAGGGTCGCGAGGTGCTCCTCAAGTGGCTTCGCCAGAAGCTCGGCGAAGCTGAGTGACACCTCGTTCTCCACCATCCCGGTGATCTTCAGCACCCATTTGTCCGGATCGATCGACGGCACCTGCAGCGCCGTATCGATGCGATAGAACTGGGTGTTCGGGGTGACGAACGGCGAGATTCCGGGCACGTCGATCGTGGCTCCGGCCGGCACCGGATCCGCGGCTACAGCGGCCTTCGGCAGGGTGAGCTTGGTGCGGATCGCGGCAATCTTGTCCGACGTCGCGTTGATCAACCGTGCGCCGGTGCCCGCGACGATGGATGCTGCACCGGCGACGATCGCGAGCGTGAGGAAGCCGCGCCGCTCGAGTGACGGCCCGGCAACCGGACCGGACCGGATGCCGGTGGCACGCTGCCAGCGACCGAGGCGTTCGATCGAGAGGCGAAGCACCACCACACCGGCGACGGCACCCAGGACGGTGGCGATCCCGTCGAATCCGGTCGACCCGGCTCGCGTGACAACCGCAATAAGCGCAACGAGTCCACCGATGCCGAGCACGATCACGCCGAACGGCGGGCGACGTGATTCGAGCACGCCGGCCGCCGCCGAAATGACGACGATGAGGACGCCCATCAGCGTGAGAAGCGCCGCTTTGTCTCCGGTGCCGAAGATCGCGATCACGAACTCCTTGACAGCAGGCGGGGCGAGGTCGATCACGAGCGAACCGACCGCGAACAGCGGACTCCCGGCCGCACCGACGACGAGCGAGACCACCTCGGCGACCCCGAGCACGACCGCCGCAGACACCACTCCGGCGAACGCCGCCCACCCGCTGATCGCGCGGGGTGCGAGACCGGTGACCGGCCGGATGCCGACACTCACGCTGGCACGACCGCGCGAGCTGAGGGCGTGCCGTCTGCCGGGCTCGGCGGGAGGAACACGTCGAAGCGGCATCCGCCCGGCACGTTCTGCACGACGACACGGCCGCGGTGAGCGTGAACGATGCCCTGCACGATCGCGAGCCCGAGCCCCGCACCGCCGGACCGGGCCGTCGCGGTCTCGGGAGTGCGCGAGTTGCTGGAGCGCCATCCGGCTTCGAAGACCCGCCCGAGATCTTTCTCCGGGATGCCGCCCGCCGCGTCGATCACCGAGATCACCGCCAGGCCGTCATTGCTTTGACGCGCGCTCACCTTGATCGGACTGCCCGCCGGCGAATGCTGGATCGAATTCATCACAAGGTTGCCGACGACGCGGGAGAGCTCCCTCGGGTCTGCGAGGATCGTCAGCTCCCGCGCCCCATCGCCGACCAGCGAGATCGAGCGTGATTCGGCGAACGGCCCAAGCTCGGCCACCACATCGCTGATCAGGTCGTAGAGCGACACCTTCTGCACGGACAGGCGCAGTGACCCAGAGTGGATACGAGACAATTCGTTGAGGTCATCGACCATGCCGCTCATGCGGTCAACCTGGCTGCGCACATTCCGGAAATAGCGCTCCGGCTCATCTACCATGCCGTCTTCGAGGGCTTCGGCCATGGCGCGGATGCCGGCGAGCGGTGTGCGGAGGTCATGCGAGATCCACGCTACGAGTTCCCTGCGCGAATTCTCCGCGAGCGCCTCGCGACCGCGTGATTCGGCGAGGCGACGGTTGGTCGCGGTCAGTTCGAGGGCGAGCGCCGCGAATTCGTTGCTCGAGTGACGCACCTGTTCGGTCATCGCCTCTTCGGTGCCGATGCGCCGGGTCGCGGCGATCAGCTGGCGACTGTTGCGCACCAGGGAGCGACCGAGCAGCGCTGCGAGCGAGAGGGAGACGATCCCCGCGATCGCGGCCACAGAGAGCAGCACGGTGAGGTCGTGCGGCGTCACGAGCATCACCGAGGCGGCGAGCCACATGCCCCCGGCGATCGACAGCACCGCGGCGAGCACCACAACGCACAGCTGGAGCACAAGCGAGGTACGGGTCATGAATCGCAGCACCACCAGCGACACCGCACCGACGACCACGGCACAACCAAGAGCCAGAAGGGAGACCATGAGCAGGTCGGTCATGGTCATGATGTGACCGCCGATTCGACGTCGAAGCGATAGCCAACGCCCCATACGGTATTCAGTACGGTGGGATGCGCGGCATCCCGTTCAATCTTCTCCCTGAGGCGACGCACGTGCACGGTGACCGTCGAGAGGTCACCGAATTCCCAGCCCCACACGGCTCGCAGCAGTTCTTCGCGGCTGAATACCTGTCGAGGATGCTTCAACAGGAAGGCGATCAGGTCGAATTCGCGAATGGTGAGGGCAATCGGCTCACCGCGCAGGGTGACCCGTCGCGACGACACGTCGAGATGGAACTCTCCGGCGTCTATGGTCGACTCTGGCGAGAATTCGGGAAGGCTCCGGCGCAGTATGGATTTCACCCGCAGCACGAGCTCGCGCGGCGAAAATGGCTTGGCAAGGTAATCGTCAGCTCCCGCTTCGAGGCCGTCGATTCGATCCTCTTCCTCGCGCAGCGCAGTGAGCATGATCACCGGAACTGGCCGGTCGGCGCGGATGCGGCGGCACACCTCGACCCCGTCGATTCCGGGAAGCATGCGGTCGAGTACCACGAGGTCGGGGCGGATTCGTGCGGCAGTCTCGACGGCGCTCACCCCATCGGCAACACTCTCGACGATGAAGCCGGCGGAGCGAAGGTAGCTGCACACCACCTCGGAGATCGTGGCGTCGTCATCCACCACGAGGATGCGGCGGTCGCGAAGCGGATCGGAGAGCGCAAGCAGGTCGGGTGCCACGGCCGCCGATAGCCCTGATGCGGATGACGTACTCACTTTCTTAGGATAAGTCGGTAACCCGGGAAATCGGCGTGGATGCAGCGAGAACGGCCATCGGTCAGTATTTCGTAATGCTGAGCGGCAAATCCGGTGGCGGACGCCTCCTACGCTAACGAGTGTGATCTCTGCGCGCGTCGACGTTGTTTTTCCCTGCCTGAACGAAGAGGGCGCCCTGCCCTGGGTGCTCTCCCACCTGCCGGAAGGGTATCGGGCGATCGTCGTCGACAACGGGTCCACCGACCGGTCGGCCGAGATTGCCGAAGCTGTCGGCGCCCTGGTCGTGCACGAAGCGCGCCGGGGATTCGGATCGGCCGCCCATGCCGGACTGCTCGCCGCGACGGCACCGATCGTCACCTTCTGCGATGCCGACGCGTCGATGGACCCGCGGGATCTCGAACCACTCGTCGCGCTCGTCAGTAGTGGCGCGGCCGACCTCGCCCTCGGGCGACGACAGCCGACCACGCGCGGAGCGTGGCCGCTCCACGCCCGCGTGGCAAACTTCGCTCTCGCCCGGCTCATGCGCCGGGCCACCGGAGCACCCTTGCACGACCTTGGGCCGATGCGAGCGGCGAACCGCGAGGCCCTGCTTGGCCTCGAACTCACCGACCGCCGAAGTGGCTATCCACTCGAGATGGTGCTGAAGGCATCCCGCGCCGGCTGGACGATTGTCGAGAAAGCAACCCCCTATTCCCCGCGCATAGGTCGCTCTAAAGTCACGGGTACCATCCGCGGCACCGTCGTGGCCATCACCGACATGACCCGCCTGCTGAGGACCAACAACCAGTGACTACACTCATCATCATTGCCAAGGAGTGCATTCCGGGGCGGGTGAAGACACGGTTGCACCCCCCGCTGAGCCTCGATCAGGCGGCCATCCTGGCCTCCGCGAGCCTGGCTGACACCTTCCGAGCGGTGACCGCGCTCAACGCGTCCCGACGGATTCTGCTCTTCGATGGCAACCTATTTCCGCTCGGCTCCGAACCCTATGACGTGATACACCAAGTGAGCGGGGATCTGGACATGCGCCTCGGAGCGATATTCGACGAATGTGATGGCCCGACGGTACTCATCGGCATGGATACGCCCCAGTTGGATGCCGCGATGCTCGCGCCGCTTTTCGGAGAGTGGCCCGCCGACGGCGATGCCTTCCTCGGGTTCGCGGCTGATGGCGGCTATTGGACGATCGCGATGGCGGAGCCTGACGGCTCGCTGATCCGTGGCGTTCCGATGTCGCAGGACACCACCGGGCAGCTCCAGCGTGACCGGCTCGTCGCGGCGGGTCTTCGGGTGCGAATGCTGCCCGAATTGGTCGACGTCGACACGATCGATGACGCCCGGCTGGTGGCCGGCTTAGCCCCGCAAACCGAATTCGCCCAGACGCTCGCCTCGTTCGACACCACCCCGTTCCAGCCAGGAGCGAACCGATGAGCGATGCGGTCTTCGCCACCTTCGGGTCCGGAGGCGCTGAACCCTATGCCCGCGCCCTGCGTCGCGACGACCAGGTGCTGTACCTGCGAGACATCGAATCCGACTCGCTCACCCCGTCGCGGGCCATGGATGTCTCCCGATGGAATGACGCGGCGGATGCGGCGGACCTCGGCCTCCTCGACGGCATCAACGGTGCCGTGCTCGACATCGGCTGCGGGCCGGGACGTATGGTGCGCGCCGCTATGCACCGGGGACTGACCGCGCTCGGAATCGACGTGTCTGAGACCGCGGTGGAAATTGCTCGCGATTCTGGGCTGATGGTACTCAATCGCTCGGTCTTCGAGCGCCTTCCCCGCGAGGGGCTGTGGGGTGCTGCCTTGCTCGTCGACGGCAACATCGGCATCGGAGGGGACCCGTCCTCTCTGCTCGAGCGCTGCGCCGAGCTCATCGCCCCCACTGGCGTTATCGTCGTCGAAGTTCATGACGATCCGCTCCGTGACCACATGTATGACGGGACGATCGTCGACATTCGTGGTCACCAGAGTGATGCGTTTCCCTGGGCGGAGATCGGGGAGATCGCTCTCGCGCGTCGCGCCGAGCGGATCGGGCTGCGACTCGATCAGTCTTGGGATACCGACGGCCGGTCCTTCTGCCGTCTTGCCAACGCGGTATAGCCGACGACGGCGAGGCCGGTGAGCACCGCCACGACGGCCCAGAAGATCACCAGTGACGGGGCATAGTCGAGTGGTAGCACTGTCGAGTTATTTGCGCCGATGGATTTCTTGTACGCCGCGGGAAGCACGATGATCGCGAAGATCGAGCACAGCACGAGGCCAGCTTGCACAATTGCAAGCACCGCGATCGGGATGGTGCGTCCTGCTTTTCGCAGGAGGAAGGCGACGCCGAAGGTCACCAGAGCGATGATGCCGTCGTGCACGATGAGGGCGAGAAGCAGCCACAGCGCGACCCCGGCGATCTTGCCCGGCGTGACGGTGTCGACCATCACGTAAGCCCCGAGTGCGAGCAACAGAAGCCCCAGCACAACGAGAGTCACCCGCCAGTTCTTCACAGAGGTCGCGGACATCAGATCACCTCCAGTTTCGACAGCCATTTGGTTTGGAGCACCCCGGGACGCCCGGGAGCGATCATGCGGGCCGGGAAGCCGTGGTCGAGGTCGAGCGCGCCACCGTTGAGCTCGAGTGCGACAAGGGTCAGGTCGTCCTGCACGAATTCGTGGCCCATCTCGGTCACCCGAAAGCCGCCCTTTTTCTCCAGGCTGGTGAGCCGCAGGTCCTCATCGGGATGTGCGCCGACCGCATCCAACAGGTCGCGAAGGCGCACTCCGCGCCAGGATGCCATCTGGCTCCAGCCCTCGACACAGGCGATCGGCAAATCAACCTGGTGCTGTGTCATCGCCTCGAGGTCGGCCCTGGTGTAAATTTTGACGGTCGCGCCGCGAGATACCGACAGGGCCCAGTCGGCGCCGGTATCGGCATCCGTCACCTGGGCTGCCCGAGCGGTGCGATTAACCGGCAGTCCGTTCGGGCCGACGAAATTTTTGCGGGGAGCGAAGACATTGATCGCGTCGAGGACCCGGAAGGACTGGCCCGCCGTGAGCGCGACGACCGCAGCGGTGGCCACCGCGATGGTCGCAACGAATCCACGCCGAGAGACCCGCGCCTGCGTCGGGGTGTCGACGCGAGGAGGAGCGCTGTCGATCCAGTCGAAGACCCGGCCGGTGAGCCCATCGACGCGTCGGGAGATCGCGCCAACAGGCTCCCGCGTCGTCTCGGCGAGCTCGGTAGCGACATCCGCTTTCGTGAGTGGCTGGTCAGCATCATCGAGCAGCAGATTGCCCTCGGCGTCGAAGCTGCGGGAGCGCGTCCAGTAGCGCGAGATCAGCGGGAGTTTTGTAGCGATGTGGATGGCGAGCGAGCCGATGATCACAAAGGAGAGGGCGAAGTGCACCTGCCGGAAGGAGAACGGGAACACGTACCACTGGTAGGTATTCAGCAAACCCGTCGTGATCTGCACCAGTGATGCCGAAATGAAGATCGTGATGGAGGCTCGCTCGAGAAAGTTCCCGAAGTTCTTGATCGGCGGCGTTTGGAAGAGATCGGGGAACACGACGTAGAGCTTGCCGAGAATGAGCGGAAAGCAGGCAATTCCGGCGGTGATATGGATGCCCTGGCTCAGCTGGTAGAGCGACTGCGGTCGGGTAGGGAAGACCATCCACGGCAGAGGATTCTGCAGGAAGTGACTGTAGAGGCCCGTGCCAAAGCAGACGAGGAAGGCGATCCCCAGCAGTCGGCCGAGCACGACAGCCATACGCGGGTTCCTCGAGGGCGTCGAGAGCACCCGTCGGAGGTCAAGCAGTACGCGGCGCATGCTTCTATTCCAGCATCCGGATGCGTCCCGCCACATCCACCAAACCTTACGGTTCTGGAACGGCGCTGGCCGAGCCGCACGGATCCGGGGCTTCCGTCCGACAGTATGGGGTCGATGAAGATCGCACTGCCACCTCTGCTCTCCACCGTGCTGGCCAGCGTGGCCGCCGCGGCAATGGCGGGTCTCACGGCGTACTCCGTGGCTGCTCTCGGCTATTTCGACCGGGCCAACCCCACCGCGCTTATCGCGTGCACCATTGCCCTCTGGGCGCTCTTCGCGCTGGCGATCCTGGCCGTCCGCTCGGTACCGACGCGGCCGGCGATCGCGATCATCCTCATCGGATCGGCGTTGATCGGCGGTGCGGCGATGGCCGGACCGCCGAACACGAGCAGCGACTCCGCGCGATACGCCTGGGACGGCATTGTGCAGAATTCCGGTATCTCGCCCTACCGGTATGTGCCGGTGGATGACGCGCTGGGCACCCTGCGCCCTGACTGGTTATTCCCCACCCCGCTCGAGAATGCCGACGGCACCCACCGGTGCCTCAACCCGCGCGCGGACCCGACCTCCTCCCTGCCGAGCGGTGTGCCCCTGTGTTCGGCCCTCAACCGCCCGAAGGTGCCGACTATCTACCCGGCCGCCGCCGAGATGTTCTTCGCGGGGGTGCGATTCATCACCGGGCCGACGGCAGAATACTGGCCGCTGCAGCTCACCGGGCTGCTGATGAGCCTCGCTATCACCGCCATGCTCATCGTGGCGCTGCGTCGTCGCAACCTCGACCCGCGTTGGGCGGCCCTGTGGGGATGGAGCCCGATTGTCGCCACCGAGGCGATTACCAACTCGCATATCGACATCCTCGGCACGCTTCTTGTACTCGTGGCGACCCTGCTGGTCTCCCGAGGCCTGCGCTTTCGAGGGGGAATCGCGCTCGGTGCGGCGATCGCCGTCAAACTCATCCCGGTGATCGCTGCGCCCGCCCTGCTGCGGCGGCAACCGTGGAAAGTGATAGCAGCCTCGATCGTCACCTTCGGCGTGCTCTACATTCCTTACCTGGCCACGACCGGCATCGCCGTTATTGGATACCTGCCGGGATACCTCTCGGAAGAGGGTTATAACAACGGCAGTCGATTCACCCTGCTCACCCTGTTCGTGCCAACGACGGCATCGCTCGCAGTCGCCGCAGTGCTGCTGCTCATCACCGCGGTTCTCGTGTGGTGGAAGACGAACCCGGATGCGCCGTGGCTCGGGCAACTCGTCATGATCGGCACCACGCTGCTCATCGTCTCGCCCCGATACCCCTGGTATGCCCTGCTACTCGTGCCGTTCATCGCGCTGAGCGGACGATGGGAGTGGTTCGCCGTTCCCCTCGCCCTGACCGTGCGGCTGCTCATCCCGAACGACGGGGTCTCCCAGGTGGCCATCGCGATCGCGATCGTCGTGATCGTTGCTCTGGCGCTGCACCGCACCGGTCCCGTCGGACGCACGCGACTGCGGCATCCGCTCGCCCTGCTGCGGGGGTCCTCGAGCACGTAGCCGATACCTTCGGCAGTCGGTAGGTCGGCCGCGGCATCCACCGAAGAAGCAGTGAGGCGCCGGATCCCGTGGTCTCCGTGGCCTGAATACCCCGGGATTCCGGGGTTTTTCCCTGGACGTTTGCTGGGAACTATAACGGAACGGTAACAGCACAGGCCAATTCCAAACCCTTTGGCGGGGGGAGCCGAACCAATATCCAGAACCGCTTGTCACCAAGGGCAGGCGAAAACCTAAGGATCACATCATGCGTAAGTTCCAGAAAGTAACCGTTGGCATCATCACCGCCGGACTCCTTGTCGCCGGCCTCGCCGCCTGCTCGAGCCCCGCCAGCAGCGGCACTGCACCCAGCGCCAAGGCCTCTTCAGCTCCTGCCATGCAGAAGCCGCTCGCCTCGATCCCCAGCCTCACGGGCGTCGACACCGCCGTGCTGCTCGACGCGGGCTTCGCTTCCGCTCTCACCACCCTCGGCCTCACCCCCGGAACGGTCGGAACCGCCACGCTCACCGACGGTAGCCTGCACTTCCCGATCACCGGCGGAAACGTGGACTACTACGACCCGGCCGGAAAGACCCGCCCCTACGTACAGGGCACGATCAAGCACGAGGGATCCGGCTTCTCGTTGACCGCTGGCGCGACCAAGGTCGAGCTGACCAACTTCACCATCGACCCGGGTAAGTCCGTCCTGCTTGGCGACGTCTCGGTCAACGGCACCTCCGCCGCGACCCAGGTCGACCTCTTCAACCTCTACGGTGGAACCCTCAAGCCCCTCCAGATGGACGGCAACAACGCCATCCTCACCGGCACAACGGTGCACATTTCCGCTGACGCCGCCGGCCTCCTGAACAAGACGTTCAAGACCGAAGCCGTCAAGTCGCAGCTTCTCGTCGGCATCGCCACCATCACGGTGATCGCCAAGTAGTTTCTTCCGCGTCACCAATGGCCCGCTGCGCATCGCGCAGCGGGCCATTGTGCGTAGTCGGCCCAATTGACGCTCGCTATCCCGCACCCCTCGCTGGTCTCGCGGATGTCGCGCTCGAGACGCCTGCGGCATTCCGACTGCACGTCCAACACTCGAATATGGCAAGGACGCGTGTTCAACATCAGAAATTCGGATGTCTCCGGCCCCGGCTGATGTCAAGCGAACGGGCAACCCGGCCCGGGCGTAACGGAGCTCAGGATCCGATAAGTCGGGCCCCGTGCACGGGGCCGGTTGCCCGCACCACCGTGAGCCGGGCAGCGCTGAGCGCCATCTCCAGTTCGAGCGCAGCATCGAGGTCGACCACGAGGAAGGCGATCGTCGGGCCCGACCCGGAGATCATGCCGGCGAGTGCGCCGTTCTCCTCGCCAAGCTCGATCACCGCACCGAGCTGCGGCTCGAGGTGGAGGGAGGGTGCCTGGAGGTCGTTGTGCAGCACTTCGGCCAGCATGTGCGGATCCCCGGCCCGCAGTGCCTGCAGCACGTTGGTATCCACCTGGGGTTGAGTTGTGGCGGGGAAGATGTCCTGCGCGTGCCGATCACGGTGGCGATCGAGTTCGCGATAGACCAGCGGTGTGCTCATACCGAAGTCGGCGAGCGCGAGCACCCACTGGAAGCTGCCCTTGGCGAGCGCGGGACTCAGCTGGTCGCCGCGCCCGGTGCCGATCGCCGTGCCGCCGGTGAAGGCGAACGGCACATCGGAGCCGAGTTGGGTTGCGAGCTCGAGCAGGTCTTCGCGACTGAGGTCGGTGCCCCAGAGGCTGTCACAGGCGAGCAGGGTGGCCGCGGCATCCGCCGATCCGCCTCCCATTCCCCCCGCGATCGGCACGTGTTTCTCGATCTCGAGATGCACGCCCTTTCGATAGCCGGCGCGGTGCGCGAGCATGGTCGCCGCCTTGATGGCGAGGTTGCTGCCATCGGTCGCCAAGGATGACGTGTCGATGGATCCGGAGAATGTCACGGAGAAGTCGTCGGCGGCGGTTGCCCGGATGTCCTCATACAGCGAGACTGCCTGGAACGCGGTGGCCACGTCGTGGAAACCGTCCTCGAGCAGGGCGCCGACCTTGAGGAACACGTTGATCTTGCCCGGTGCCCGTGCGTGCACCACCTTCGGAGCGGCCGCGGAGGTCATTAGTCCAACCTAGCCGAACCCTCGAAGCCCGCTTTACGCCCCGGCTCGAGCGATCGCGAGAAAGTCGGCGACGGTCAGCTCTTCGCCGCGGGCGGTCGGAGCAACGCCGGCCGCTTCGAGGCGGGCGGATGCCGCGGCGCTGTCCCCCAGCACCACCGAGAGCGACTGCCGAAGCATCTTGCGTCGCTGCTGGAATGCGGCATCCACCAGGGCGAAGGTCGCAACGCGCTCGGCTTCGGTGCCTGGCAGTTCGCCGCGGTCGAATCGCACCAGGATCGAGTCGACGTTCGGCACCGGCCAGAACACCTGGCGGCTTACCTGCCCGGCCGTTCGCCACTTTCCATACCAGGCCGCCTTGATGCTCGGGCTCCCGTAGATCTTCGAACCGGGGTCTGCGGCAATGCGCTGTCCCACCTCGGCCTGCACCATCACCAGGCCGGTCTGCAGGCTCGCAAAGTGCTCGAGAAAGTGCAGCAGCACCGGCACCGAGATGTTGTACGGCAGGTTCGCGACCAGGCTCGTCGGGTGGCCAGGGAGTTCGGTGATGGTCATCGCATCCTGCGTGATCACGGTAAGCGGAGCGCCAGGCTGGAACAGTTCGACGGTGACCGGCAGCTGCGTCGCCAGGCGATTGTCGATCTCTACGGCGACCACGGATGCTCCGGTCTCGAGCAACCCGAGGGTGAGGGAGCCGAGCCCCGGACCGACCTCCACCACGCTCTGGCCGGAGACGATTCCCGCTGCCTTGACGATGCGGCGCACCGTGTTGGCGTCGATCACGAAGTTCTGGCCGAGCTTCTTGGTTGGCTGAACGCCGAGAAGATCGGCGAGGCCCCGGATCTCCGCCGGCCCGAGCAGGCTCACGCGAGTTCGGACGAGTCGATGGCCTGGTCATACGGCGAACCGAGATCCTGGGTGACCGGCTCCGCATCCCAGCTGCCGTAGACGAGCTCAGTGTTCGAGGTGATCTGGGCGGCGAGCAGTGCCACGTCGGTTCCGAGGTGATCCGCCATGAAGCGCAGCGTCGTGGGGATGAGATACGGCGCGTTCGGGCGCCCTCGGTAGGGCACGGGCGTGAGGAACGGAGCATCCGTCTCGATCAGGATCTGGCTGCGCGGGATTGCGGCGAGCGCGTCACGCAGGTTGCCGGCGTTCTTGAACGTGACGGTGCCGGCGAAAGACAGGTACCAGCCGTTGTCGGCGCAGAGTCGTGCCATGTCTGCGTCCCCGGAGAAACAGTGGAACACCGTCTTCTCCGGGGCACCAGCGCGTCGGAGGGTGGAGATTACTTCGGCGTGGGCATCCCGGTCGTGGATCTGCATCGCGAGATCGTGCTTCTTGGCGATGGCAATATGCGCTTCGAACGATCGATACTGCGCACCGCGACCGCTCTCGTCGGTGCGGAAGAAATCAAGTCCGGTCTCGCCGACTGCTCGCACCCGCGGCCGAGCGGCCAACTCGTCGATCTCGGCGAGCGCGGCATCCAGCTCACCCGCGGCTTCGTAGCGCGGAGCCTCGTTGGGGTGGATGGCGACGGCAGCAAGCATCCGCGGCTCCCGAGCCGCCATTTCGGCCGACCAGCGCGAGGTCTCGAGGTCTCCTCCCACCTGAACGACGCCGCGCACCCCGACGCTCGAGGCACGGTCCAGCTGCTCGCGATAGTCGAGAAGCTGGTCTCCGTCGGCGATCTCGAGGTGAGTGTGGTTGTCGTAGACGCCCACCGTGAGCGCCGATGGAAGCGGCGGGTAGCTCAGGTCGCGGGTTTTACCCTGCTCCGACGACGTATCACGCTGCCGGATCGGGCCGTGAGATTGCTCCATCGCAGGCATGCCTGAATTCTACCCGCCGTGTCACTTCCGACCGATCACACCGAGTCGGCTGACCGCACTTCGAGCACGATCTTGCCGAGACCGTGGCGGGTTCCGAGGCGCTCATAGGCGGCCCGCACCCGGTCGAGCGGATAGGTCGCGTACACCGGGATCTTCAGCTCGCCGTTCGCGACCAGCCGCGCCAGCTCGGTCAACACCTCCCGCGGCTCCACCGTCGACATGCCCTCTGCCTTCACTCGAAACTTCTTCTTCGCCGCGAAGTCAGCGATCGTGTTGATGCGGTCCTTCGGCACTCCGAGATCGACCGCGACCTGCACGTTGCCGTCGCCGTGCGCGTCGATAAAGGCGTCAACTCCATCCGGCACAATCCGACGGATGCGGTCGGCCAGGCCCTTCCCATAGGCCACCGGGATAGCTCCGAGACCGCGAAGGAACGCATGGTTCTCCTCGCTCGCGGTCGCCACAACGGCAGCCCCCGCGAGCACGGCCAGCTGGGTCGCGATGATGCCGACCCCGCCCGCCGCCCCGGCGACGACCACGGTGTTGCCGGGTCGCACGTCGACCGCAATGATGCACGCCCGCGCAGTGGTACCGGCCACGAAGAGGCTCGCGGCCTCGTTCCAGGTGACCGCGTGCGGCTTGGGGATGACTCGACTCGCATCGATCGTCACGAACTCCGCCTGCGCATTGCGCCCATCCGAGAACCCGATGACCTCATCACCGATGCGGGGGAAGTCGACTCCCGCACCGACCGCCGTGACAATCCCGGCGAAGTCGCTGCCCTGCCCCTCCGGGAAGTGGGCGGGAAAGGCCTCGTGCATCTTGCCTTCGCGGATCGAGATCTCACCCGGGTTGATCGCCGCGGCCACCACGGAGATCTGGACTTCACGGCGCTGCGGCGCCCGGGCTTCCACTTCGACAACCTCGAGCACTTCGGTGCCGCCGTACCGGTTGAATTTCACTGCCTTGGGCATGGCGTCCTTACTGGTTAGGCCGAGACGGCGGTGTCCGGCTGTTCGATGCGCGGGAAGAGCGAGGTCGTCAGCGGCGAGACCGGGGGGCCGCCGCTCCAGTCAAAAGCGGCGCGAATATCCTGGTCGGCGACGTCGCCGGAGCCGCCGAGAGCGGTCCACAGCCTTGCCGCGGCATCCGGGATCACCGGGGAGAGCAGCACGGCGAGGGTGCCGAGACCGCGCACGATCGTGTACAGCACGGCGTCTAGCCGCTCGGCGTTGGCCGGATCCTTTGACAGCTTCCACGGCTCCTGGATGGTGATGTAACCGTTGAGGTCGTCGACGAGGGTCCAGATTGAGGCGAGGGCCTCGTGAATGGCGAGACGCTCGATCGCGGCATCCGCCTCCGCCGTCACGCGCAGGCCGGTCGCGAAGATGGCCTTGTCGGTCTCGGTGAGCTCGACACCGGTCGGGATGACTCCACCGCGGTACCGCGTGACCATCGCGATCACCCGCGAGGCCAGGTTGCCGAAGCCGTTGGCGAGCTCCGCCTGATAGCGCGCGGAAAGATCCTCCCAGCTGAAGGAGCCGTCTTGCCCGAAGCTAATGGCACGCATGAAGTAGTAGCGAAAGGCGTCGACTCCAAAGGTGTCGGTGATCTCCGCGGGCGCGATACCGGTGAGCTTGGACTTCGACATCTTTTCGCCACCGACGAGCAGCCAGCCGTGGCCGAACACGCGACGCGGCACCGGCAGGCCAGCGGCCATCAGCATCGCCGGCCAGATCACGGCGTGGAAGCGGGCAATGTCTTTGCCGACGAGCTGCACGGCCGGCCACCGCCGTTCAAAATTCTCGGTGTCGGTTCCATAGCCGATCGCCGAGATGTAGTTGAGCAGCGCATCGAACCAGACATAGACCACGTGGCTGTGGTCCCAGGGAATCTGGATGCCCCAGTCAAAGCTCGACCGCGAGATGGACAGGTCGTCGAGACCCTGCTTCACGAAGGAGATTATCTCGTTGCGCACGCTCTCCGGCTGGATGAAGTCCGGCTGCGACTCATACAGGTCGAGCAGTTTCTGCTGGAAGTCGCTCATACGGAAGAAGTAGTTCTTCTCCTTGAGGATCTCGACCGGACGCCCGTGGATCTTGCACACCAGTTGGCCCGCGAAGTCGCCATCCGCCGTCTCCATGAGGTCATCGAGCTGCTTGTACTCTTCGCAGCCAACGCAGTAGTAGCCCGCGTATTCGCCCGAGTAGATGAAGCCATCGTCGTAGAGCTTCTGCAGGAAGATCGTGACGGCCTTTTCGTGGCGCTCGTCGGTGGTGCGAATGAAATCATCGTTGGCAATATTGATCGTTTTGAGCAGCGGCAGCCACGCATCCGTCACGAGTTTGTCGGCCCACTCCTTCGGGGTGGTGTCGTTCGCCACTGCGGTTCGCAGGATCTTCTGGCCGTGTTCGTCGGTGCCGGTGAGCAGCCAGGTGTCGTCGCCGGCCTGACGGTGCCAGCGGGCCAGCACGTCGGCGGCGACCTCGGTGTACGCGTGACCGATGTGCGGCACATCGTTCACATAGAAGATGGGGGTCGCGAGGTAAAAAGAATCTCCGGCGGGCATTCAATAATCCTAATTGGCGGCGGATGCTGCAGGGTCCGCGTTACGCATCGGCCCGGTTTCGCCGAACCCGATCTCGCGAGGATGGGTGGGAACGGCGGAGTTCGTCTCGCACGCGCACAAACGGCCCCGCCGAAGCGAGGCCGTTTGACTGGGGTTTGCGTCCAGGTTGTTTTTCCTAGTGCCGCCCCGCCGCCAACAGAGAGAGCAACTCGAAGCTCACACCGCCGATGCCGGTCACGGCGTCGTACTGGCGCGTGGTCTTCAATGTCGTGTCCTGGTCGAGGCTGATCAGGTAGCTGTTGCCACTCCGGGCACTCGTGTAAACGAGAGCCTTGGTGGGGTTCTGCGGCTGCACATCGCGGAACGAGGACGGCAGGATGCGGTCGAGCCCGTAGAGCGTCGGGTTCGCAAATCCGATCGAGGTTCGGGTGGCCTGCTGCACGATCGCGATCTGCGCGGCGGTCAACGGCGAAGCGAGCGAGGTGCCGCCATAGGTTTCGCGCGTGAAGTCACCGACGGCGAGAGTGACATCGTCGATGATCGGACGAATACCGACCGAGAATCCGGTGTACGGATCCGCGAGGGCCGCGATGTCCGGAGAGACCCGGAATCCATGCGAGAGCGATGTCGGAACGACGCCCTGCTGGTACGCCGGAGCCGCGAACACGGCGCTGGCACCGCCACCCGCTCCCCCGAAGAAGTTTCCGGGAAGCGGCGAGAGGTAGGCGGTACCGGCCGGGTTGATCTTGTCACCCGCGGATCCCCATCCGGTCTCGTAGGCGATCTTGCCGGCTTGGGTGATACCAAGGCTTGTGCCGCCCACCGACGTCACGTACGGGGAAGATGCCGGGAAGTCCGGCGACGCATAGCCGAGGTTGGCGACCTCGTCCCCGCTGTCCCCACTGGAGAAGTAGAGCCCGATGCCCTCACCCGCCGCCTGGATGTGCAGGTTCTGGGCGCCCTTCAGCACGTCATTCGGGACGGCCTCGCCGAGGTTGCCGTAGCTGTTGCTCACGATGTTCGCGAGCTTGTTGTCGAGAATCTTCGACATCGCAACATCCAGTCCGCCACCACAGTTGGTGCCACCGACGTAGAGGATCTTCGCCCCGGTTGCGATACCGTGCACTGCTTCCACGTCGAGGGTCTGCTCACCCTGCCATCCACTCGGGTAGCCGCAAGCCGCCTGGTCGACGAACTGGGCCGGAGTCGGCACGATCTGCGAGTAGTTCGCGGGGGTCAGGCCGGGTTCACCGAGCGCGGCCGAATAGGTGTTCACGTCGTTCACGATAGACGGCGAGGCGTACGCGTCGATGATCGCGACCGTTTGGCCTGCACCGTTCACGCCGGACTTCGCGAGCGAATCCACCCCGTAGGCGGAGCGCAGCTGCGAGGGCACATAGCCGCAGTTGAATGTGTCGAATGTGGTCTGGCCGTAGGCGACCGGAGCGGTCACCGTGTGCTCCCCGGTGTAGTTGGAGCACTTGGCAGTGATCGCCGAGGGCGTCGGAGCCTGGCGGCTGAGCGCTTCGGCGCCACTGGCCGGCAGGTCGCCCTGCTTGATCGAGTCCGGGTGGGTGAGGAATCTGGCCTGGTCGAG
>JANYIZ010000052.1 GCA_025408445.1 Frigoribacterium sp. | reverse complement strand
TATGAAGTTACGCCTTCGGGTGCAACCGCACCGCATCCATCCGGATGTCGGGAGAGCTGGCCAATACGGGCCAGTTCGATACAGAAAAGGAACCACAATGGCACCGAAAAAGAAGGTCACGGGTCTGATCAAGCTTCAGATCAAGGCCGGCGCCGCCAACCCCGCACCGCCCATCGGGCCGGCGCTCGGACAGCACGGCGTTAACATCATGGAGTTCTGCAAGGCATACAACGCCGCGACCGAGGCACAGCGTGGCAACGTCATCCCGGTCGAGATCACCGTCTACGAGGACCGTTCGTTCACGTTCATCCTCAAGACCCCGCCAGCCGCCGAGCTCATCAAGCAGGCTGCCGGAGTCGCCAAGGGATCCGGCACCCCGCACACCACCAAGGTGGGACGACTCTCGAAGGACCAGCTGCGCTCGATCGCCGAGCAGAAGATGGTCGACCTCAACGCCAACGACGTTGAAGCGGCAGAGAAGATCATCGCGGGCACCGCTCGCTCTATGGGAATCACGGTGGACGCATAATGGCTACGAAATCCAAGGCCTACCGCGCCGCTGCCGAGAAGATGGAAGCGGGCAAGTTCTACACGCCCAACGAAGCCGTCGGAATCGCCCGTGAGAGCGGTTCGAAGAACTTCAACTCCACTATCGAAGTTGCCCTCAAGCTCGGCGTCGACCCCCGCAAGGCAGATCAGATGGTTCGTGGAACCGTCATCCTGCCCCACGGTACCGGAAAGACCGCCCGCGTCATCGTCTTCGCGACCGGACCGGCCGCTGATGCCGCCATCGCTGCCGGAGCCGACGAGGTCGGTGGCGACGAGCTCATCGAGAAGGTAGCCGCTGGCTACACCTCGTTCGACTCAGCGGTCTCCACTCCGGAACTGATGGGCAAGGTCGGTCGCCTCGGAAAGGTGCTCGGCCCGCGTGGCCTCATGCCCAACCCGAAGACCGGAACCGTCACCACGGATGTTGCCAAGGCAGTTACCGAGATCAAGGGCGGAAAGATCGAATTCCGCGTCGACAAGCACTCCAACGTGCACTTCATCGTGGGCAAGGCGGCCTTCCCGGCCGAGCAGCTCGAGGAGAACATCAAGGCGGCGCTCGATGAGATCGTGCGCTCCAAGCCCAGCTCCGCAAAGGGCCGTTACATCCAAAAGGGCACTGTGACGACCACCTTCGGTCCGGGCATCCCGCTCGACGTGAACGTGCTCTAAACAGAAACATCTCGAGAAAAGGGGATCACCTCGGTGGTCCCCTTTTTTTGTACTCACCCTTCGGGGTTCGCTTCTACTTCACCGAAAACGCAGGAGGGGACAGCGGATGACCACCACGGTACGGGCGGCGGCGGTCGCTGACGGCGTGTTCCTGCACGATCTCGCCGCCGCCACCTTCGGATTGGCCTGCCCTCCCGGCACGCCGCCGGAAGACGCCAGGGCATTTGTGTCGTCGGAGCTCTCGGTGCAGCGGTTCGAGGCGTACCTCGCCGATGCGAATCGCGCGATACTGCTGGCCGAGGTCGATGGTAGTGCCGCCGGTTACTCGATGCTCATCTTCGGGGAGCCGACGGATGCGGATGTCGCGGCCGTCGTCACGGCTCGGCCAACGGTCGAGCTCAGCAAGTTTTATGTCCTTGCCGAGTCTCATGGCACCGGGTTATCCTCTGAGCTCATGGCCGCGACCGTCGAAGCCGCCCGATTTCGCGGCGCCGTTTCGACCTGGCTCGGCGTCAACCAGCAGAACGGGCGTGCGAACCGCTTCTACGAGAAGAGCGGGTTCTCACTCGTGGGAACCAAGCAATTCGCCCTGGGGGACCGTCTCGAAGACGACTTTGTGCGGGAGTTGTCGCTTGAGCCGAGCCCCGACATGCTCAGCGCGATCGTGCCTTCTGTCAAGCCGAACATCAATTCGCCGACGGCACAGCGGTGTCAACCGGAATAAAACTGTGAAAAGAACACCTAGCATTTAACAATGATCGCCCTTCTGCCATCGCGACGTCGGGTTGTCGAACTCGTAGGCACTTTCCTCGGCTCGGTGTTCGTGTTGGCCGCCCTCGTGATCATCTGGGTCGCTCGACTCGAGCAAGACCGTGACCTGTATGTCAGTGAGCTCGGCGCAGCCGGCCAGCCGACCGCCCACTGGTTCGAAGGGGCACTCCTTCTCATCGTCGCGGGCGGAAGCCTCATTGCCTATGCCGCTCGCGGCATCCGATCGCGCGTGCCGCTGCTCTCTGTCTGGGCTCCGGCGGTGTCGCTATGGGTCGGCTGTGGCTTCTTTCTCATCGCCTCTCAGGTCACCTGCACGAGCGGATGTCCCTTGCCGGTGGGGGCGAATTTCACCTGGCAGGACCTCATCCACACCGTGGTCGCCGTGCTCGCTTTCGCCGCCGCTTGCTTCGGCATGTTGCAGGTGTCGTTCGCGGTGGGATATCGATCGCTTGCCCGGCTGTCGCTCGGGGCCGGGGTGGCAGTCGCGTTGATCGCGGGGGCGGGCGGCATCCTCTCCCTCGCGCGATTCCAAACGGACTTCGGCAGTCGACTCGAGCTCGCGGCCACCACGATCGCACTCGGCTGGCTGCTCACTCTCGGCGTGATGATGGCGATGCGGCCCGTGGAGTTCGCCGCCGTTCTACCGCTGGCAGAGCTCGAGGTGGGACTCCCGGTCGCCTAGCGGTTGCGACCGGCGGCCACGACGCCAAGCACCCGGTCGGCGAGCTGCACGAGCAGGTGGATCTGGTTCTCATCACGGTCGATCCAGCGGCACTCCGGCTCGGCATTTGTCGGAATGAAGTCGTCGTGCTGCTCCCAGACCAACAGGGTGCGCTCCGCCCCGAGCACGTACTGCTGCCACCAAACCTGCCGCAGATAGGAGCGTGGGATGGATCGCCAGGGCGACTTCGTGGTCTTGATCTCGGCGAGCTCGAGGTGGCCGGATACCGAGACCGCAAGCCCGTCGGGAGTGGCGAGGTGGGCGGTCTGGCCGGCGGCATGGAAGAGCGCGTCGCTCGAGACGATGCCGTAGCGACGTTCTACCCAGCGGGCGATCTCGGGCTCGCGGGCGCGCCCGTGATCGGTATACGCGTTGCCGCTGAACCCGCTGCCGTTGATCTTCTCGAAGGCAACGGCCTGCACGGAGGCGGCTCCCGACAGTCGCGCGACGTCGGTGGCGGTGATGCCGCGGCTGCGGGCTCGAAGCCAGGCCACCCGGTCTGCGGCCCGAGCGACGATGCGGTCGCGGTGATCCGGAGCCAGCTCATCCCAGAGGGAGAGCATGGGCTGGATGATGGTCACCTCACCATTGTCTCCCGGGGCACCGTGAACCGTCGACGCCTCTCCGCAGTGGTCCTGCCGCGCGCCGAGGAGAAACCGAAGCCAGGCGAAGGAGGGCGGTAGCGTTCACGCGTGCAGGGTGAGTGCGCTCTCGATTGCATCGGCAGAGAGTACCTGCTGGACGACGAGCATCGACGCGCCGAGGATGCCCGCATCGTCGGCCGAGCGGGAGCGGGCGATCGTGAGGTGCGCAGTGGCGAGGGGAAGCGAGCGGTGATAGACCACTTCGCGCACGCCAGCGAGGAGGTGATCGCCGGCGGCGGCGAGCGAGCCACCGAGCACGATGACCGAGGGGTTGAGCAGGCTGACGCAGGTGGCGAGCACCTCGCCGAGATCGCGACCGGCCTGACGGAGAGCGGCAACGGCGTGCGGGTCGCCGCGTTCGACGAGAGCGACAATGTCTCCGGTACGAACCTCGCCTGCGCCGCCGGCTGTGAGTGTCGCGGCGATGGCTGGGGCGCCGGCGAGAGCTTCGAGACAGCCGATGTTGCCGCAGCGGCAGGTCACGTAAGAGCCGCGCGCGACGCGCACATGCCCGAGGTCACCGGCGGTACCCATCGCACCGCGCTGTAGTTGCCCGTTACCGATGATGCCAGCGCCGATGCCCGTCGCCGCCTTGATAAAGAGCAGGTTGTCCTGGGTCGGCCAGTGGGTGCGCTGCTCGCCGAGCGCCATGATGTTGACGTCGTTGTCGACGAGCACAGGCACGTCGAACGCGCGCCGCACGTAACCTGGAACGTCGAAGTCGTGCCAGCCGGGCATAATCGGTGGGTTTGCGGGCCGCCCCGTCGTGTGTTCGACCGGACCGGGCAGGCCGATGCCGATGCCGCACAGCTCGGCCCGGCCATCACCGAGGGAGTCGAGCAGTTGGTGTGCGCGGTCGATCACGAGATCGAGCACCGGGCCTGGACCGGTCTCGATAGCGATCTCCGTGCGAAGGCTCGCAAGCACTGTGCCAACGAGAGTAGTGATCGCGATTACACAGTGCGACGCCCCCAGGTCTACGGCAAGCACCACGCGCGCGGTCGGGTTGAAGGCGAATCGTGACGGCGGACGGCCGCCGGATGACGCGGCCTCACCGACCGCGCTGACGAAACCGGATGCCAGGAGGGAATCGACTCGCATGGCAATCGTCGACCGTGCGAGAGCGGTGAGCACAGCGAGCTCGGCCCTGGTGCGCGGAGTGCCGTCGAGGAGCAGTTGGAACAGGTCACCCGCGCGGGCGCCGGTCACCGCCGAGCCGGTGAACGCGCTCGATTCGGTGATGATCATGGTCTATTGATACCAGTTGCGCTTCGTGGTGTCACGCCAGCGATAGGTGTCGATCAACAATTATCTTTTGCTTGACTATCGCCAGAAGCAGCCCTAGTTTGTAAATCGTGTGTACGTATTCCCCCGTCCCAGGGTCGAACGCTTCACCGTGACCAGCAACGCTGCTCGATCCGAGGAGAACCAGTGCCAATGCCAATGACGCCCCCGCTTTCGCTCCAGCTCTACACCGTTCGAGAGGCTCTCGATGCGGACTTTGCCGGCACGATGCAGAGGGTGGCAGACATCGGGTTCACGCGCGTCGAGCCCTATGACTTCCTGGCTCGTGCCGATGCCCTCGCGGCCGGATTCGCGGCAACCGGCCTCACCGCGCCGAGCGCGCACTTCCGCTTCCTCGATGCCGAAAGCCTCGCCGGTACCAGCCTCGATGACGTGTTCGCCACTGCCGCGCGTCTCGGCATCCCGACGGTGATCGATCCCTTCGTCGACCCGGCGAACTGGCTCGCGGCGGCCAACATCCATAAAACAGCGGATGCGCTCAACGCGGCCGCGGAGGTAGCGGTGAAGCACGGCATCCGGATCGGATACCACAACCACTGGTTCGAGCTGGAGTCGGTGATCGACGGCGACACCGGCCTGGAGATCCTCAGCGCGGGACTCAACCCGGCGATCATCCTCGAGCTCGATACCTACTGGGCCGCTGCCGGCGGGCAGGATGTTGTGTCGCTGCTCGGTCGTCTCGGCGACCGCGTACGCCTTCTTCATATCAAGGACGGTCCGATCGAGCCGGATCCGGCTTCCCAGCTCGCGGTCGGCAACGGCAAGATGCCGATCTGGGACATCATCGCTGCGGCGACGAGTCTCGAAGTGGCGGTCGTCGAACTCGATGCCTTCGCTGGAGACATGTTCGACGCGGTGACCGACAGCTACGCCTATCTGAACGCCGGAGCCTCCTCATGAGCGGCCCGATCGGCGTCGGTCTCATCGGTGCCGGGACCATCAGCAAGCAGTACCTCGAGAACCTCACCACCTTCCCCGACATTGTCGTGCACTCGATCGGCGACGTCTACGAACCCGTGGCCGAGGAGCGTGCGAGTCAGTTCGGTATCGAGACCTGGGGTGGCGTTGCGGCAACACTCGAGCATCCGGATGTCGAGATCGTGATCAACCTGACCATCCCGGCCGCGCACGTCGAGGTGGCCCTCGCAGCCGTCGCCGCTGGCAAGCACGTGTGGAGTGAGAAGCCGTTTTCCCTCGACCGCGCCAGCGGACTCACACTGCTTGCCGCGGTGGAGAAGGCCGGAGTGCGCCTCGGATCCGCTCCGGACACGTTCCTCGGCGCGGGGCTCCAGACTGCTCGTCGCATGATCGAGCGTGGCGACATCGGGGTGCCGCTCACCGCGCTCACCCTCATGCAGTCGCCGGGGCCGGAGTCGTGGCATCCGAACCCCGCATTTCTCTTCCAGGAGGGGGCCGGCCCACTCTTCGACATCGGTCCGTATTACCTCACCACACTGATGCAGACCTTCGGATCGGTGCGTCGCGTCGCCGCGCTCGGCTCGAAGTCGCGCGATACCCGAGTCATCGGATCCGGACCGAAGGCCGGCGAGCGGTTCGACGTGACAGTGCCATCCCACGTGAGTGCGCTCGCCGAGTTCGAAGGCGGCCAGTCGTCGCAGAGCATCTTCAGCTTCGACTCCCCGATGGACCGCCACGGCTTCGTGGAGGTGACCGGGACAGAGGGCACGATGTCGTTCCCCGACCCCAATAACTTCGACGGAGAGATCCGGGTGAAGCACGCTGGCGAGGCCGAGTGGACCTCGTACCCGGCGCTCGGCTCAACGAGTTCTCGCGGGTCCGGCGTGCTCGAGATGGGTCGCGCCATCCGAGCCGGTCGACCGCATCGCGCCACGGGTGAGCTTGCCTA
>JANYIZ010000051.1 GCA_025408445.1 Frigoribacterium sp. | reverse complement strand
TGGACAGACGGAGTCGATGTGGGCTACCGGTGGTACACCGACCCGACGGCGAACGTCAATGGCTATAAGCCGCTTTACCCGTTCGGTTTCGGGCTCTCCTACACGACGTTTCGGTACTCCGGTCTTCACGTGAAGAACGCGAAGGACGGCGGGCTTGACGTCAGATTTACCGTCGAGAACACGGGCAAGAAAGACGGAGCAGACTCACCTCAGGTGTACATCGGAGCTTCCCCCGATCTTGCCGTCCCGACTAATGACGCCAATGGCATCGTGACTGGCGGATTCCAACAGTCCGCACAGAAGTTGGTGCAGTTCGATCACATCCAACTGGCCGCCGGTCAGTCGAAGACGGAAACCCTCCACGTCGACCGGCAGCAGGTATCCGCCTGGGACACTATCGGTCAGAAGTGGGTAATTGGATCGGGTGACCGAACGATCAGCCTTGGCGCTTCATCCGAAGAACTCGTTTTATCGGTCACCCGAAAAGTACGGTAATCCGTATTTGCTTCCACGGTGTGACAACGGGAGTACAAGGGCTCGTATTCGACAACGTCTTACTGATCCCCGCGTAACCCTATGGCTGGGCGGCCTACATAAATGTCGCCCAGCCGGATCATGACCTTGGGGTTGCAAGCCCTCTACAGCTGGCACGCCTGATTGGCGCTGTCCTCGCCGTCATCATCACGAAATGGGCCGAATCCCACCGCTACCTCGGCCTCGGAGCCCCTACCCACTCTCAATCCGCCGGCACCAACCAACCCGAGAAGGCGACCACAAACTTCCAAACCCTCAGCGCCTAACCAACCGAAGGATCACACCGACTCAGACCCAGCACTCACCGGGACGTCACCTAGCTTTGAGATTCTCGGGGCAGTCTCGACACCGCGGCTGCCCGTTTTCGCGCCGTAAACCCTGCGGCACCCGGAAAAATTCGCGCCGGTTGACACGGTTTGACTTAAGACGTGACGTCAAAGAGTGATCGATAACCAACAGGAGCGAAAAACCCCCGCAATCTCAATGATCACGGGGGCTACTCTGTGGATCCAAGGGGATTCGAACCCCTGACCCCCTGCATGCCATGCAGGTGCGCTACCGGGCTGCGCCATGGACCCATGCTGACTCTTCTCGAATGTCCGGGAAGGCAACTGTGTCAGATTACTACAGATTCGAGAGCTCCGTCGTCAGCCTTCCATTGAAAACGGTCCCGGGGCGAGGCGGCAGCGGAGGGCGAGCATGGCGCCGATGGCGGCCCGCAGCTCCTGCAGGTGGTGCTTCGCGAGAAACGGCTGGCTGAACTCCCCGAGGTCTCCCGCTGTCGCGCTCGTTCCCACGGTCTCGACGGCCAGCCCGTGATCGAGCCCCAGGATGCTCACCGCCACAGCCGACTGGTACGGCACGTAGATCGGCGCCGTCACCTGCAGCACGGACCGTTCGGCTGAAGTGCGGCGCTCTCCGGCCCAAAATCGATAGGTATCAGCAGAATTCGCACGACGATGAAATGGATCCGATGAGGGCGCCGCCAGCACGCTCACCCGTGGCAGTTTCTCCGGATACCAACTGAGCTGTCGCCACGATGATTGTGGCGTGTCACCCGCCCCGTCGAAGACTTCTGGTTCACCGAGTGGGCCGAATGCCTGTTCCAGGCCAAACAGCATCGCGCCGAATTCATCGTCGGCGAACACTCCGAGCGCCTGGGCGAGGCTCGCCTCCTCCTCCGAGAAGGGCCGGAAGCCACCGAGGAACAGGATGTGGTTGCACTCGAGTCCCCCCTCCAGCAGTTCGGCCACAAACCGTGGTTTCACGATGCCGGCACGGACCATCCCACCGGTCATCATCACCGTGTCGTAGCGGCCCCCGGTGGGCGTCTCCCGGCCCGCCAGCCCGAGATCGTTGGCCCGCTCAAACACGGTATCGATTTGGGTTGATGACAGGTCCACTCGAGTGATCGAATCACGCTCCCCGCCCTGGCGAAAATCCCAGCGGGCGGCGGCGAAACTATCCAGCCACTTCAGCCGATCTTCGCCATCCTGCCCGGACAACGACTGACCGAAGACGGCAACCACGGCCGCTAGGGCAGACGACCCTGACCAGGCATCGATCATCTCGAGCGCCCGCCGGGCATCTCCCCGCAACGCGGTCCAGGATGGCAGCGCGAGGGCGGACATCCCAATATCAAACTGTGGCTATTCGGCGGACTCGCGCACCGGAAGATCGATCGGGACTACCGGACAGTCCTTCCAGAGGCGCTCGAGCGAGTAGTACATACGGTCTTCCTCGTGGAAGACGTGCACGACGAGGTCTCCGAAGTCGAGAAGGATCCATCGACCTTCGGCGCGTCCTTCGCGGCGGAGCGGCTTCGAACCGTGCTCGATCAGCCTGTCTTCGATCTCACTGGCGATTGCGACGACGTTCCGCTCGTTGCGTCCGGTGGCGAGAAGGAAGATATCGGTGAGCGGGAGCGGCCCGGAGACATCGAGCGCGACGAGATCCTCGGCTTGCTTGGAGTCCGCGGCGGCCGCAGCAATCTGGAGGAGTTCGCGGGCATGCTGGGTCGCAGTCACAGGTTCCTTTGGGGTGGGGATACAAAAAACGAAGAGGTCACAGTGTTAAAAGATCTTGAAGATGAACCCTGCGACGAGAAGCACGACCACGCCGACGGCCATAACCGCGGCGGAGACGATGAGAATGAGCGGAAGACGACTCGCCTTGCGCGGCTTCATCGAGTTGATGACGTCGCCGGAGGCAGTGTTGGTGCTGACGGCACGAATCGCACGCACCGGTGCCGACTCGGGGTCGGAGTCCTCGCGGTCGTCCGCCTCGAGCAACGCGTCGACATCGGAGTGGTCGTAGCGGGCGGGATGAACTCCGGTCGATCCCATGCTGCTCGGCAGGTTGATCGACCCAGTGATGAGGATCTCACCAGTACCGCTGAGCGGACCCATGATATTTTCCCCGGTCGGCATTGACGGAAGAACGAGAGCACTCGTGGTGATCGCGCCGCTTGTGGCCCCGACATCGCGGGCGAAGCTGTTTTCCTGCACCTGCTCGTCGTCGTCGATGAGCGCCTGGGTGGACCAGTGGCCGATGGGCGGCACGTAAACGCCCTCGGCGGCGGCGGCGGCAGGGGTTGAATCCGCGGCGTTGGCTGCGGGAGCGTCTGGTGCGCCGAGGAAGGCATCGAATGTCGTCGGTATGGCATCGGCGCGTTCCGGTTCGACCGTCGTCTCGATGGGATCACCGCTCGGAAACAGCAGGTCCTCGAAGGCCGATGCCTTTGTGGGGTGCGATTGGAGTTCGGCAACGACAACGTCGCGCTCCTCGACCGATTCGAGCGCAAGTACCGGAGTGCTAACGAATTCGATCAGTGACGACTCGACCGGTGCCGATACAGCGGCGGGGGGTGCCGACACGTCAACGAGCTCGGTGATGTCGGCCTGGGCAGCTTCCGACACCGGTACCGGGCGAGCCGGTGCAGTGGATCTCGGAGCGTCCGGGATTCCCGTGGGAATCGCGCCGGTGAATGTCGCGCGCACCGGTGGTTCGATGAGCGTTGGCGGCTCGATAGGCTTCGGCGGTTCGCTAAGGATCGGTCGCTCGGTGACGGGTTGTGGGCCCGGGTTGGGCGCCTGAGGCGCCTGAGTCTCCTCCTGCACGGCGCGCGATTCCTCGCGCTCAAGGTCCGGATCCACCGTGGCGCGACTAGCGCGATCGCGGAAGCGTGGGCGCACGACAACAGGCGCTTCCTCGACCGGCACTTCCTCGACGGGCACTTCCTCGACCGGCACTTCCACGACGGGCACTTCTTCGACCGGTGCCTCCTCGACAGGAGCGGCCTGGGGCTGTGCTGGGGCGAATGCTGAGGCCGCTTGCTCGGCTTCGTCATTCTCGCTCGGGGTCGTGACGAACCCGCCGATACCGAGTTCACGCATCTGTCGACGGGTGAGAAGCGGTTCGGGCGCAGACGCCTCAGCCGAGGGCGCCTGCGGCGCAACCTCTAGCGCCGGGGCGGTGATTGGCTGCGGGAGCGAGACGACAACGGGAGGTGCCCAGTTGAGCGGAGGGCCCACCGGACGGAATGCGGATCTGTCGGTCTCCGAGGGGCTGAAATCGCGGGTGCGGAAGTCTGGCTGGTTTTTCGCAGGCTCGACCGGCTTCGGCACATCCGAGTCTCCAGGACCAGCGGTTATTGCGTCACCACGGAACGAAGCACCGTCATGGCTCGGCACCTGCGGCCGGGCCTGCGTGATGTAAGCGAGCGCTTCTGGCTCGGTCTCGACTCCGCGCTCATTGCTCGCAGGCTGCTGAACGCGGCGTCCCCGGCCAGCGGCCCCTTCGGGGCGGTTCTCCGGCGCTTCCTGGCTCGAGGTAACGCGACGTGCCTCAGCTTCCCAGCCTTGGCGGGCGATGCCAGTGAAAGTGGTGTCTTCTGGCGCGTTCTGTTCAGGGGTCGATGGAACAGCGACATCCTCGTCGCGCTCGGTTTGCCGAACTTGCCGCCGACTCACGGGCGGGTCGTCGTGCCATGCTGTCATGTCAGACTCCGATACAAGTGGTGTTTGGAGATGTACTGAACGACACCGTCGGGGACCAAGTACCACACCGGGTATCCCCGGCTTACCCGGCTGCGACAATCGGTGGAGGAGATTGCGAGCGCGGGCACTTCCAGCAAGCTTACGTCGGACTCGGGTAAACCGGAAATAGTAAGCGAGTGGCCCGGTCGTGTCACTGCGACGAAGTGAGCGAGTGACCACAGCTCGGCCACGTCTTTCCAGTCGAGAATCTGTGTGATTGCATCCGCACCGGAGATGAAATAGAGCTCAGCATCCGGCCTCTCCGCGTGCAGGTCGCGCAGCGTGTCGATCGTGTAGGTGGGTCCCTGGCGGTCGATGTCCACCCGGCTCACCGTGAAATTAGGATTGGCCGCGGTCGCGATCACGGTCATCAGGTAGCGATTCTCTTGTGAAGCAGCTGCTGTCTTTTGATAGGGGATACCCGTTGGCACGAACACCACCTCGTCGAGTCCGAATGATTGCGCGACCTCGCTCGCCGCAACGAGGTGCCCGTGGTGAATGGGGTCGAATGTGCCCCCCATCACCCCGATTTTCGGGCGCCTTGCCACGCTTTCCACCCTCACGTCGTCGGCGCTAGTGATTGGTCGCGTGCCCACTTGCCGACGAGCCGCCGGTCTTCTGGCTGTGACGGTTGGCAACATCGCGGAAGCTCCAGACGACGAAACCGAGGGCGACGAAGACGACAGCTGCGATGATCGGGAAGACCCAGGACGGGAAGAACAGGGCGATCTTCGCCCCTTCAGCCGCCAGAACAATTGTGCTTAGCACTGACATCCACCAATCATGTTTGTGCGTTATTTCCGCGAACGCCAGCTTACCGGCCCGTAGATGCCTATTCCCTGACCTGGCCCGCGCCACGCACCATCCATTTGGTGCTTGTGAGTTCGCTGAGCCCCATCGGGCCACGCGCGTGCAGCTTCTGGGTGGAGATCCCCACCTCTGCACCGAAGCCGAACTCTCCGCCATCGGTGAATCTCGTCGATGAATTCACCATGACTACGGCCGAGTCCACCTCGGCGAGAAAACGTTCGGTGTTGGCGAGGTCATTGGTGATGATCGACTCAGTATGGTGCGTCGAGTAGCGACGGATGTGACCGATCGCCTCGTCGAGCGAGCCGACGATTTTAACCGCGAGGTCGAGCGACATATATTCGGTTCGCCAGTCCTCCTCGGTCGCCGCGACCGCATCCGCGAAGATCGCGCGCGTGCGCTCATCCGCATGGATAGTGACTCCGGATGCCCGGAGTGCACCGAGCACGGAGGGTAACAGCCGTTCCGCCGCGGCCTCGTGCACGAGCAGCGTTTCCAGGGCGTTGCACACGCTCGGGCGCTGCACCTTGGAGTTGTGCACGATGTCGATCGCCCACGCCTCATCCGCCGACTCGTCGAGGAACACGTGCACGATACCGGCGCCGGTCTCGATCACGGGGACCGTCGACTCCGCAACGACAGTGCTGATGAGGTCTGCGCTGCCCCGCGGAATGAGCACATCCACCTGTCCGCGCGCCTGCATGAGCTGCCGCGCACCGTCACGACCGAATTCGTCGATCGTTTGGACGGCATCGGCCGGCAGTCCGACGCTTGAAAGCGCATCCCGGATGACCGCAACGAGCGCCCGATTCGTGTTTTCGGCGGCACTCCCTCCGCGTAATACGACCGCGTTGCCGCTCTTGAGTGCAAGACTCGCGAGGTCGACTGTCACGTTGGGCCGCGCCTCATAGATCACCCCGACGACGCCGAATGGCACTCGCACCTCGCTGAGTCGAAGGCCGTTGGGTAAGGTCTGGCCACGCACGTTTTGGCCGACCGGGTCGACGAGGGTGGCGACCAGTCGGACCGCGTCGGCCAGCACACCGAGACGCGTCTCGTCCAGGCGAAGACGGTCTTGCATCCCGGCGCTCAGCCCGTTACCGCGACCGTTGGCGAGGTCGAGGTCATTGGCTGGAATGATCCGTTGGGCGTGCGCGACGATAGCCACGGCAATCGCGTGCAGTCCGCGGTTCTTGAGAGCCGTGTTCGCGGTGGCGAGCAGTCGTGATGCCACGCGTGCCGCATCCAGTTTCTCGGTGAGGGAGCGTGCGACGACTGTTTCAGGCATGACGCAAGTTTAGTTGCGCACCTATCAGAGCCTCACAAGTCTCGTTTCGGATGGACTCGCTGGCTACTCGTACGGACAACTACGGATCGAATCGCGTCTCGGAAACAGGCGATGCCGCCGTGACGTCTCCGTCGCCGATCGGCGCGCGTCCCTCACTCCTCGTTCTTGAGGGCGAGTCCAATTGCAAAAAACGTTGCAGCCCAGTGACCAATGAAGATACCCCAACGGTCGGACTGCGCCTTGTCGTCGGTCTTCTTCAGGCGAGAGACCTGCCAGGTCATCAACGAGAGACCGATCGATACGAAGCCAAGAACGTAGGCATGATTGCTGCGGAGACCGAGGTTGTGCGCCTCCCTGATCGGATCGTAGGCAACCCGTGCGATTGTCTTTTTGGCCATGGTGGGTCCTTTCAACGATTCAGCGAACGTACTTGCCTGTATCGTTCCCGCGTATCGGGCCGGAATGCCCCTCATCGATAGAGTTCCCAGCTTGGCAGAGTGGCACACTGCCGTGAGAGGGCGCTCGAGCGGCGTTATACGGTTGCCGCGGCGAAAAAGGTGCCGAGTTCGGCTCCCACGAGGGCAGCAGCCACGTCGCGCGTCGACGCGAGCAGCACCGGTGTTCCCGATGCCGCCGCAAGCTTCGCTGCAGCCACCTTCGTGCCCGCGCCACCGGTTCCGACCCCCGCCGAACCGATATCGCCGAACTCGACGCCTGCGAGGTCGTCCTCAAATGGCACGTCCGCAATGCGGCGAGCGCCCGGCTTTTCCGGCGGACGCGTGTAGAGGGAGTCGATATCGGAGAGCAACACGAGCAGGTCGGCCCGCACCAGCTGGGATACAAGGGCCGCGAGCCGGTCGTTGTCACCGAACCGGATCTCATGGGTCGCCACCGTGTCATTCTCATTGACTATTGGCAGGATACGCAGGTCGAGCAGGCGCTCCATGGCGCGTTGGGCATTACCGCGATGGGTCGGATTCTCGAGGTCCCCGGCGGTGAGCAGCACCTGCGCGGCGACGATCTGGAAGCGATCGAGGCTGTTCTGGTACCGATAGATCAGCACGTTTTGACCGACCGCGGCGGCCGCCTGCTGAGTTGCGAGGTCAGTGGGGCGGGCATCCAGCTTGAGATACGGCATCCCGGTGGCGATGGCTCCCGAAGAGACAAGGATCACCTCGGTGCCTCGCAAATGCGCCGCAGCGAGAGCATCGACGAGCGGCGCGATCTGGCCGGCGTTCGCCCCACTGATCGAGGAGGAACCGACCTTGACGACGATGCGGTGCGCGGACGGGATGCCGCTGCGCGAGAGAACCAGGCTAGACATCCGCCGGATAATCCTTCGACTCGGCCCCAGCATCCTCGGTTTCGGCGCCGTCCTTGCGTGCGATCGCAAAGCCTTCGTCATCGTTCCACATGCCAGCCTCGCGCTCGCGGATGAGTTCGGCGCGCGCTTCGGCCTTGCCATCCATGCGGTCGAGGTATTCCTGGCGACGCGTCTTAGAGGTCGGTCGATCGTTCTGCACGAGCCTCGGGTCGGTGCCGCGCGGGGCGGTCAACAGCTCTGCCGTCGACGTGAGCGTCGGCTCCCAGTCGAACGTGACCGGACCAATCATCACCGTCGAGCCGGCCACGGCGCCAGCCTTGAATAGCTCATTCTCGACACCAGACTTCGCGAGGCGGTCGGCAAGGAATCCGATGGCCTCTTCATTGTTGAAGTCGGTCTGGGCGACCCAGCGCTCAGGCTTACCGCCAACAACGCGGTAGATATTGCCTCCGGAACCGCCCTCCACCTTGACGGTGAAGCCGGCGTCGCCGGTGGCACGGGGGCGCAGGACGATCCGCTGCTTCACCGGGACCGCTGCCTTCTTGGCGCGTTCCGCATCCACCAGCTCTCCCAGGGCGAAGGAGAGTTCGCGCAGCCCCTCACGACTCACAGCAGAGATCTCGAAGACACGGTATCCGCGAGCCTCGAGTTCGGGGCGCACGAGGTCGGCGAGTTCGCGGCCCTCTGGAACATCGACTTTGTTCAGTGAAATGAGCTGGGGGCGGTCGAGGAGCGGAAGCTGACCCTCTGGCACCGGATAGGCGGCAAGCTCACCGAGAATCACGTCAAGGTCGCTGATCGGGTCTCGGCCGGGCTCGAGAGTGGCGCAGTCGAGCACGTGGAGCAATGCGGAGCAGCGCTCGACATGGCGCAGGAACTCCAGTCCGAGGCCCTTGCCTTCGCTCGCGCCCTCGATGAGGCCGGGCACGTCGGCAACGGTATAGCGGGAGTCGCCAGACTCCACGACACCGAGGTTCGGATGCAGCGTGGTGAACGGGTAGTCCGCAATCTTCGGCTTGGCCGCAGAGATCGCAGCGACGAGGCTGGACTTGCCTGCCGAGGGAAACCCGACCAGCGCGACATCCGCCACCACCTTGAGCTCAAGGAAGACATCGCCCTCCCAACCGGGGATGCCGAGAAGGGCGAAACCCGGAGCCTTGCGCTTGGTGGACGCGAGCGCGGCATTGCCGAGCCCACCCTGCCCACCGGGAGCCACGACGTAGCGCATTCCCGGCTCGGTGAAGTCGATGAGCTCGTTGCCCTCGGCATCCTTGACGACGGTTCCGAGCGGAACCGCGAGTTCGATCTCCGCGCCGTCGGATCCGCTGCGGTTGTCTCCCATGCCCTGGCCGCCCTTTTCGGACTTGCGGTGGGGGGCGCGGTGGAAGCCGAGCAGCGTCGTGACACCCATCTCGCTCACCAGCACGATATCGCCACCATCACCACCGTTACCCCCATCGGGTCCGGCAAGTGGCTTGAATTTCTCCCGCTTCACCGAAACGCAGCCGTCGCCACCGTCACCGGCACTGAGGTGGAGTGTTACCTGGTCAACGAAGGTAGCCACAACGCATCCCTTCGTGAGGTGAATTACCGCTTAAAAAGTAAGAGCGAGCCGAAGCCCGCTCGAACCATGAGAAGAGCCGACCGTCGAATGAGCCGATGGTCGAATCGGTCGCTCCGCGACCGTATCGAAACTAGGCCGCGACCACGATGTTGATGACCTTGCGACCACCTTTTGCACCGAACTCGACCGCACCAGCAGCGAGAGCGAACAGGGTGTCATCGCCGCCACGACCGACGTTGACGCCGGGGTGGAAATGCGTGCCACGCTGGCGGACGATGATCTCGCCAGCGCTGACTACCTGGCCGCCGAAGCGCTTGACGCCGAGGCGCTGCGCGTTCGAGTCGCGACCGTTACGGGTGGAGCTTGCGCCCTTTTTGTGTGCCATGAGAAGTCGGTCCCTCTACTTGATGCTGGTGATCTTGATGCGGGTGAGTTCCTGGCGGTGGCCCTGGCGCTTCTTGTACCCGGTCTTGTTCTTGAACTTCTGGATGACGATCTTTGGTCCACGAAGGTCACCGACGACCTCTGCGGTCACCTTCACCTTCGCGAGAGCCGACGCGTCATGTGTGATGGTGTCGCCGTCGACCAGCAACACTGGCACGAGCTCGACGTTGCCGTCTTTGTCGGCCTTGATGCGGTCGAGAACGACAATACTGCCGACCTCGATCTTTTCCTGCCGACCACCGGCGCGCACAACTGCGTAAACCACTAGGGAACCCTCACTCTATGAACTGTTGCCGATGATTTCGGCAGAAGTCTTGGTGTGCATTCGGTTGCGGGCTTAGCCCAGCACACACCGAAGGTCAACAATAGTCGATGATCGCGGCCGGGGTCAAACCCTGACGGACGCGTTCACGCCGTGTCGACGATGCCCACAATCTCGAACTCGGACGGATGCCGCTCGAGCCACATCCGCAGCAAGACTCCCACGAGGATCACGAGCGGCGCGACGGTCACAAGCTGCCCCCCGGCGATGACCGCCGAGAAGCCGAGCGCCCGCAGGAACTGGTCCCCCGCATCCGCCGTGAGTCGGATCTGACCCATCAGACCATTTGTCACTAGAGAGATTCCGGTGGTAACGAGGTTAACCAAAAAGACCAGGCCGCTTCCCACGGCCGCTGCGAGCGCTGCGCGGGTGACCACGTGAGCGATGTGCAGGTCGGGCCCGATCGGAGCGATGAACCAGAAGCTGAGTACCACGCCGAGGGCAAGCGGAACGGCGATGGAGGCAAATTGCGCGGCGTAACCGGCCCACCATTGCCACGCAGGCACCCCACTGGTGCCGAGGAACGAGAGTTGCCCAATCACGGCATTCAACACATTCTGAACGAGGTTGACGGCGAGCACAACGAGCCCGGAAGCCAGGGCCACGAGAAAGCCGCGCTGGCGCACGACGCGATGAGCGAGGGTGGTCATCTGCCAATCCTTCCTGTTTAGAATCGGCCAATGACCGTCCTGATCGACAAGCCTAGGTGGCCAGCGCACGGGATGCTCTGGTTCCACCTGGTGAGTGACAGCTCTCTGACGGAGTTGCACGACTTCGCCGGTCGGATGGGCATCCCTCGTCGAGGTTTCGACCTCGACCACTACGACGTGCCCGAGACCAGGTACGACGAGATGGTGGCTGCCGGGGCGGAACCGGTGAGCATCCGGCAACTCGTGGAACGACTGCGCGAGAGCGGACTGCGAGTCTCCCAGCGCGACCGTCGGCGGTAGCTGCACTGATGCCCCGACGTCGGCGGGACGCACGCCGCCACCCGGCGTACGAACTCGTCGCGGCGGGGAAAACTCCTCCCGGCGGGAGGCGTAACTCCCGCCATGCGGCAGCGTGGACTCCGCGAGACGGCGTATCCCCCGCCACGAGCGGACTGCGGCAGTGGGAACTGCAGCAGAAGTAGCACTACCAGCTCTCGTCAGAACCCTCGACGCTGCGCACAACTGCGCCACTCGCGATATCGATGAAGACGGTTCTGATGGAGGTGGATTGCGCATCGACCGGGTAGCCGTCCGAAACACTGTTTGCGTAGTCCGGAATGACATTCACCGCGACGAACTGGCCGTTCGGCGAGATGCTGAAGCCCTCGATGCTGCCTGCGTCGTCCTTCGTCTGGTACAGAATCCGGGCAGTTGTTCCACTCTCGAAGACGAGGTAGCTCTGGAACTTGCCGCCCGTGGCCGAATCGAACACGGCTACCTGCTGTACCCGGGCCATATCCTTTCCCAGCAGCACGACATCGCCTCCGTAGGTGGATGCCCCGGCGATCGGTAGCGAGGGGATGCGGGTCTTTGTGCCGTCGGCCAGCGAATAGGCGATCTTGCCGAAGACGTCGCTCACCACGATCGTTTTTCCATCGGGCGAGCTCCGTCCGAGCTCCGTGTACTGTCCGAGGGGCACCGGGGGTGCGGATTTCGAGGCATCGATCAGAAGCACGGTCTGGTCCTCGCCCTGGGCGATGATGCTCGTGCTGCCGCCGAGGAAGCCCCAGCCGAGCGCCTTGAGCGGCGTGCCGGCGAGGTCGGGCACGGGAGCCACGGTGTGGGCGCCGCTGAGGTCGATACGCATCAGTACGGAATTGAACTCGCGGGCGGCGGCCGGTCCCGCGCTGGTGAAAACGAAGCCGAGGAGACCGGCATTCGATTCGCCCTGGAGTTCGTCGATGGCGCCGGCGCCCGGCAGCGGGATCTGTTCGACCAGTTTGCTGGAGAGCCCCACCAGCGAGAGGGAGCTGGTGCCGTCATCGGCGAGGGTTGTGACGGCGATCGCCTGCGCGAAGACCACGAATTGTTGGATGCGAGGTGCCGAGTAGACGACGGTGCGCTCGTTGCCGCTCATCCCGGTGCGAATGATCGAATCATCCTGCCCTGGCCCCGTGGCCGGGTCGGCCCGGTCGAGGTAGTAGATCTCGGCGGGGGCAGTGGTGAACGTGTAGTCGAAGGTCGATACCCGCGGCTGGAAGGCGTTGGCAACATCGGAGACCCGAACCGAGTATTTCGTGCCGTACCGGAGGCGGTCCGTGAATTGCACGGCGATGACGGCGCCGGAAGTGCTCACCGTGAACGGCACCGCTGGATTCACCGACACGTGCTTCTTGGCGACCGTGCGGATGCTCTGGTTGGCGAACAGCCGTAGCTGCTGGCCGCCCTGCGCGACCACACGACCGGCATCGACGCTGCCGCTGGATAGCTTGGGACCCTGCAGGTAGTTGAGCCCGGCGAATCCTGCGACGAAGAGCACGAGGGCGACCACCGTGACCGCGAGGGCGCGACGGAACGGACGGGCCGCCTCCGCCGCCGCATCCGTATCGTCAATAGAGGTATGGCTCACTCGGTTGATCCACTTTCGTCGTCGCGGTGGGTACCAGGGCGATGGACTGCTGGCTCTTCGTGCTGGGATTACTCTCGAAAGACCCGCTCACCTTCACCCAGTGGTCGGCCGCGAAACGGTTCTGCCAGTTGGGGAGAAAGACCGGCACGCCCACTGGTTGGGCGTCGACCGCGCAGCAGGTGATCACGAAACGGGAGACGTAAAAGACGTTCTGCGGGTCATCCGCGTCCTTGGTGATGAATCCCACGACATTCGCTGCCTTGTCGCGGTAGAAGCTCGCGTCGGTCGTCTGGCGCAACAGCGACGACCAGTCGAGCACAGTGAAACGCGCGAACGCACCAGCGGGAGCGGATGCCGCGGAGTCCACCGTCTTCGTGCCAGAGCCCACCTGGGTGCTGTTAATCACGCGCTGGTCTGCGGTGGCGGTGGTGAGGGTCGCGGGAGGGACGATGACGAGTGCGATCGCCACAACCAGGGTGAGCACCGTGCCAGCGACAGTGATCGCCCTGCGGTAGCCGCGCGGAGTGGGTTCCCCGTGCTCCTGATCGTGCTCGCGATCCGGCGATCGCCCGAAGCTCGCCACCACCAGCACAAGCCCGAGAACGGTCATGATCACAGTGAAGACGATGTACCGCGGGTGGATGTACAGGATGAGTTGGTTGGTGACAGCG
This sequence comes from Frigoribacterium sp., assembly GCA_025408445.1. Classification (GTDB taxonomy): domain Bacteria; phylum Actinomycetota; class Actinomycetes; order Actinomycetales; family Microbacteriaceae; genus Lacisediminihabitans. The sequence goes on along the minus strand of JANYIZ010000051.1, from coordinate 14,296 downwards.
AGCCAGACAGTCGAGACGAGGGCGGCGACGCACAGGGCGATGCCCTGCCACCGGGTGAACCTAGGCAAGATAATTCACGACCAATCCGATCAGGGCGCTGAGCAACCCGACGATCACGGTGAGCTGCACCAATACCTTCGCGCGGAACGTGGTGCGCATGAGGGTGAGCATCTTGATATCGATGATTGGCCCGAAGACGAGGAATACGGCTATCGAACCGGGCATGAAGGTACTGGCGAAGGGCAGGATGAAGAACGAGTCGACATTGGAGCAGACGGAGATCACAAACGCGAGCGCCATCATCGCGAGGATCGACCAGAGCGGGTTGCTTCCGAGGCTCAGCAGCACCGATCGAGGCACTGCCACCTGAACGAGACCGGCGATGAGCGAGCCGATGAACAGTGCCGGCATGATGACACCACTCTCGCGGGTGAAGAGCTCAACGCTCTTCTGCCAGCGGGTCTGGTCGTGTTCGTGCGGGTCGGGCAGGCGGCATTCAGCGGCAAAGCGGTCGGTGAGCAGACTGTCCTGGTCGGGGTGCTTCGAGAAGAGCCATCCGATCACGTTGGCGATGACGAAGCCCCCCACGAGGCGGGCTGCAAAGATCCAGCTGTCGAAGCCGAAGGCCTGCCCGGTGGTGAGGATCGTGATCGGGTTGACGATCGGGGCCGCGAGCAGGAAAGTCATCGACTCCGAGACCGTGAAGCCCTTGACAATGAGACCGCGGGCGAGCGGCACGTTGCCGCACTCGCACACCGGGAGGAATATGCCGAGAAACGAGATCATCGCCCGCCGGAGAAACTCGTTGCGCGGCAGAATGCGCATGATCCAGCGGTCGGGAACCCAGACCTGCACCAGGATCGACAGCACGATGCCGAGGATCACGAACGGCAGTGACTCAATGATCACGCTGATCGACAGCGTAAGAAGATCCTGAACCCGGTTGGGCAGCGACCAGGGGCCGAGGGCAGGCGTGAGCGCTCGCACGACGAAGACAGCGGCGATGCCCGAAAGCCCAACGAAGAGGCCAACGATGGTGGGCATCCGGATGCTGCTTCGCTTGCGCTCTGCTACCCCGATGCCCACCCGCGGAATCTTACGGCGTGACGGTGAAGTCGGCACCCCGGCACGCTACGTGTTGCTCGAACCCTCGGACGACTCGGAGGTACGCACAGTGCCGGCGCTGGACGCACGACGAGAGACGCGCGAGCGCCCCTGCCCCGGCTGCTTCGGTTCGGGAAGCGCGTCGAGCACCGAGTCGAGGATCTGCTCGGCGTCGTGGGTGGAGATCCGTCGCGGGCTGCGCGAGTTTTTCTTCACCGGGATATCGAGGATCTCCACTGCGGCCTCTTCCGCGACTTCTCCTGTGCCGGTTGTCGCCGATTCGACCTTCGGCGCTTCGACTGCGACCCCTGGTTCTGTGGTTTCCCCGGTCGGGACAGCGGATGCCTCGGCTACGGGACGCTCTTCGACCGGCGCATGCGCGATGGTCGACGCCGCGATCTGGGCGAGCGCGTTCTTCACGTCGTCAGTGATGGCGTGGGTTCCGCCGTTGGGCTTTTGCCCGGCGAACGACCCGCTGTTCACCGCGCCGTTCGAGCGCCCGGAGTCGTTACCGTTGCCGTTGCCACCCTTGCCGCGACCGCGACGCGGGGTCTCCGGCTGGGCCGACTGGCGATGTCGGATGACCGGGTCGTGGTGGATGATGATGCCGCGACCGGCGCAGAATTCGCAGGGTTCACTGAACGACTCGATCAGGCCGAGGCCAAGTTTCTTGCGAGTCATCTGCACCAGGCCGAGCGAGGTGACCTCGGCGACCTGGTGCTTGGTGCGGTCACGGCTGAGGCATTCCACCAGGCGACGAAGCACGAGATCACGGTTTGACTCGAGCACCATGTCGATGAAGTCGACCACGATGATTCCCCCGATGTCACGCAGGCGCAACTGGCGCACGATCTCTTCCGCCGACTCGAGGTTGTTCTTCGTTACGGTCTCTTCGAGGTTCCCACCAGAGCCGACGAACTTGCCGGTGTTGACGTCGACGACCGTCATCGCTTCGGTGCGGTCGATGACCAGCGAACCACCCGAGGGCAACCAGACCTTGCGGTCGAGCGCCTTCTCGATCTGCTCGGTGATGCGGTATTGGTCGAACGAGTCGACGGTGCCCTCGTAGGTCTGCAGCCGATCGACGAGATCGGGGGCCACCTGCGAGAGGTAGGTCGTTATCGTCAATTCGGCATCCGCACCCTCGATGACAAGCTCGTGGAAGTCCTCGTTGAAGACATCTCGCACGATCTTGACCAGAAGGTCCGGCTCACTGTGCAGCAGCGCAGGAGCCTGGACATTCTCGAGAGTGGCGCTGATCGCGGCCCATTGTGCGGTGAGGCGATTGACGTCCAGCGTGAGCTGTTCGTCAGTTGCGCCCTCGGCCGCTGTGCGCACGATCACGCCGACGTTCTCTGGCAGTACCTCTTTGAGGATCTTCTTGAGACGCGCGCGCTCAGTGTCGGGCAGCTTGCGGCTGATTCCGTTCATCGACCCGTTGGGAACGTACACCAGGTAGCGTCCCGGAAGGCTGACCTGGCTGGTGAGACGGGCGCCCTTATGGCCGACCGGATCCTTCGTCACCTGCACGAGCACCTTGTCACCGGGCTTGAGGGCGAGTTCGATGCGACGGGCTTGGCTCTTACCGTCGGCGGAGTTCTCTGCTGCGGCCTCCCAGTCCACTTCCCCCGAGTAGAGCACCGCGTTGCGGCCGCGTCCGATGTCGACGAACGCCGCCTCCATGCTCGGCAGCACATTCTGCACGCGACCGAGGTAGACATTACCGATCAGGCTGGCGTCCGCTGCCTTGGCGACATAGTGCTCAACAAGCACCCCGTCTTCGAGCACGCCGATCTGGATACGGTCGAATTTGGAGCGCACCACCATCTTGCGGTCAACGCTCTCGCGGCGGGCGAGAAACTCGGCCTCGGTGATCACCGGGCGGCGGCGGCCCGCGTCACGACCGTCGCGGCGCCGCTGCTTCTTCGCCTCAAGACGGGTAGAGCCGCGCACCTTCGTCGGCTCATTGCTCAGCTCGGGCGCGGGGCGTGGAGCGCGCACCTTGACGACCGTGTTGGTCGGGTTGGAGTTGCCGGCGTTCGGGATGCCAGAGTCGCGGTCTTCGTCACCGGCGCGTCGGCGTGACCGGCGACGGAGTGTCGTCTGCTCGACATCGTCATCCCGGCGGTCGCGGTCGCTGTCTTCGGTGCGATCGCTGTTGCGCGTGTTTCGCGAGTTGCGCGGGGGGCGGCTGTCGCGGGGCTCGTCGTCGAAATCGTCGTCGCGCGCTCCCGATCGCGCAGGAAGCGCGGGAAGATCCGGCGCCTGGAAGAGCAGCGAAGTGGTCGGGCGCGCGAGGGGCGCCTTCTTCGGCGCGATCGCTGGAGCTTCGACCGCGGGCTTCTCGTCGACAGCCGCGGTGTCTGGCTTTGCGGCCTCGGGCTCTCCGGCCTCGGGCTTGGCGGCCTCGGGCTCGGCGGCGTCTGGTTTGGACGAGGCGCGGCGGCCGGAAGCGCGCTTCGCGGGTGCGTCGGCCATGACCGGCGCGGCATCCGTGGTCAGTTGCTCAGCTTTCGACGGCTCGACCTTCGCTTCGGACACGGTCGGCTGTGCAGACATCGTCGGTTCCAGCGCAACAGGCTGCGGGAGGACTGCCGCTTCCGGAGCCGCGATAACCTTCGATGCCCGACGCGAGCCGAAGAGACGCGAACGCTTCTTCGGTTCGTTCTGCGCCGAACCGTCATTGTTGTGTGTAGTTTTCTCCACCATCGCTGGTGCACTCCTAGCCCGGAACAGGAAGCCGCGCGGCCCGTCGGGTGCTCTCTCGTCGCGGTTTTTGACTCTGGCAATTCTGGCTTCGGTCTATGTGCCGCTAATTCTTCGCTTGGAAACCGGCTCCGGCCCCCGGTCGCTGTGACACGCTGGGGCTGGCTCTGGTTTCGTTCGCTTGTCTTGGTGGATCTGTTCGGAACTCGCTATCCGACACGCTCGCGATGGACGATGATCCTTGTCAGATCGAAGCCGATTCAGCGCGGCCCGGTTGTTGTATGCGGCAACCCTCAGGTTTCATCACACAGTGCCCGGTAAGCATTCTTTGGCGTCACATCGAGCGCGGCTCGCATGACTAAACCAAATTATCGCATGCCTTGCCAGTAACGCGGCATTTGGCCCATGCAATAATCCTCAGGGTGACCACGACACCACCGACTTTCCTTTTGCGGCGTGGCATTCCCACCCTCACTGTGGTGGGCGCGTTCGGTGTGGTTGTGTCGTTCGCGAGCACAGTAGCTGCGTTCGCGGGTATCGAGTCGGCGAGTGGCATCCCGAAGCTGATCGGAGCCGACATCGAGCTCGGCTATCCGTCGTCGGCATTCTCGATGGCGCTCTTCGTCATCGCCCTCACGATCGGTGTCGCCCAGCTCGCGGGAGCCGTGATCTCCCCGACGTGGTGGCGAGCACTGGCGACTATCTTTGCGGTTGGAGTGGTCTTCCAGGTCTGGGCCACTTACCTCGCCTTCACCTGGCTGCTCGCGGCGCAACTCGTGCTCATGGCGGTCGTTTTCGCCCTCACTGTTCCCCGGCTTCGTCGAGACGGGCGTCCGCTCGAGCTTGGAATCTTCCTGGCGGTGGCGTCCGTTGCCGGATTCTTTGCGGCGTTCCGGCTCACCATCGACAAGGTGGGCACCTTCACGACCCCGAACATCGCTCCCTCCTGCAACATCAGCGTTCTCGTGCAGTGCGGCACGAATCTCAAGTCGTGGCAGGGCTCGCTATTCGGCTTTCCGAATCCACTGCTTGGCGTGGGCGGATGGATGGCGCTCCTCGTGATCGCAACGCTCATCATCAGCGGAGTTTCGTTCGCGCGGTGGTTCTGGATCGCGATCAACGTGGGAGTGACGCTCGCTCTCGCGTTCGTAATCTGGCTTGTCTACACCAGCATCTTCGAGCTGCACACCCTCTGCCCCTGGTGCATGGCAACATGGTCAGTCGTGATCCCCAGCTTCTGGTTGGTCACCTTCTACAACCTTAAAACCGGGCATATTCCGGTGCCGGCATCGATCCGCCGGATCGCTGCGGCGGCATACTCGTACGTACCCCTGATCACGCTGCTGAGCTACGTCATCGTGGCGATCATCGCCCAGTTGCGACTCGACCTGATCAATCACCTGTAGTCGCTCATACGGCCAACGCACAGCCGTGACATCGAGGACTTGTAGCTTTGTTCTGTAATTTCCCCTCATACCCTTGTCTAATACACAGAATGTTGGTCACACGCACATGGTTCCCACCGGCAACACGAATTCGGCCCCGGGCAAAAAGGATCGTCGGGAGGCTGCTCGCGAGACCGCCCGCAGCGAACGCGAGGCCGAGAAGAAACGACAGCGCCGCAACCGAATCTTCCTGCAGGGCGGGATCGGCATTGCGGTGCTCGCGATCGTCGCCATCGTCGTGGTCGTTGTCGTCGGGGTGAACCGCGGCTCCGGCGGCGGCTCGGGACCCCGCAACATGGCCAGCGCAGGCATCCTGTTTACCGGGAAATCCGGGGTGATCACCCCCACGAAGACGACCGCGGCACCGGCCAGCGGCACACTGACCCCGACCAAGGTGGACGCCGCCGCCAAGGTGGCACACATCGTCACCTACGTGGATTGGGCCTGCCCCGCCTGTAAGAGCTTCGAAGCGTCCTACGCCAGCAACATCGCCCGCCTTGTCGCCAGTGGAGGAGCGACACTCGAGGTGCACACGATCGCCATCCTCGACCAGAACTATGCCGGAAGTCGCTACTCGAGTCGGGCGGCCAACGTCGCCGCGTGTGTCGCAAATTACGATCCGGCCAAATTCCTGGACGCCCAGACCGCCTTCTATTCCAACCAGCCCGCGGAGGGGTCCACCGGCCTCTCGAACTCGGCGATGAAGAAGCTGCTCTCGGATGCCGGGATCACGGATACGAAAATCAACTCCTGTATCGATAATGAGACCTACAAGAGCTGGGTCGCGAACGTGTCCCGCGCGACCTCGACCGACAAATCCCTCGTCAGCCCGGCCTCGGGCTCCTTCGGTACTCCGACCGTTTACGTCAATGGCAAGCGCTGGAACAACTCGACCGACTTCCCGACTTTCGTGGGCCAGGCCACCGGCCTCGCAGGCTCAACGACCCCATAGCGCGCCAGAAAGTCCTGTCTGTTCCCGTGAGCTCGCGAGGGGCGGACGCCAGGAGTCAGTCGAACCAGAGGGCCAGTTCACGTGCAGCGGACTCTGGGGAGTCTGATCCGTGCACGAGGTTTTGCTGCACGCGCAGCCCCCAGTCGCGGCCGAGGTCCCCGCGAATGGTGCCGGGTGCCGCAGTGGTCGGATCGGTGGTACCGGCGAGGGAACGGAATCCCTCGATCACACGCTCACCGGTGACCCGAAAGGCCACAATCGCCCCGCTTTCCATGAACTCGACAAGGGGCTCGTAAAACGGCTTGCCCAAGTGCTCCTCGTAGTGTTTTGCGAGCAGTTCGCGGCTCGCCTGCACAAGCTTGACGTCGACGAGCTGATACCCCTTCGCTTCGATGCGGCGCAGAATCTCGCCGGTAAGGTTGCGGGACACGCCGTCCGGCTTGACCAGGACGAGTGTTTCTTCGGTGCTCATCGGGCTCCTAATTGTTGGGTGACGCGGGCTGATCGGTGGGGAATGTGGGATTGTCGCGCAGGTATGTCGCCTTCTGGCGGTCGAGACGCCGACCGGTGATGAAGCAGTAAATCCAAATGACGGCGAAGATCGCGCCGATGAAGTACATCAGGGGAAGCAAAAAGCCGATGGCAATTAGCGCGGCCTGAAGCACCCAGCCCAGCCAGACCCCCGCCGCACGCCCGGCGAGTCGACCTGCAACGATCAGCAGGACGACAAGCAGAGCTCCCCCGCCGAACACCGCTCCGGGCGGGAGCACCTTGAGGCCGTAGGCCACCATCACCACGAAGAAGACAAGCACGGCCTCGAGCAGCAGGGCAATCGAGAGCAGCGATTCGGAGGCCGAGCGCAGGCGCCGCACCCGCGTGCGGCGTCGGTGCGTACCATCCGTCTCGGTCATCGCTTCCATCCTTCTGCCGCCGCGAGCACCAGGGCGTCGCCGATGAGGGTGATTGAACCGGTGATGACGACTCCGCGGCGGGGTGCTTTCGCAGCCCAGGCCCGCGCGGCCGCGATCGCTTCGCTTGGTGTGTCGTAGTCGTCCACGGAGCTATCGGGGGCAACCTCGCGCACGATTTCCGCGAGGTCGTCCACGGCAATGGCGCGCTCTGAGCTCGAGGCGGTGACAAGCATGACCTCGGCCACCGGCGCGAGGGCCGCGACAATGCCGCTGGCATCCTTGTCCTCGAGTACGCCGAGCACGATGGCGACCTCGTCGAAGGTGAAGTAGCTACCGAGTGCCGCCGCGAGCGACTGAGCTCCATCGGGATTGTGCGCGGCATCAATGATCACCGTTGGCTCGATACCAATGACCTGCAGGCGCCCGGGTGACGTCGCCGTCGTAATGCCTTCGGTCAGCACGTCACCCACCAGCATCTGCTTGCCTCCCCCCAGGAACGACTCGACGGCGGCGATAGCGACCGTCGCATTCTGCGCCTGGTGATCACCGAAGAGCGGAAGGAAGAGGTCGGTATAGGTTCCGGCGAGCCCGCGGACCGAGATGACCTGGCCGCCCACCGCGACGGTGTTTGAGAGCAACTCGAAGGCGGTGCCCTGCACCGCGAGGCTCGCCTCCATCAGGTCGCTGGCACGCACGAGCTCGGCGAGGGCGGTCACCGGCTGGGTCGCGGTCACGACCGCCGCAGTTGGCTTGATGATGCCGGCCTTCGTGGCAGCGATGAGCGCGACGGTATTGCCGAGGCGCGCGGTGTGGTCGAGTGAGATCGGAGTGAACACCGCGACCTGGCCGTCGCCCACATTTGTGGAGTCCCATTCGCCACCGAGACCGACTTCGATTACCGCGACATCCACCGGGGCGTCGGCGAAGCTCGCATAGGCGAGAGCGGTGAAGGCCTCGAAGAAGGCCAGGGGGGCATCGCCTGCCGCACGGAGTTCGGCATCCACCATGTCGAGGTATGGCTTGATGTCGCGGTAGTTGGCGACAAACGCCTCGTTCGTGATCGGCTCGCCATCGATGAGGATGCGTTCATTCACCCGCACGAGATGCGGGCTGGAGAAGAGCCCGGTGCGCAGCCCGTAGGCGCGCAGGATGCTCTCGGTGATGCGGCTGGTCGAGGTCTTGCCATTCGTACCGGTGACATGGATGATCGGGTACGAGCGCTGCGGATCGCCAAGCAGCTCGACCACGCGCCTGGTCGCCGCGAGGCGCGGTTGCGGATGCCCCTCGCCGATGCGCGCGAGCAGCTCCTGGTAGACGCGGTCGGCATCCTTCTGGAAAAGCGCGTCGTCGCCAAGCTCGGGATCGTTGCTGCCCGGATCGGTATTGTCGGGAGTGGGGTTCTTAGACATCGATTGCTGCTCCATGGATCGTTACTTCGACGAGCACGTCGCCGCTGTTCGCGTATTGTCCGGCCCGGATGAGCGAGCGGAATGCGCCGGCGCGCCCGTGCTGCGCAGCGTACGCCTCCACACCCCCGTCGGTCTCGACAACGGTGATCGCCAGCGCGAGGGTCTCCTCGGCGATGGTGTTCTCGAATGGCTCGACTCCGGCCCGCTCCGACGAGGACTCGAAGTAGAGCCTGAGGTCGATACGGTCACTCACCTGGAAGCCGGCTGCCTTCCGCGTGTCCTGCACCCCGCGGATGAGGTCGCGGGCGAGGCCCTCCGCCTCGAGTTCCCAGGTTGTCTCGGTGTCGAGCAGCACGAAGCCGCCGCCGGGCAGGAAGGTGATCGCCTGCGCGTCATCCGCCGCCTGTAGCTGCAGCTCGAACTCTGCGGGGAGAAGCTCGATGCCGCCGACCACGACGGTGTCGCCGCTCGGAGCCCAGTCGCCTGCCCTGGCCGCCTGAATCACCTGCTGCACCTGCTTGCCGATGCGCGGCCCGGCCGCGCGGGAGTTCACCGTGAGTTTCCGCTGGATGCCGAACTCGATGAGGCTCTCTTCGGCGAGTTCCCGCACGACGACGGCCTTCACATTCAGTTCGTCGCGCAGGATGTCGGCGAAGACTCGCAGGTCGGCCGAGTTCTCAGCGACGACGATCAGCTCCGCGAGGGGAAGTCTCACGCGCAATCCCGTGGCCTTACGCAGGCCAAGCCCCGACGACGCAATCTCGCGAACGCGGTCCATCGTGGCGACGAGTGCGTCATCCTCGGGGAACATCGCGGCATCCGGCCAGTCGGTGAGATGAACGCTGCGACCGCCGGTGAGTCCCTTCCAGATTTTCTCCGCCACGAGCGGAAGAAGCGGTGCCGCGAGCCTGGTGATGGTCTCGAGCACCGTGTAGAGCGTGTCGAAGGCGTCGGCACTGTCGCCGCTCCAGAAGCGGCCGCGACTGCGACGCACGTACCAGTTGGTGAGAACGTCGCCAAAATCGCGGAGCGCGTTCGCGGCGAGCGGGCTGTCCAGGTTGTCAAGGTGCAGGGTGACATCGCCGATGACCTGGCGGGTCTTCGCGAGCAGGTAGCGGTCGAGCACGTCGGTCGAGTCGATGCGAAGCGTGGCGGTGTGCTCGGCAGCGTTGGCGTAGAGCGTGAAGAAGTAGTAGCTGTTCCAGAGCGGCAGCATGAGCTGGCGCACTCCCTCGCGGATGCCCTCCTCGGTCACCACCAGGTTGCCCCCGCGGATCACCGACGACGACATCAGGTACCAGCGCATCGCATCCGCGCCGTCCCGGTCGAAGACCTCCGAGACATCCGGATAGTTGCGGAGCGACTTTGACATCTTCTGCCCGTCGCTGCCGAGCACGATGCCGTGACTGATCACGTTGCGAAAGGCGGGTCGGTCGAACAGCGCGGTCGACAGCACATGCAGCATGTAGAACCAGCCGCGCGTCTGCCCGATGTACTCGACGATGAAGTCCGCAGGGTTGTGCTGCTCGAAAACTTGCGCGTTCTCGAAGGGGTAGTGAACCTGCGCGAACGGCATCGACCCGGAGTCGAACCACACATCGAGCACGTCTTCGATCCGACGCATCGTGGACCGGCCGGTGGGATCGTCCGGGTTTGGTCGCGTCAGTTCGTCGATGAACGGTCGGTGCAAGTCCGTCGGGCGCACCCCAAAGTCGGCCTCGAGCTCGTCGAGCGATCCGTAGACATCGACACGCGGATACTCCGGGTCGTCGCTCTTCCAGATCGGGATCGGTGATCCCCAGTATCGGTTGCGCGAGATGGACCAGTCCCTGGCGTTGGAAAGCCACTTGCCAAACTGGCCGTCTTTCACGTTCTCGGGCACCCAGTTGATCTGCTCGTTGAGCTCACCCATGCGGTCGCGAAACTTGGTGACGCTGACGAACCAGCTCGACACGGCCTTGTAGATGAGCGGATTCTTGCAGCGCCAGCAGTGCGGGTAGCTGTGCTCGTAGCTCGCCACGCGCAGCAGACGGCCGTCGGCGCGCAGCTTCTGCACGAGCGGCTTATTGGCGTCGAAGACCTGAAGCCCCGCGACATCCGCGATCTGAGGGAGGAATTTGCCCCCATCATCGACGGAGATGATCACCGGGATGCCGGCCGCGGCACAGGTGACCTGGTCGTCTTCACCGTAGGCGGGCGCCTGGTGCACGATGCCGGTGCCCTCACCGGTGGCAACGTAGTCGGCCACGAGCACCTGCCACGCATTCTCGGTACCCCAGGTTTCGGTGTCGGCGTAATAGTCCCAGAGCCGCGCGTAGGTGATTCCCCCGAGCTCGGCTCCGAACAGGGTGCGGCTGATCGCTTGGACGGCGGCCTCGGCCGAGCCGTAGCCGAGGTCCTTCGGGTAGTTCGCGACAGTGTCTGCTGCGAGCAGGAACTCGGCCACACCATCCGCCGAACCATCGGAGGCCCCGAGCGGTCCGCTCGGAACGACGGCGTACACGATCGTCGGCCCAACGGCCAGTGCGAGGTTGGTCGGCAATGTCCACGGCGTGGTCGTCCAGGCGAGCGCCTTGACCCCGGTCAGCCCCAGGGTTTCCGCCTTCGGTCCGTCGAGGGGGAACGTGACGGTCACGGACTGGTCCTGCCGCATGCGGTAGACGTCATCATCCATACGCAACTCGTGGTTGGACAGTGGAGTCTCGTCATGCCAGCAGTACGGGAGCACGCGGAAACCCTCGTAGGCGAGGCCCTTATCGTGGAGCCGCTTGAAGGCCCAGATCACCGACTCCATGAAGGTGATATCGAGGGTCTTGTAGTCGTTCTCGAAGTCAACCCAGCGAGCCTGGCGGGTGACGTAGTCCTCCCACTCACGGGTGTATTCGAGCACCGACTCACGCGCCTTCTCGTTGAAGGTGGCGATACCCATCTCTTCGATCTGGTGCTTCTCGGTGATGCCGAGCTGGCGCATGGCTTCGAGCTCGGCCGGGAGCCCGTGGGTGTCCCAGCCGAATCGCCGGTTCACGAGCTTGCCTCGCATGGTTTGGTAGCGCGGAAACAGGTCTTTGGCATAGCCGGTGAGCAGGTGCCCGTAGTGCGGGAGGCCATTGGCGAAGGGCGGGCCGTCATAGAAGACCCACTCCGCGCAGCCCTCGCGCTGGTCGATGGAGGCCTGGAAGGTGCCGTCCCTTTTCCAGAAGGCGAGGATGCCGTTCTCGATCGCCGGGAAGTCCGGGGACGCGCTCAGCGCGTCATCATCAGAGTTCGTCGCATCGGTCAGTGGGTAGGTCATGTCTCTCCAGGTCGCACGTTCAACTGGACGAGGACGCGATCCCAGAATTTGATTTCGGATCGCGCGGTACCACCCCGCTTGCCACCCTCTGCAGGGCGACCGCTTGTTAGTTGGCGATGACGGGCCAGACCCGTTCGGTTCTACCCGGCTGCCGTCCGTGGACGACCGCCGCTCTTCCGAAGACTCCCCGGTGATGGCCGGATCAATGTCGTTGATCCCAATTCTATGTGACGTGCCAGACTGAATCGATGACCGCACCTGCGCCCATCTCAGCTGTAGGCCGATCGCTCACCGTCCTGATTGCGCTCAGCGCCAACCTGGTCATCGCGATTGCGAAAACCATCGCGGCGCTGATCACCGGATCCGCGTCGATGGTGGCCGAGTCCGCGCACTCCTGGGCCGACTTCGCCAACGAGATATTCCTGCTGATCGCCGATCGTCGGTCAATGAAGCCGCGTGACGACGGACATCCGCTCGGGTATGGCCGTGAGGCCTACGTCTGGTCCATGTTCGCAGCCTTCGGAATCTTCACTGCCGGTGCGGTGGTTTCGATCTGGCACGGGATCCAGCAACTCCTCGCGCCGGAAGATGTCACGGACTTCGGTATCGCCTACATCGTGCTCGCGGTGGCCGTCGTGCTCGAGGGCGTCTCCTTCACGCAAGCTTTCCGCCAGGCCAGGGCCGGCGGCAAGAGGCGCGGCACCAGTGCGGGACACTTCGCCCTCACGAGCTCGAACGCCACGCTGAGAGCCGTGTTCGCTGAGGATGCAGCTGCCCTCATCGGTCTCGTGATCGCCTTCCTCGGAATCTTTCTCCACCAGCTCACCGGCCAGGCGGCCTTCGACTCCGCCGGATCGATTTTCATCGGCCTGCTACTCGGCATCGTTGCGATCGTATTGATCGACCGTAACCGCCGGTTCCTCGTTGGCGAGGTCCCGGATACCCGACTACGCAACGACGTTCTTGACCGTTTGCTTGGCCGCCCCGAGATCGAACGGGTGACCTATCTGCACCTCGAGTTTGTGGGGCCGGGCAAGGTCTTTCTTGTGGCCTCTGTCGATATCGTCGGTGACGATACCGAGACCCACGTGGCCTACTCCCTGCGTCGCATCGAGGAGGCCCTGCGTGACGACGAGCACATCGAAGAAGCCCTGTTGTCGCTGTCGACCCCCGACGAGCCGTCACTGGTGGCGGTCTAATGGCCGCCGCCCGGGTGTTCAACAGCAGAGAACCGCGGATTTCTGCGAAAAACTGATGTTGAGCGGATGCTGAGCTCAAAATCTGCTGTCGAACACGCTATATTTCACCGGGGCTGCTGCGGCTGCAACTCTCCCGCGCACCGGCGCCCGTCGGGGCAGAGAGGTCAGTCCTCGACGCTGTGGGTCTGCTGCGGGTAGTCCGCATCCCGGCGGGCATCCTCCACCGCCAACTTGCGCGTGCGACTCACTCGGAAAATGTAGAGCGCGTCGAGCAGTCCCGCGGTGTTGCTGAGCAGCAGCGCGATGAACCACGGCTTGCTGTCATCCTTCGCCGCATGCCAGAGCGAGGCGCCCTTCCAGGCGAGAGTCCAGGCCGCCAGCACCGAGATCAGCGCGATCTGGGCGGGCTCGGGTCGCTTATGTTCAATCCACTGTGCCATGGCAGCAATTCTGCGCCCGTAATCCGCGCCGGTACAGGGTCAAACGTCCCGCCCGCCTCGCCTCAGCCCCGCTACCCCTGCAACGCGACGTCACTCGGCGACCGACGTCGTGCCCAGTGCGAACTCAAGCCCATTCGAGACCACGTCGAAAGCCTCTGCCATGTATTCGGCGAGCGGATGGCGTCCGATCCCGTCTCTCGCCCACACCGTCCAGGCGGCCGAGATCGCGCCGGAGAGCGCGTTGGCCGCGCTGAGCACGAGGAGATCGTTCGGGGAACGCAGAAGGTGCCCGGCAAGGAAGTCGGCGATCAGGTCGGAGCGCCGTGCGAGCCGCGCGAGACCGGACACCCTGGTCTCCTCCGCGGTGCCCATCACATCGTCCTGGGTCAGTGCGAGTGGCACCCGGTCTACTCCGATGTCCGAGACCACGCGGATGGTCGCCGCACGAATCTCTTCGAGCGCGGGGCGACCCCGCGGTACCGCCTGCAGCTCCCGTGAAAGACGATCGATCGCGGCATCCAGCTCCACCCACAGCACGTCGCTCTTTGCATCGAAATAATTGAAGAAAGTGTTGCGACTCACCCCGGCGCGCTGCGTGATGTGCTCGATGGTGGTAAGCGCGTAGGTGTTCTCGAGAAACAGCTCGGCGGCGGCATCTTCGATGACGGCGCGAGACGATGCGCGCGGGCGGCCGACCGCATTCTGCGAGGCTGGAATCATCTGTTCCTCCGGACGGGCATAATATTGTACTGAGTCCAACAATAGAACCGAAAGAGTCTTCCGTCGTGAAACGTGTCGTCGCCCCCGTCTTCTTCATTCTCGCAGTCGCACTGGTCGC
>JANYIZ010000050.1 GCA_025408445.1 Frigoribacterium sp. | reverse complement strand
CGCGGGTTCAGCAGCCTATCCATGCTCGATCGAATCGCCGGGCCAGTAGCTTGCGATGTCGCTGCGGACCTCGAGCAAAGCGCGAAATCTGTGCTTTCGAAGGACGACAGATGCGCCTTCGGTGATAGACACCGATAATGGCGCCTATGACAGTTTGAAACAGCCGCGTGTGTTGCCATCGCAGACTGGTTTGAAAACGGTCCAGCTCTCTTTGATTCATGACCCTGCAGGGACTACTCAACCGAAATCGGTGCGCTCGGGGTCGCGCTTTGCGGCAGAACTTGCCGCTTCGGTGTTTCGAGCCCGGTCACCGTCACAGTCCGAACGGCGTGCGGAGCTTTCCCTTGGCGGTCTGGCGGATCGCGCGCGGGACCTGCGTATATTGGCCCGCCCGGTACTTGATCTTCTGCTTTAGGCGGCTGGGCTCGATAAAGCCCCTCACCGGGGAGATGCCGAGGGAGCGTTTGAGGCTCTGCTTGGCGGCGGCGACGCCGAGGTGGGCACTCAGCGAGGGTTTGCAGTAGGGGAAGATCCTCATTTGGTGTCCTTCGGATCGAGGAGCAGGTTGGCGGTGACAGCGACCCAGTCGGGACAGTCTTTCGCGCCGACCTTCACCCAGTCGCCTCAACTCGCTCGCCCGGTCGTTAGGACGGTCGTCCAAGGGACGGCCGTCGACGTGGGTGTCACCAGCGCTGAAGCTGGCCACATGGACTACTGGCTCACCTAAAGGAATTCCTGACAAGCCAAATCACTGTTGCCAATCCGCCAAAACCGATCACGGCAGCCCCAGCCAGCATGAGAAGCGGTTTCACTCCAAGGTACAGAGTCGGAACGATGCAGCCGATGGAGACGCAGGGCTGATTGGCGATCGAGCGGAAAGTGAAAATACCAGCGATGATCAACGCCACCGCGAACCAGAGCTTCACAAGGTCGAGTGCCGTCGGTCCGCGCGCACCCTTTCGCGGCGCGGACGTCTTCCGCGGCGGGCGGTTGGGCCTGGGCGCGAGGTTGCGGTGGGGTTGGTGCGAAGTTCGAGCGCGGAGCGGCGCCGCCACGGGCCTGCGCGAAGTTCCGACGTCCGCGATGAGTCGCTCGAACCGCGGCATCACCCGGAGCGTATTCGCGGCCTGAGGATCCACGTGCCACGTCTCCGGCTCCTCCGCGGCGAGCTTGAGCAACGACAGCTTCGTATCGCCCAGCTGCTGCGGCTGGGCCTTTAGCCAAGCCACAAGCTTGCGAGCATCGAGCACCGCAACGGGGCGACTGTATGGAGCCCGTTTATCAGTCACTGACTGCGGATCGACGAGGGCGATCACCGGTCTCACGGGAACGGGAAACTCCGCCCTAGCCGACAGTCTCTTGGCCACGTCAAGGGCGTCGCGACGACCATCCGCAAGATGGCGGGTCTTGCTGTTGTTGATCCCCAGCGCGTAGTCGACAACCCAGACCTTGGCACCGGCATGATGCTTGGTGTTGATCGCGAAGACACCCCCGGGGCCGATGACCAAATGGTCGACGTCCTTAGTCCCCGCCCCGATTGGAACCGCGTGCCTGACGAACCACTCCGGGCCCAGTTCGGAGAGCATCCGTCCGACCTCAATCTCGCCAAGCGCACCCTGGTACCAAGACCAAGCATCGTCATGAAGGACGACTCGTTCCGCAGTCCGGAGCGTAGGATCCCGGGACTCCGCCTGGGCCTGAACCTCCAGACACTTCAGCGCAACGGAATAGCCCGCCTCGCGAGACGATAGCGCCTGGATGCCGGCGAAGTCAGAACGGTGACCAGTGTCATCTGTAGAAGTCATTTTTCCCCCGGGCCTGACAGTATCGAGCGAAACTCGGAACTGCACCCCCCAGTGCGGGGCAGGCGCCGCCGTCTGCCCCCAATAGGACCAGCCGTGTTGCCCCTGGGATCCCTCCGGGACCACGCGAAGACGTTGTGCATTCCAGAACGAGGGTCGCATATGGCCGTGAAGATAGGCGCCAGAACAATCGGATGTCGAATGTCGAATGTCGAAGCGAGAGTAGCCACGTCAGTTGCCGTGCCACGCCGGCTTGCATCGACGTTTCGGTAACCAAACCATGGGGCACGTCAAAGTCAACCAAACCGACAGCAGACCCCCAAGAGCCGCGGATGCGTCACCGACCTATCAAGATCTATAGCGGCAGAAGTGTCACCGATGGTGCGAGACACAACAGCGCGAGTCACCCCAGCCGACCCCTTTTCGCCCGGGCCGCGAACTCGTCCAGGGCGATGAGCACCTCCCGCGCCTCGTAGGCCCGATTGCGCTCGGCCGATCCGATCTTGTGCAGGATGCCGTCCTCGACCAGGCGATTGATTCCGCCCTGCGCGTTGCGGGCACTGATCCCGAGTGCCTCGGACGCGAGTTTCGCATCGATGATCGGCTGCCGCTGCAGCACGTCCAACAGCCGGCGCCCGGCGCTTCCCGCGCGGGCGGACGCGATCCGCTCCCAGACGGCGCGGACATCCGTCAGGTCGGCGACCAGCTGCCGCCCATTCACGACCGCCGCCAACGACGCCGCCGCCAGCCCGCGGATGATCGGGGCGACGTCCCCGGAACGATACGCCGTCTGCGCGTCGAAATAGCCCCTGGTGTCCCGCAACAGCCCGGCCGAGACCGGCACGGTCACGTTTCGGGTCACCCCCAACCGATGCAGCATCGCCTGGATCAGCGCGCGGCCGGTGCGTCCGTTGCCGTCGGGAAACGGGTGGACCGTCTCGAACTGCGCGTGCGCAATCGCGATCTGGGCGAAGGCAGGCAGGTCCGAGCGAGTCGCGAAGGCGACGAGGTCGTCCATTAGAGCGGCGACCCGATCGTGGTGGGGCGGGACGAAGGATGCCATGTGCGGGCTGTTCGAGTAACCCCCGCCGATCCAGACCTGCTGCTCGCGCCACCCGCCCGTGTGCTCGGGCTGGTCGTCTCGCAGGATCTCGGCCTGCATGGCGATGATGGTCGAGGCATCCAGCTCGTTTGCCATGTCGATCGCCGCCTCCATCGCGCGGACGTTCCCGACGATGGCGCGGGAGTTCGTGCCGCCGCCTCGTCCGAGTTCGGCCAGCGCGATGTTCTTTGCGGTCGCGGTCAGCTGCTCGATCTCAGAGCTCGCGGCGCTTTCGCTTCGAAGCAGGATGGCCGAGAACGGCGCCGCGACCGCGCCCACTTCGCCGTCGAATCGGCTCAGGGCGGCAACGGCATCCTCGGCGGCGGCAGCCGTTTCATCGTCGAGACGCGGAAGTGGCAGGTTCGCGATGAACGGCGGGACTGCCGCTTCGTACGGTCCGCGGGCCTTGAGCGCAGCGCGCCTTGACTCGCCCTCGTCAGCAGCACTTAACCAGGGAAGCGTCTCGAACATGATCGCGGGCCAGCCCTGAGCCGCGACGCTGGTGGCATCAGATATCCGCATGCCATCATCTTACCGATAGTTGTCATCATAAGTATCGATAATGAGCAACCCTACTATCACTTAGCATCGGTCGACTCTTCTCCGGCAGCCCAAGGTCTTCAGGCCGAAGGGAACGCCTGAGCCAGGGTCCGATGGACAAGGCGCGTCGCGGGTGCATCGATACCGCCCGACTGCACGATGTAGCTGACCGCCTTCTTCGGCCAGAGGACGCGCACTCCATCGATCGTGAAGTCTCCCCCGAGCAGAGGCCAGTCGGCCTCCACGAAACACAACATTCCGGCAACGGGGATGTGCGCGAGTTCGGCGGACTGAAGAGCAGCCGTCACCAGATCGACCTGCTTGTGAACTCCGTCAACCTGCTTGGTGCAGTCCCGCGAACCCACCATCAGCGTCTCGATCCGAGGGCGGAATAGCCCTCCCTGGACACGTAAACTCGGGCGGCCCATGTACTTCTTCGCATCAATTACGAACACTCCAGAAGACGAAACGACAATGTGATCGATATTTGCCTTCGTGCGCGGGATGCGGCGGTCGTGAAGCACGTGAATGCTTTCTCCGACGAGCTTGTCGAGTCGGCGCCCCAGACGCTCCTCGCCTTCAGCGCCCGTTGCCCTCGTGCTCTAAGGATCATCGACGAGCGCCAGAACTAAACCACCAACAAGCGGGTGGTTCTTTCGGACTCGTGTCTCTCGAGCCTGCTTGCGTCTCTCATTCTCGCGGCGAGCTGACGCTCCTGCGGCGCCGGCAAAGACTTCCCGGTCTGCCGGACCCGACTCGTCGGCGGCATAGGGCGATTCGGTCGAGCGCTCGGCCGCGATTGGGGTAACGATTTCGGGACTCGCGGTGGAAGGCTCGGGCGCGCAATCCACGCAAGTCACCGAACTGCTTTCGCGGTTGTATATCGCGAATGAGCCGGCGGGAAGTTCACGCGCGCACATTCGACACTGGCCCGCATACCGGAGGCGCATGGCCTTCGGCGCGTGAAGCGCCTCACTGCTCGTCGTCATCCCATCGCCCCCGGGATTTGACGATATCTCGTCACGGCTGGGGCGAGCCACCCCAGTACGGGAACACTGGTGGTCCGTCCCTCGAGGTTGGGCGACTCGCGGCGGAAGAATTCGACGCTCGCGCGCATTCGCGCCGTGGACGACATTGTGTCATCTTCTCGATACTGTGCTGTTAGGTCTGTTCACAATGGAGGAATCATGGAATTTGAAGAGCTGCTCACGGCAATGGCGCTGAAGGTGAAGAACCAGCGTGAGGCCATCCAAACGGAGGAGGCCACAAAGAACGCCTTCGTCATGCCCTTCATTTCCAACATCCTCGGCTACGACGTGTTCAATCCGCTCGAGGTCGTCCCCGAGTTCACGGCCGACGTCGGCATCAAGAAGGGCGAAAAGATCGACTACGCCATCATGCGAAACGGCGAAGTGCAGATACTCATCGAATGCAAGAAGTCAAGCGAGCCATTGAAGATTGAGAACGCCTCGCAGCTCTACCGCTACTTCGCCGTGACGAATGCCCGCATCGCGGTGCTCACGAATGGTGAGACTTATCAGTTCTACACGGACCTCGACGCACCCAACCGCATGGACGACAAACCGTTCCTCGTGCTCGATCTACTAGACATCGACGAGTCGCTGATCCCCGAACTTCGCAAACTCACTAAGGACGTTTTCGACCTCGACTCGATCATCAACGCCGCCGGGGAGCTCAAGTACATCGGCCAGATCAAGCGCACCATCGCTGCGCAGTTTAAGGAGCCGGAAGACGAGTGGATCCGGTTCTTCACCACTAGGGTTTACGACGGAACGTTTACCCAGCGCGTTCGCGTGCAATTCACGACCTTGGTCACCAAGGCGACGAAGCAGTTTCTCAACGATCAAGTCAACGACCGGTTGAAAGTGGCGCTCGGTGGCAATAACTTCTCGGCAGTGGAAGCCGGCGCGCAAGAGGAAGCCGTGACTAGTCACGTTGCCGTGCAGGAAGATCTCGATCGCGACACCGAGATCGCCACTACTCCTGAAGAACTCGAGGGGTATCAGATCATCAAGGCGATCGCCTGCAGCGAAGTGAAGCCGCAGCGCGTGGTGCATCGGGACTCGAAGTCCTACTTTGCCATCCTCCTGGACGACAACAATAGGAAGCCGATCGCTCGACTCCACTTCAACGGCAAGGCCAAGAAGTATCTGGGCCTGTTCGACGCCGACAAGATCGAAACCCGCTATGAAATCGAGACGCTCGACGACATATACCAGCATGCCTCCAGCATCCGTGAGGCGGTAAAGCTTCTCGCCTGAGGACGCCCGTTTGGCTACTTGAATTGATCCCAGAACGGGCTAAACGCTCGGGATGAACTGTCGCAGGTGCGTGCGAAGCGCCGGGTCGCAGACATACACGTAGGTACCCAGGATGCCGCGGGTGAGCAGCACCGCATAGATGTTGCTGATGAATCGCAGAAGGTCATCGTCGGTGTACTTCTTCCCCAGGACGTCGTTGTTCTCCTTGCCCTTCGTGTCGAAGTACGAATCCCGATCGACGATCAGCGTGCCGTTCACAGGGTCGCAGCGAAGATCCGGGCCGATGATCACACCGGCGTAGTTGAGGTCGTAGCCCTGGACGGTGTGGATGGAGCCGACTTCGTCGATCGCCTTTGGCGAGGCGATCCAGTCGACCTGCTTGCTGTTCCAGCGAAGCTGCACGCCGCCCAGTTCGATGTCAAATGCCGTCTTGTCGTTCTTGGTCTTCCATGGCCAGGCGTACCCGGCGAGCAGGCGAGAGAGTCCGACTTCGGCATCCTTGCGCCGGATTTCCTCGCGCATCTCAGCAAGGTTGTCGAAGAGCCGAAACCCGTAGCCGTCGAACCCCTCGGGAGCCACCGGTGCACCCGAACCGAGGATGCGCCTGATGTAGGAGACGTAGTCCGACCCGGCCTGAACCCGCATCTGGGAGAGCAGCGGATAGTTGCGATTCGCGGCCTTCGCCTCCCCCACAAGCACGCTCAGCGTCTCCGAGGGCAGGTCGGCCGGCCGAACACTTTGGGCCGCGTCGAGCAGGAAGATCTGGTGCCTGCTCTTCGCTCGAATCCAGTCGAGCTGGGTCTTCGTCTTGTCGTCGCTTCCGAAAAGCCTCTCGGTAATGTCTCTGAATTTCTTGTTCTGCACCCCTGACGGTTGATTCGCGCGCTGGTTGAGACGGTGCGCTTCGTCGACGATGAGCAGGTCGAAGTGCTGATCCGAGAAGCCGACGTCGAAGGCCGTCATCACCATCGCTGGATGTAATCCCGGGGTCTTCTTGAACACCTTTTTGATCGATTCCCGCAACGACTGCTGCGGCACCACAAGGCCGATCCGAACGTCCTTGAGAAGGTCCTGGTAGCCCTCGACGAAGAACTCGGAGAACAGCGTGTCGCTATCGAGGTCTTCCGCAGGGGCGGTGGCCGCGATGTCCACGAGCAACTTGAGCATATAGATGGCGACGACAGTCTTGCCGGTCCCCGGCTCGCCCTGGATGACAGTCGTGCTTTTCTCGCCCGACTTCAGGTCCTCAAAGAGACCCTCGAGAATGTCCTCAACTGCGATCGCCTGGTCCGGCGTCAATGCTTTGAACGGCGAGAGCTTGAAGAGGTCGCTGTTCTCAATCTCGGGAATGGTTCGGGTGAAGACCCCGTCCCGCTTCAGCTGATCGAACACCTCAAGAAAGGACTCGCGGTAGTGGCCGCGATCATAGTAGTCGGCCTCGGTGATCCCGTCGTTCCTGTTCAGCACCCGGTACGAACCGTCGCCGGCCAGCATCCGGATCAGGTACGACTCAAGGTCGAGACAGACCGACTTGTTGAATGTGGCGTCGACAATCACCCGGATGGTGCGAAGGTGCTTCTTTTCTGGTGAGTCGAAGTGCTGCCGCATCCGTGCCGCGGCGTTGCGCGACTCTCCCACATAAACGTCGTTGAGACCGCTCCTAACGGCAACCTGGCCATCGCGTTTGACGTCGTCCAAGACGTAGACAACCGGCCAGTTGGTGTTGCGGTGATCGAGCGACGTCCATGCCTTGACGGCTACCGGAGTGAAGTCGAGCCGCGCGATGTCAAAGGGTGTCATATTTGGCGCTGCGCCCCCGCGCCTTATCCACCGGATACTTCTGTCGCGTGGCGGCGAGCTTGTCGAGGATGATCTGTTCCGGATCTGCACCAATGCGCTCGGCGAGCAGCAGGCAGTAGGTGAAGACGTCGGCTAGTTCCTCGCGTACTCGATCATCGTTTGCATCAGCGTTCCACTGGAAACACTCGAGCAACTCGCCCGCTTCAATCGCGATGCTCTTCGCCAAGTTCTCGGGGCTGTGAAACTGCGCCCAGTCCCGCTCGGCAACGAATGCCGCGATCTCATCGCGAACTGACTTGTCGACCATCCCGCCAACCTAGCAGGCAGCAATTCCTCAGCTTCATTGTCGAGAGTTTTCGGCCACTGACCGCGGTTCCCGATCTTTCACCCGACCAATTTCTCACCCCGATGGAATAGAGAAAGTTTGAACCGCCTACCCTTATGCTGCGGATTGACAAGTACCCGATTCAGCTTGCGTCTGAGCCAACTGAACTTGAGGCAATCCCTTTCGTCGATTAACGACTTTGCAGCCACCGCGACGCTCATCGGCACGAATCACGGCGGTCCTTCAACCCCAGAAATCACAAAATCCCTCGCGATCTTCATCGCAAGGGATTTCGTCTTCAGCTCTTGGGACGGTTTATGGTACGACCCTTTCGGTCGGGCTGACAGGATTTGAACCTGCGACCCCTTGACCCCCAGTCAAGTGCGCTACCAAGCTGCGCCACAGCCCGTGACTTGACCGACCCGCTGACGCGATTCGAACCTCCGGTAGCTTATCGCGAACCGCAGCGACGATGAACACCCCTCGAGCGACAATGGCGGCACCGAGACTCAGGCCCGGTACACCTCGAGGATGGTCGGCGCATTGGCTGGCGCGGAGAGCAGCTCGATCTCGTCCCC